>NZ_BAAGPQ010000009.1:0-33601 GCF_054783995.1 Actinocorallia aurea
CGGATGCAACACCATCACGTCACCACACGTCGCCCGATAGACACATTTTGTTAGGAGTTCTAAATGATGCTGGCGTCGGCGTCGACGCGCACGTGGTTGCGGAACAGGGCCTGGCGGGGGTCGGTGACGCGGTGGGGGACGAAGGTCTCGGCGAGGTAGAACGGCAGAGCGGCCAGGTCCCGGAGGCTCGTCTGATCGCGGTCGACGCGGGATACGCCCCCGGGCAGCGGGCCTTCCAGGTCGGGAAACCAGGAGCTCGCCCACAGGAACACCGAGTCGTCCATGAGGGAGCCGATCCGCTTGGCTTCGACCCGGGCCTCGGTGACGGGCGCTTCCCCAGGCCCTGCACGGCGTACCTCGGCGAAGTAGACCCGGCCCTCGTCGAACGGCATGTGGAACGAGCTGCCGTCTTCGACGTCCATGTGCCAGGCTCTGGTCACGATCCACGCGCCGTCGGGATAAGCGAGTTCCTCGCCGATCTTGTAGGCGGTGTACGGCCGCGACACGGTTGTATCCATGAGGGCTCCCGAAGCTGATCACGGTCGGGTGGTTCCCCTCACAGGGGCGATGAGACTCTATCTTCCCATGCGGCTCGGCTGGGCGTGCCGCGGCGGGGACGGTTGGATGGGCTCATGCCTACCCCCCAGTTGCCGTTCGGCCGGAGCGAGTCGTCCCAGCGCAGCATGTCGAGCCTCGAGACGACCGAGGCGATGCAGGAGTTTGCCGAGCGGTGGACCGAACTGGTGCATCCCCACCATCCGGACGGGGACCGGCCCAGCCAGTGGCGAGCGCGCGAGGCCTTCTACCGGGAGAAGATGCGGGTCTTGATCGATGCGGCGAAGGCGCGCATCGAGCAGGAGTGGCCCGGCCTGTTCGAGCACCGTGACGAGCGGGAGGCATGGGTCAAGGCCCTCGTGCTGCGCGTGGCCGTCGAGCACGGCCTTCCCGAGGCGGCGCGAACGCGCCTGCCCGCCCCGCCGTACCGGCCCACAGCGGTGAGCGAGCCGACCGAGGAGGTCGAGCAGATCATGGCGCTGCTGCGGCCCCTGACGCCCCGCGCCATCGGCGACGTGCTCGGCCACGTGACCCGCCGACTACACGAGGAGGACCTGCGCATGAGCTGGTGACCTCATGCGCCCCGGCAGGCCGCGACCAGGTCCGCGCGGCTGTAGACGGCCCCAGCGTCCCGGGGCGTGTGGATGATCAGGTCGGTCAGGCCGCGGGGCACGTCGTCGTCGGGGTCACTGGTGCGGGGGGCGGGAGCGGTGATGTCGTCGAGGAGCCGGTGGAGGAGCTGGGCGAGGGTGCGGGGGCCGCCACCGCTGTATCCCCACAGGATGCCGTTGCCAGCGTGCGCGGGCGCAAGGTAGAGGGTGCCGTCACCGGTGCGGACCCACACCTGGCGCCTGTGCAGGATGACCTGGGAGAGCTGTGACGTCGTGGGGAGGCGGAGCGGGATGGCCGCGTAGACGAGCTCGCCCAGCCCTGCGGCGGCCGGCGCGTCGGTGGCGGGGTCGTTCCACGTGCGTGTGGCCGGCGTTCTGCAGATGGTGTGGCCGACGGTCGGCACGGCGGGCTGGAGCCGGGCGATGAACTCAGCGGAGTACACGCAGCGATCGGGCCGGAGCTCGGCGACGGTGGTGTAGGGGAAGAACTTCCCGCCGTCCCACATCCTCGCGACCTCGACGCACTGGTGGGCGAGGTGGTCGCGGCGCGAGAGGATCTGCGCCCACCCGTCGCGCAGCACGACCTCGTCCGGCGTGGTCGTCTGCGGGGGCGGCGCGGTGATGGCGACCAGGTGGATCGCCGCCCGATCGAAGGCGCGGTCCAGGCTCTCGATTTCCCCGCACACTTCTTTGGTGTACTTCTGGTCGACCTCGCGGGCCAGAGCGAGCGCGGCCTGCCCGGCGGTGGAGCCGTCCTCCTCGCGGGAGTGCAGGCGCAGCAGTGGCCCGGTGTCCAGGGACGAGCGGATCGCGTGCGTCGTCAAGACGGGGTCACCCGGCTTCCACGCGGTGATGTCCTGTGGGTGGGCCAGGCCGTGAATCCAGTAGGGGACCGGGGTCCCGAGAAGCCGCTGCACGTCCATCCACTGGGGCAGGTAGGGGCGGTCCGGGCGTGCGGCGTCAACCGCCCGCAGCTCCGGTGCGTGCAGGCCGTTCCACTCGCCGCCGTGCACGCCGACCAGGACCGCTGCCTCGCTCACGTCGATGAGCCGCGCCTGCGCGCTGCGCATGGCCGCGGTCGAGTAGGGGTCGGCGGTGGTGTAGACGAACCCGAGCTTGCCGACCTCGGTGTCCCATGCCATCACGACGTCGCGGCCGTCGACGGCGGCGCCCAGATACGGGGCTGGGCTACCGGATGAGGGCCGGTACAGCAGCGGAGCCTGCTCGGCCAGCGCCCCGCCCTGGCCCGCGGCCCACCGCAGCACCCTGGTCTCGTCCCAGAACTTCTGGCCATCGGCCTCTCCATCGACGTCGGGGAAGCCCGGCTCGCCGATCAGCCGTCGTGCCTCGGACACGGACACCGACAGCAGGCGGGCGAGAGCTGGGACTCCGAGTCGATCCATACTGGAGACCGTAGGCAGGCCCGCCCAGGAGCCGCACGACCGTGCACGGATACCGATCAGTCACCCGGCCCGTACCGCACTGTGGCGCGGCGGCCAGCCCGGTGCGCTGCCGCCAGGTGCTTCTGGTCTGCGGTCAGGCGGTGAAGGGGACGGTGCGACGCGGCCCTGGATGCCGACCGACGGCCGTGATCGGGATCTTTTGCACGTGGCCCGCGCCGGCCGGGTTCCAGAACAGCTGGACCTCATCGCCGTTGGCGATCCCGGGGCAGGGCGCGACGCTGCTCCGTCGGGCCCAACCGCCCGGATTGAACGCCCTCTCGCGGCTAGGCTTCCTGCGTGAGTGCCCCTCGTGACGATGACGAACCGTTCCGGTCTGAGATCCATCGGCTGAAGGCCATCTGGGACCGGCTCGCCGGCGCAGCCCAGGCCGCCGTCAAGGCTGCTGCCGACGCCGATGCTCGCGCGCTCGGCATCACGGATCGGGAGATCTTCACCGGAGCGGTCAACGAGCTCGCCGCGGTCCTCGACGACAGGCGGGCCCCGCGCTCGACGCCCTGGAACGCTTTTGGCCGCCGAGGCGCACCGCGACGACGTCCTCGCCGTCACCGAGCGCACCGGGGCACCATCGTAGTCGCGGCCGACGTCGCCGTCGGCACTGCCTGGATCGGCGTGCACCTTGTTCCTGTGGTGGCCAAGGCACCCCTTGTGGAGACCACTCATCGGTCACGTGTGGGGGCCGCTCGCCGTGGCCTTGGCCGAAACGCGTGGCGTGCTCCCTTCACGAACCGGTGAGGGGCACCCGAACCAGGGCGCTCGGAGAAAGGCGTCAGGTTATGCCCCGGGCAGCTGCCCGAATAGGGTCTCGTTGTCGGTCTTGGCGAACTGCCGGATCTTCTCTTCGGAGATTCCCCGGACTCCGCGCAGGTCCGCGCCCCGCAGGTCTGCATCTTGCAGTTTCGCACCGCTCAGGTCCGCGCCTCGCAAGTTCGCATCGTGCAGATTCGTGAGGTTCAGGTCTGCTTTGTTCAGGTTCGCACCGCGTAGGTCCGCAGTGTGCAGGTTCGCGTCGGCCAAGCCCGCGTCGCGCAGGCTCGAATCGCGTAACCCCGCCCCGGCCAGTTCCGCGCTGTACAGGGTCGTCTCGTTCAGGTTGGCGCCGACCAGGTTCGCCGCGGACAGGGAACCGTTGGGCGTGCGGATGCCGTGGAGGTCCAGGGTAGGGGCTCCGGCGGGGTCGGCGGGCCGGCGGGCGAGGACGGAGAGGGCGGCCTGGACATCGGTGTCGGGCTCGTCGGGCAGTTCGTCGTATTCGACGGTGGGCGCGGGGTCGTGCTCGCGGATATAGGAGGCCAGCACATCGCGGATGGAGAGTCGGTCAGGCGGGGGTGGCCCGTGTATCGGGCGGAAACAGCGAACCTTGCTCCCCGCGTGCGCGTGGGAATCGGGTTGCCTGTCCATGCCGTGCATGCTCTCCCGCGCGAGCAGGCGGGGAGGTTCGAGCCCCGGCAAGGTGAACCGTTGATGGCTCGTTCGGGGCGCACTGAGGTTGATCACATGAACCGTTCATGACTCGGGTGAAGCGGCCGCACCGGACGGCCGCCCCACGCCGCATCATGGAGGATCCGGTGCCAGTCGTCTGGCCGGGGCGAAGGGAGGGTGGCACACGTGCGCTCCGACGAGGTTCCGCGCCACTACGTGGTGTCGGGCCGCTGGCCCAAGGCCGAACTGGCCTACGACTGCCCTGTGGGCGCCCGCTACGGGCTGGAGCTCGCGCGCCGGCTCCTGGCCGAGATGACGCTCCAAGGGCTCAGCCAGCGAGATGTCGCGGCGCGCTCGGGCATTGCCCAGGCCACCATCGGCCGCATCACCCGCGGTGAGGTCTACCCGGATCTGGCGACCCTCGCCCGGCTGGAGACCTCGCTGCACGCCCGGCTCTACCCCGCCGACCTGCTGGACCGGCCCGGCGGCCCGGCCGGTCCGAGCTGACCGGCCGGGCCGAGCACGTCATCCGTTGAGGATCCAGGCGAGGTTGAACTTGCGCAAGATGATCGACCGGTTGGCACCGTTCGGGTTCGTCTCCACCAGGGCGACGATGCGGTTGTCGGCCGACTTGGCCAAGCTGGAGTAGCCGCCTTCTGGACCGAGGACTCCGCTGGGGTCGGCGGGAGCGGGACCGTCGCTGAACGGGCGGCCGACCTCCCAGTCGATGACGTTCGTGGCGTCGTTGTTGTAGCTGATCCGGATCTTCATCTTCTCCCGGCCGCCGTCGCCGATGGACAGCGTGCTCGCCGAGTTCAGGAAGAGGGTCCGTTCGTGGGTGGTGTCGCTGTTGTACTGCAGCAGCGAGCCCTGGACTTTGGGGTCGTACAGGACGTCCTCGGCGTGGAACGCACTGAAGCCGCCGGCGATCGAGCCGCGTGCGGAGTAGCGCCGTTTGGCGCCGTCGTCCCACGTCGTGTTGGTGGGCCTGTCGTTGCGGTACAGGGTTCCCGCGGCGTCGGTGAACTGGGCGATCGCCCCCTCGCTCGTCTCCTCGCCGAGCTTCTGCACGTGCCAGGTCTGTCCGTGGTCGGTGCTGTAGATGTTGCGATGCGTCGCCGGGATCACCAGCGTGCCGTCGCTGGTGTAGATCCCGTTGCCGGGCCCCACCGCGTCCCACTTCCAGATGCTTCCGTCGTCCTTGGTGTGCGGCAGCAGCTCCTCGGTGAGATCGGTCGGCAGAGCCTCACCGTTCAGGCCGGTGAAGGTCGCTCCGTGGTTGACGCTCTTCATCGCGTAGACGCGCCGGTCACCCCATGCGGTGATCGCGGTGGTGGGGATACCGGTGTTGGGGTCGGTGTCGCCCTTCTCGCTCTTGTCCGCGGCGTTGCCCGACAAGAAGAGGTAGATGGTGCCGTCCGACTGGTCGACCACCGGCGTGGGGTTTCCCCAGGTGCCCTGGCCCGCCCCGACGGCCTCCTTGAGGCTCGACCAGTCCGAGGCCGCTGCGCCGTTGTTCGTGCCGATCTTGTACAGGACGTTGATGTTGCCCCAGTCGCGATTGCTCGCGGCGCGGCCTTCGGCGAACGCCAGGAGGTTGCCGTTCTTCGCTCGCACGATCGCCGGAATGCGGAACGAGTGGTAGCTCAGATTGTTTAGCGACTCCTCAAAACCGCCTTTGAACAGGGCGTACGTGGTGTGCACGGGAGTGGCGGACGCGGCCGGGTCGGTGGAGGCCAGCTCCGCGGCGGCCGGGGACTGGCCGGCCACGACCACACCGGTCGCCACGAGGACCGATGTCAGGAGCGCACGAATGCGGGGAGAGCGGGGAAAGGCCGATGCGGACATGCGGAAACTCCGTCTGGCTGAGGGGATTTTTCGCAGTCGGCCGACCGTGCGGTCACGGTAGCAGCGAGATGAACAACAGGTAAATGATCGGCTATGAGAGTTGCCGTCTAATGTGGCCGATCAGTGTCTCTCCAGGCGCGGAAGACGCGAAGATCGAGCCATTTATGGCTCAACATGGCGCGGATCGGGGGTGGCCCGCAGGGGAAGTTCACGGAGGCGGACACCGAGCGCGCGGGGGTGGCCCCGCCACGCTGCTACTCCGCCAGGGCCTTCGCGCTGAGGCACAGGCCTGCGGCGTTGTGCCCGGACGGCAGCGCCTGCTCCTGGTCGTCGATCAGTCCGAGGAGTTCTTCCGTGATCCTGGCCGGTACGAGGACCGGCGCCACGACGACCTGAGCCGCGTGCCGGACCGGCTCTCCGCTCCCGAACGTGGCCCCAGCCCCAAAGTAGAGCGTCTGTTCTGGTCAGCGTCCCACTCAAAACTGTCTCGCAGAACGCCGTGGTTGTGAGAGGACTTCTGCGAACGGCGAGCTGGAAGAACGCTCCCCGTCATGGCGTTGCGCTGACCTCGCAGAACTGGTCATTTCTGTGAGACCGGCCCGCGAGGAGGATCGGTACAGGAACCAGCGCTTATGCTGTCGATTCTCGAAGTGCCCTGCACGGATGTCTGAAGTCCTGTGCACGAGTTGGCCTTCACCGGTCTGCGCGGTTCGCTCAGACCACCGTCTGTGATCTTGTTGTGGCGGGATGATGTGGCCATGTCGTCGAATGGGTTGAAGTGGTCGGGTGGGATCGTCGTGGGTGCGGCGGTGGGTGGGTTGGCGGTGTATCTGGCGACGTTGGGGTGGGAGAAGGCGGGCTGGGTTGCGGGCGTGGTGTCGATGTTCCTGACGGTGGCCGGTATCGGGCTGGCTGTGTCTGGTGAAGTCCGCGGCCGCCGGGAAGCGGCGCAGGGCGGCCGGCCGGGTGCGCCCGGTCCGGGCTCAGCGGGGCCGGAGTCGTCCGGCGGGGCACCGGCGCCCGGTTCGGTGTCGAACACGGTCACCCACACGACGAACAGCGGCACCCTCATCCAGGGGCACACGATCAGTTACCCGCCCCTGCCGCCGGCTCCCCCAACCGGCCCGCCAGCGCAGGACGCCGGTCCTGCTGACGGCGCGGCTGGGCAGGGCTGAGGCGGTGGGCGAGGTCCGCAACACGGTCACCGGGACGTTCAACCTCGGGGTGATCGTCCAGGGCGAGCATGTGGTGTTGCAGCTGCCGGTGCAGTTGACGGCGGCGATGGCGGGCCTGCCCGCGGTGGAGTCGTCGTTCACCGGCCGCGGTCAGAATCTGGAGGAGTTGCTGGAGGTGCTGGCCCCGCACCCTGTTCCCGCGGCTTCCGCGGGTGGCGGGGCTGGTGGTGCGGTGGTGGTGTCGGCGGTGGGCGGGATGGGGGGTGTCGGCAAGACCGCTCTGGGGGTGCTGGCGGCCCGGACCGCGCTGGATCGGGGCTGGCTGGCCGGCGGGGTGCTGTTCGTGGACATGCTCGGCTACGACCGTGAGGAGCCGCGGGACGTCGATGGGGTGGTGGCGGGGTTCTTGCGGGCGATGGCGGTGCCGGACGAGCACATTCCGGCCGACGCCGGCGAGCGGCTGGTGCTGTACCGGTCGGTGCTGGAGGGGTACGCGAACTCCGGCCGTCCGGTACTGGTGTTCATCGACAACGTCTCCGACACCGGACAGGCGCGGAGGCTGCTGCCGGGGCATCCGGCCTGCCGGGCGATCGTGACCAGCCGCCAGCGCTTGGCCCGCCTGGACGCCCGTCAGATCGACCTTGACACTCTCCCCGCAGATGAGGCCGTTCACCTGATGACCAACGCCCTACGGGCGCGCCTGCCCGGTGACACGCGCCTGGCCGACGATCCGCAGGCCGCACAAGAGTTGGCCGGGTTGTGCGGTGGGCTGCCGCTGGCGTTGCAGATCGCGGCCGCACTCCTGGCCCGCAACCCCCACCTGACCACGGCCGCCCTCGCTGACATCCTGCGGCCTGCCGCGCAGCGGCTGAGTGAACTGCGCGACCATCAGGGCACCCTGGCCGCGGTGTTCGACCTGTCCTACCAGCGGCTTGCCGCCGACCGGCAACGGCTGTTCACTCTCCTGCCCGTCAATCCCGGCCCCGACATCTCCACCAGCACCGCCGCCGCCCTCGCCAGCCTCGATGCCACCAGCGCCCGGCACGCGCTGGAAGACCTCGCCGACGCCCACCTCATCGAACCCTCACCCGCCCTTCCGGGCGGCGAGCAGCGCTGGCGGCTGCATGACCTGCTCCGCCTGTACGCCCACCACCTGCCCGACAACGACGCCGACCGCGCCCACGCCCTCATTCGGCTGCTGGACCACTACCAGACCACCGCCCAGCAGGCCACCGTCCACCTCGAACCGCCCACCAGCGGAGACCCGGCGTCCACCGCCTTCCCCGACCGCGACAGCGCCCTGGCCTGGCTGGACGCCGAACTCGACAACCTCACCGCCGCCATCACCACTGAACCCACCAGCGACCACCACCGCGAACTCGCCCGCGACCTCCCCCTCACCCTGGTCGATTACCTGGCCTGGCGACGCCACTTCAACCTCTGGATCACCCTCACCATCACCGCCCTCCACCAAGCCGAACACTTCGGCGACCTACGCGCTGAATCCATCGCGTTGAATAACCTGGGGGGCGCGCTGCAGCAGGTGCGGCGGTTTGAGGAGGCGATCGACGCGCACCAGCAGGCTGGCACCATCTGTCGGGAGATCGGTGACCGGCGCGGCGAAGGCTCGGCGTTGAACAATCTGGGGCTCGCGTTGGCGGATGTGTGGCGGTTTGAGGAGGCGATCGACGCGCACCAGCAGGTCGCCATCATCTTTCGGGAGATCGGCGACCGGCGCGGCGAGGGCGTGGCGCTGGGCAATCTGGGGAGCGCGCTGCGGCAGGTGCGGCGGTTTGAGGAGGCGATCGACGCGCACCAGCAGGCCGCCACCATCTTCCAGGAGACCGATGACCGGCACAGCGAAGGCGTGGCGCTGAACAACCTGGGGAGCGCGCTGCGGCAGGTGCGGCGGTTTGAGGAGGCGATCGACGCGCACGAACAAGCCGCCATCACCTTCCGAGAGATCGGCGACCGACACGGCGAGGCCGGAGCGTTGAATAACCTGGGGGGCGCGCTGCAGCAGGTGCGGCGGTTCGAGGAGGCGATCGACGCGCACCAGCAGGCCGCCACCATCTTCCGGGAGACCGATGACCGGCACGGCGAGGCCAAGGCGCTAGGCAATCTGGGGAGCGCGCTGGCAACGAAGGTGCGGCGGTTTGAGGAGGCGATCGACGCGCACCAGCAGGTCGCCATCATCTTCCGGGAGATCGGCGACCGGCACAGCGAGGGCGTGGCGCTGGGCAATCTGGGGCTCACGCTGTGGGGAATGCGCAGGCTTGAGGAGGCGATCGACGCCTACCAGCAGGCCGCCGCCATCTTCCGGGAGATTGGTGACCGGTACCACGAGGGCTCGGCGTTGAACAACCTGGGGGGCGCGCTGCAGGAGGTGCGGCGGTTTGAGGAGGCGATCGACGCGCACGAACAGGATGCACAGATCTGTCGGGAGACCGATGACCGGCACGGCGAAGGCGTGGCGCTGGGCAATCTGGGGAGCGCGCTGCGGCAGGTGCGGCGGTTTGAGGAGGCGATCGACGCGCACCAGCAGGCCGCCACCATCTTCCAGGAGACCGATGACCGGCACAGCGAAGGCTCGGCGTTGAACAATCTGGGGCTCACGCTGCGGCAGGTGCGGCGGTTTGAGGAGGCGATCGACGCGCACCAGCAGGCCGCCACCATCTTCCAGGAGACCGATGACCGGCACAGCGAAGGCGTGGCGCTGAACAACCTGGGGAGCGCGCTGCGAAAGCGAGGCCGGTTGATCAAGGCGAGGAAGGCGTTCGTCCGTGCGCGGGAGTTGTTGAGCGAGTTCGACGAGTAACCAGGGTTCTTCTCGTAAACGCTCGTTTCTGAGAACACCCCGAGCCCTGTGCCGACGCCAGGAGAAATGTCCGATTCTCGGGCCGGAACTTTCTCAGAACTCGTTCTCATGCAAACCTGCGATCCGCAGGCTTGTAAGAAATGTTTGTGAGAGCATCTGGGCATGGTCGAGATCCCCGAACAGCGCGAAAGCGAAGAATCCGCCACCGAATCCGTTATCGGTGCTCTTGTCGTTTCTGACGCTGATGAGGTCGAGCGTCACCTGTGCCCCCGGTGCGGTGTTGATGCCGGTTCGCCGTGTCGGTCGCGTTCGGGCGCGGTGGCCGGGACGTATCACACCGGCCGGTTCGCGAAAGTCGCCCGGCTCGCGAAGGTCCTGCGCGTGCCGACCCCGGCCGACCGGAATCCGGGTCAGCCGTGGCGTCCGGGAACGCCGCCGCCAGCTCCCGTTGTCTCCGACCGGCCGGGCGCCGACATCCGCATCGGCTACGCCCGCTGCTCCACCCTCGCCCAGGAACTCCAGTCGCAACTCGACGCGCTCGCCGCGCACGGGATTCCCCGCGACAAGATCTTCTCGGAGAAGATCTCGACCCGGGTGAACGTGCGCCCGCAGTTCGAGGCCGCGCTCGCCGCCGCCCGCCAGATCAAGGAGCACGCGCCGCACTGCCGCGTCATCTTCACCGTGTACGAGATGAAACGGCTCGGCCGCGACACCGCGGAGCTCGCAGCGCTCGCCGACCACCTCGCCGCCCACGGTTTGATCCTGGAGATGCTCGCCGGCCCGCTCACCGGTATCTACGACCCGGCCGGGTCCGGGCCGGGCCGGATGCTGTTCGCGTTCTTCGCCGCCATGGCCGAGACGGAGCGCGAAGCCATCCGCGAGGCCACCCTCGAAGGACTGGATGCCGCCGCCCGCAAGGGCAACCACGGCGGCCGGCCCCCCGTCATCACCGACGACATGCTCCACACCCTGCTGCGCCGCCGCACCGCCGGCGAGCGCGTCGAAGACATCCGCGGCGATCTCTACATCCCCACCGGCAAACGCCGCGGCCAGAACCCGTCGCTGGCCAGCTGCTACCGGGCCCTGGCCGAACACGACAAGACCAGCGCCTACCCCGAAGCCGTCCAAGCCGCCCACACCGAACACGCCCAACACCACTGACCCGTGCCCCGGCCATCGACGGCTACGACCCGGCCCCCGCGGTTCCACCGACCTCGCCCGCAGCCCGCGCAGCCTCTACATTTTCCCGCACGATCCGCGTTGTCGGATGATTCGCCCCCAGGACCCGCTCGCAGTCGGTGAGGGTCTGTTCGTACAGGGGGATGGCGCGGGCCAGGTCTCCCGCCGACCGGTAGGCGCCGGCGAGGTTGTTGCGGGAGGTCAGGGTGTCGGGGTGGTCGTCGCCCAGGATGCGTTGCCGGTCGGTGAGGGTCTGTTCGTACAGGGGGATGGCGCGGGCCAGGTCTCCCGCCGACCGGTAGGCGTAGGCGAGGTTGTTGCGGGAGGTCAGGGTGGAGGGGTGGTCGTCGCCCAGGACCCGCTCGCAGTCGGTGAGGGTCTGTTCGTACAGGGGGATGGCGCGGGCCAGGTCCCCTGCCGTCTCGTAGGCGCCGGCGAGGTTGTTGCGGGAGGCCAGGGTGTCGGGGTGGTCGTCACCCTGGAGCCGTTGGTCGGTGGCGAGGCCTCGCTCGTAGTAGGCGATGGCGTGGTTCAGCGCTCCCTGGCCTTCGAGGAAGCTGGCGGTCCGGTCGGTGAGCAGGGAGGTGGTTGCGGTGTCGGTGGCGGGGTCGGCGTGGTCGAGGAGGGCGTGGATGTGGGGCAGGAGAATCCGCCAGGCCGGCCAATCGGCAGGGTCCTCGGTGGAGCGGGGGCGTGTGTCGTTGAGCAGGCGGGTGGTGGTGTCGCGGGCGGTGTCGATGTCTGCGGGACGGCGGTGGGGGTCGGTGGGGTCGGGGGTGCGGGCGACGGTCTGGACGAGCCGGTGCACGCTGACCTCGCTGCCGGTGAGGGTGATCATGTTGTAGGCGGCGAGCACGCCCAATGCCTCGGACACCTCCGCGGTGTCGGCGAGCGGGGCGAGGAGGGTGCGGGGGACGGTGTCGGGTGCGAACCAGGCCAGGATCCGCAGCAGGTCCCCGGCCAGGGGGGCGGTGGCGGCGAGGTGGTCGAGGGTGAGGCGCCAGATCCGGGCGATGGTGCGCTCGGCGTCCGCGCCGCGGGCCGCCCGGTCGAACACGACGGCCGGCTGCTCACGCAGCAGCCCAAGGTAGTCGGCAGGGGTGAGGCGGGTCTGGTGCAGGTAGGCGCCGGCCTGGTCGATCGCCAGCGGCAGCCAGCCCAGCTCACCCACCAGCTCATCAGCCCCCGCCCAGCTGTCCGGGTCGCGAGGCTGGGCGAGGCGGGTGAGGAGGTCGACGGCCTCGTCGTGGGTCAGGACGTTGAGGTACAGGAGGTGGTGGCCTGGCAGCCGGTGCCAGCCCTCGTTCAGGCGGCTGGTCACCACGATCCGCCCCGACCCCAGCCGGGCCACCAGGCCGGCGATGTCGGCGGGGTCGGCGACGTTGTCCAGCACGAGCAGCCACCCATCGTGGCTGGCCAGCCACAGCACCGCCCGCCCGGCCAGCACCTCCAACTCGCTGCCCGCAGTCTCGGGCTGCAACGCCACCGCCAGATCGGCCAAACCGGACTCCAGGTCGGTGGGGGTGTCGGCGGTGATCCACCACACCGGCGTCCGGCCCGCCCGCGCCTGCTGGAGTGCGTAGTGGGCGGCGAGCGTGGACTTGCCCACCCCGCCCAACCCCGCCACCGCGGCCACCACCACCGGCCCCGGCCCGCCCAATGCACGGCCGAGCCGCTCCAGCTCGCCCTCACGGCCCACGAACACGCCCGTCTGCACCGGAACATGCACCAGCCCGCCCGGCGCCGAGACCTCGGCGGGCGAGGGCGGCGGTACCGGCGCCTCATGGTGATGCGACACCGTCTGAGTGATGGAAGCGTGGTTGCCGAGCGACGCGATCCCCGACAGAGTCCCCGCGCTCACCGACCTGGCCCCGCCCTGCCCCGGGACAGGAGCCGCTGGCGCGGCCGCTGCAGGCGCAGGCCGCTCGGCTGGAGGTGTGCCCGTCTGGGAGATGACGGCGCCGTCGCCCAGCGATGCGACCCCCGACAGGTCCCTGCCGACCGTCACCGACCGATCCCCCACCGGCGGCGCGGGCTGGGCGCGGGAGTCGAGCCACAGCTTCAGCCCTTCCGCGGCTGCGGCGACGCCGATGCCGATGCCGAGCGCCCACCAGTTCCACTTGCCGTCCTGCAGGACCTGGTTGACACAGATCCCAGCCCCCACGATCGCGGCCACGCCCGCGACCACATGAAGAACACCGCGCCCCAACGACACCCCGGCCCACCCTCGTGTGAAGGAATCCCCCGATCCCGACACCACCGATCAAACCCGCCCCAGCCCGCACCTGTCAGCCGGACCCGCCGATCCAGGCCTGACGCCGCGCGACCCGTTTCATAAGCGATGGCGGATTCAGACGGTCAATGCACCAGCCTGTTGGCAGATGTCAGCGTAGACCTCGTTGGCGGTCCGGTAGCCGTGGGTCTTGCGGGGGCGGTTGTTGAGTTCGGCGGCGATGGCGTCGAGGTCTTCCTGGGGGATCGTCTTGAGGTCGAGGCGTTTGGGCAGGTACTGGCGCAGCAGGCCGTTGGTGTTCTCGTTGGTGCCTCGCTGCCACGGGCTGCGCGGGGTGCAGAAGTAGACGGGCATCGACGTGGCTGCGGTGAAGGCCTGGTGTTCGGCCATCTCGGCGCCGCGGTCCCAGGTCATCGACCGGCGCAGCGGCTCAGGTATGGCGAGCGCGGCCTGGGTGAGGCGGTCCCGGACCTGGTGGGCCTTGTGGCCGTCGGGCAAGGCGACCAGTTCGACGTAGCGGCTGGTGCGCTCGACCAGGGTCGCGATCGCCGATGGCCGCGTTCCGAGGACGAGGTCGCCCTCCCAGTGGCCTGCGGTCGCCCGGTCGTCGGCTTCGGCCGGTCGCGCGCCGATCGGCAGCATGTGCCGGGACTGGCCCTGGCCGTTGAGCTTTCGGGGTGCTCGCGGGTGGCGCATCGCCCGGTAGGTCCGCAGCCGGGCCGTCAGGGCACGGTTCA
The DNA here is from genome assembly GCF_054783995.1 of Actinocorallia aurea. Classification (NCBI taxonomy): domain Bacteria; kingdom Bacillati; phylum Actinomycetota; class Actinomycetes; order Streptosporangiales; family Thermomonosporaceae; genus Actinocorallia; species Actinocorallia aurea. The sequence goes on from NZ_BAAGPQ010000009.1 coordinate 14,039, forward strand.
GTGCTCGGCGGCGCGGGTCGAACAACGACAGGTAGATGGTCTCGTAGGAGACCTGCCGGGCGGACTCGCCCGGGAACATGAGCCGCAGCCGTCCACTGACCTGCTCCGGCGACCAACGCCGGTCGAGCAGCTCCTCCACCAGGGCGCGCAACTCCGGATCGGCCGCGAGTTTCGCGGGCTTCGGACGGCGCGAGCGCCGCACCGCGGCGGCATCGGCCTCACACGCCCGATAGGCCTCGCGACCGCCATTGCGCCGGATCTCCCGAGACACCGTTGACGCGTTCCGCCCCAGCAGGCCGGCGATCGCACGAGCTGACAGCCCCGCCGCCAGGCCACGGGAGATCTCCTCCCGCTCAGCCGACGCCAAATGCCGCGGAGATCGACGTGGCGCCGCCACCTTGATCCCACCGGTCTGCCGCAGGAACCGCTGCACATGCTGGAACCCCACGCCGAACTCCCGGGCGATCAGCCGCAACGACGCACCCTCACGCCACCTGCACCACAGCTCCTCCTGCTGCACCGCAGACAACCCGTAATCCCGCACCAGACCTCCACAAATCGAACAAGATCATTGTGACTGGTGCATTGACCCCTTGAACCCACCATCACCCATAAAACAAGGGTCTGGAGTGCTCAGCCTGCCCCGTCCGTCGGCATCAGCACGCCCGCAGGCCACCGGCCCTCAGCGTCTGCCTCGATACCGGCAGGAGGTTCATCCCCGTCGAAGAACCTTGCGCGCGTGAGGTCGACCGTCCCGCCCAAGAACGATGCTTCGGTGAACTTAAGTGCCTCGCTGGGAAGCCCCGGGCCTGCGAAGACGACGCGCCCCCCGCTGAACGACGCTTCGTGAAAGCTGACCGTCCCACCGGAGAACCTCATGCGCCAGAAGTTGATCCAACCGCCCGAGACGGTCGCGCGCCAGAAGCTGACGAAATCATAGGATATTTTCGCGTTCGAGAAGTTGACGGTCCCGCCGGAGATCTTCGCGTGCGAGAAGTTGATGCTCCTGCCAGAGATCTCTGCACGCGCGAAGTTGACAGAAGCGCCGCAGAACTCCACTTCCGCGAAGCTGACCAGGCCGCTGGAGAACTTCGCACCTATGAAGTTGATGGTTCCGCTGGAGAAGCGGGCGCCGTGGAGGTCGCCGCCGTCGAAGACGACGTCGGTGAAGTCGAAGTCGTGACCTTGCCACGAGCGGGGGTGGTCGGCAGGTAGGCGGAGGTGGTTGCCGATGAGGCGGATGATGGTGTGGCGGACTTCGCGGAAAGCCCGGTAGTCCATGCGGGCACTGGCGTGCGCGGGGTCGTCACCGGGGTCGGGCTCATAGGGCAGGCGCAGGTAGGCGCACAGGACGTCGATGCAGGTCTGGCGCATGCTGGGTTCGTCGTCGGCGATCCCGGCCAGGGCGTGGACGCCGCCGAGCTCCACGGGGGCTTTGTTCGAGCCGAGCTGTTCGACGGCCGCGGTGAACCGGCCGGTGACAAGGCCGCGCTCGGTAGCTGCGGCGGTGCGCATGGCGGCCTCGGCGCTGTGGATGGAGGCGCGGGTGGTCTGCTCGGAGGACTCGGCGGCCTTGAAGGCGGCTTCGGCGGTGCGGCGTGCCGAGGCCGCGTTCGCCGCGGTGTAGAAGATCGCCGTGGCGGCGAGCAGGCTGGCGGCGATGCCGGCGAGGCGGCCGCGGGCGTTGTCCAGGACGTCCTGGCGGTCGGCGCCGGTGACGGCGTCCTTGCCGTGCAGGGGTACCTTGTCGACGTGCTCGACCCACCACTGCGCGCCCGGCCCGAGCACCGCCAGCACCACGCCCAGCACCGCCAGCGCCCCGACGACGGCCAGGACGATGCGGCCCAGGCGCCGCCAGGGAAAGCGACCCTCTTCCCTGAGGGCCGACGGAGTCGTGGGCAGAGGGGTCCGCTGGGAGTCGCTCACACCCGATCAGACGCCGCACCCGCCCCGGAAGGTCCCCAAAGGGCCGCTGGTTTCTGACGAGGGTTGCTGACGGCGGCCGCTCCAGGTCGTCGGAGGACGTCCGGCGCCCTCAGTATTCGATCGTTTATTGACGGCGCGCGGACCGGCGCAGTGAGGCACGGTGATCACCGCGACGTGTCCGCTATTCCCTGGGTATGGGCCCGAAGCGGGTGGCTTCGTCGAGCTGTACACCAAGCACGTCCCCCTCGGTCCGGCCTGTGCCGCTCAGGTTCGCGTCTTCCAGGCTCGCGTAGCTCAGGTCCGCGCTGCTCAGGTCCGCGTCGCTCAGGTTCGCGTCGCTCAGGTCCGCGCTGCTCAGGTCCGCGCGGTGCAGGTCCGCGTCGCTCAGGTTCGCGCTGCTCAGGTCCGCGTCGCTCAGGTCAGCGCTGCTCAGGTCAGCGCTGCCCAGGTCCGCGTCGATCAGGTCCGCGTCGATCAGGTCCGCGTCGTACAGGTCCGCATCGTTGAGGTTCGCACCGGCCAGGTTCGCACCAGCCAGGTTCGCGCCGTTCAGGTTCGCGCCGTTCAGGTTCGCGCGTTCCAGGTTCGTGCCGTGCAGGTCCGCGCCGCTCAGGTTCGCGCCACTCAGGTTCGCGCGGCTCAGGTCGAGGCGGCGCATCTGGAGATTGAAGAGCGGTTGTGGTGCGGGCCGGTGGGCTAGGACGGTGATGGCTGCTTCGAGGTCGCCTCCGGGCTCTGCCTTCATGGGCGGGCCGTCGTCCTTCTTGGGGGTGCGTTGGTTGATGTAGGCGGTGAGGATGGAGGTGATGGCCTGCCGGTCGCGGGGTGAGTCGATCATGAGACGGCCGAAGGCGTGCAGCGCCGCGAGGCGGACGGAGGGGTCGGGGGAGGCCAGGGCTTCGGCGGTCTTGGTGTATCGGTCGGTGACGAGGGCTTCCTGGGAGATGCGGATCTGGTCCTGGGTGGCGTCCAGGGTGACGACGGCACCGACGAGGGTTCCGGCGCCGACGATGATGCCGAGCACGAGCGCGATGGTGTTGATGCGGCGGTGGGCGCGGGCGCTGCGGCGTTCACGTTCCTCGGCGGCGAAGCGGCGTTCCTCGGTGGCGAGCTGGCGTTCCTGGTTGCGCAGCTCCATCCGCTCCATCGCCGTCAGCGCGGCGATCTCGTCGGTGGAGGGCCGGGGGATGTCCTGCGCCTGCGGTGCCGGTGCGGTCGCCGCGTCGGCGGGGGGTTCGCTCATGATCGGTGAGACGTGCGCGAGGCCGTGGGGGATCACCACCCGGCCGTGAACGCGGGTAGGTTCCTGCCGCCGGGCTCGGAGTGCCCTTCTACCTGTCGGCGACCCGAGCCCGTGAACGACCGCCCCGAGCCGCGCTTTATCACCCCGGTGTCGGGCGTGTACCGGCACCTGCGTCTCGGGGTGTCGGGCATTCACCTAATGACGACAGCCTGGAAGGCTTGCCCGTAGAGCGATTCGGGCGGGGCCATCAAAGTCCAGGTGATCAATGAGCCAGCCCCCTACTGACCTTCACGAGCCCGACCTCGGCCCGCTCGGATTTAGTTTTCGTACCTCACGAGGTGCCGGGATGGTTCTCATTCCGGCACCTCGTCTCGGGCGGCGAAGGGCGATACCGTCGCTCACCTGGTTGCGGATCGTCGCAGTGCTCAGGCCTTCATGGGCCCGGTCACCAACGTCGGTACGTCAGTGCGGCGCCGGCTGCGGCGATCGCGAGCAGGAGCGCGAGTTCGAGGTAGGCGATCGCGCCTTGGAGAGCGGTCACCCCGATGAGCATGATGGCGAAGAAGACGATCACTGCTCTGAGGAGCTTCACAAGATCACTGCCTATTTGTTCTGCTGGATGGTGTACTTACCGGTCTTCCCGTTGACGGCGTACCGCTCGTAGGGGTTGTAGGTCGCGTAGCAGCCCACGATGATCGTGCAGGCGGTGAGGGAGCCCTGCATCGTGGAGTAGTAGCTCGCGGTCTTCTTTCCGCCTTGGGCGTCGGTGGTGAGCCCGTTGTTGGTGATCGAGGAATGCGCGTCGGTGATGTAGGGGTAGCGCTCCTTGATCGAGGTGACCTTGCCGCCCTTGTAGCAGTACTTCAGGACGTGGTGCCAGCGCATGATCACTTGGCGGAGGTAGCTGCGGTAGGTGATGTATCGGTCGGCGCGGTAGCACGTCGGGGGGATCTTGCGTGCTGCGTCGTCGTCGGCCAGGTCTTCATTGGCCTCTGCGATCTCTTCGGCGTTCGGAGCGACCTCGACGTCTGCAGCGCCGCCCACATCGGCCGCGTCGATGTCGGGGACGACCGCCTGCCATTCCGGGTAGGAGGCGAGAGTGGTGCGGTCGGCGTCGGTGAGGCTTCCGCCGTTGGCCTTGAGGCGGGTGTAGACGTCAAGGATCGGTTGCGGGATGGGCTTGATGAAGTAGCCGCTGACGCTGATCAGGAGGTGGACGGCGGCGTCGCCGTGGTTGGTGATGGTGACCTTGCCGTCTGCCGAAGGAGCGGTCAGGTCGAAGGCCGCTGCGTCTTCTCCGGCCTGGTAGAGGAGGGTGGCGATGTACGGGTCGGCCTGGCCGGCGGGGCGGAGGGTCATCCAGCCCGCTTTGGTCGGGCTGATCGCCTTGATCTGGAGGGCGGCGGCGGTGACCGTGCTGACGGGCACGCCGGAGGCGCCGCTCGCGTCGAAGGTCAGGGACTGCTCGGCGCCGAGCGCCGCGGTGGATCCGCCGGTGCCGACGCCGGCCGCGGTGTCGACGATCGTCTTGCTGGCCATGGTCGCGAAGTTCGAGCCCGTTCCGGCGTTGAAGTAGCCGCGCACGGAGATGACGGCGTTGACGGTGCCGGGGCTGTTGTTCGTCACGCGGACCTTGCCGGTTCCTGCGGTCGTCTGCACGATCGAGAAGACGCTGTTGTTCCAGTCGTTCTGGGTGAACTTCAGCGTGCCGATGCCCTGGGGGGAGTCGGTCACGCTCATTCGGCAGGGTTGCGGACGAGGGGGATGACGCCTCCGCCGTTCTTGGCGTCGATGAGGCGGAAGGACTCGCCGGAGGTCAGGATGAGGTGGGCGTGGTGCAGGAGGCGGTCGACTCCGGCGCTGGCGAGGGTTTTGGGCATGATGGAGTCGAAGCCTTTGGGGTGGGTGTTGCTGGTGAGGATGATGGAGCGGCGCTCGTAGGCGGTGTCGATGATCCGGTAGAAGGCCTCGGCCTGGATCGGCTCGACCGGGAGCACGCCGATGTCGTCGATGACGATGATGTCGTTGGTGCAGATCTTGGCGATGGTGCGGGTGACGGTGCCGTCGACCTTGGCCTGGTTGAGCTGGTTGCCGAGGGTCTCCAAGGTCTGCCAGACCACGCGCATGTCGTGCTCGATGGCGTGCCGGGACAATGCTCCGGCCAGGTGGGACTTGCCGGTGCCCGACGGGCCGGCGAACACGACGGTCTCCTTGCGGCGGGCCCAGTCGAGCGCGATGAGGGCCTGCTGGACCTCGACGCCGATCGACGGCAGCTCCGGCTTCCAGGAGGCGAAGCTCTTGGCGTTCGCGGCGAAGCGGGCGGCGCGGACCCGGGCCAGGCGGCGGGCCTCGTCGACGCCCATCATCTGCGCGGCCAGGAACTGGCGCAGGAACTCCTCATACGACCACTTGTCGGCCTTGGCCGAGGCGAGCAGGTCGGGGGCCGCCGCCCTGCCGTGGTGGAGTTTCAGCTTCAGCAGCGGCTCATCCAGGTAGTCGGGCAGCGGCTGGGCACTGCGGCTCCGCCCGCCGGGCCGGTCGTGGTCGTCGCTGCGGGGCCGGGGGGTGAGCAGGTCGGCGGCCGTGGCGGCGCGGGGCGTGTTGTGCTGGCCGGGCCGGTCGGTCTTGGTCGTCATGGACGTTTCCCTTCGGATGGATGTGGGGCATCACCTCGGATCGCTGGCCGGCCCGAGGACGGGGCAGGTCGCGGTCTTTCGGGAGCGATGCGGCGGTGATGGGGCCGGGGGTTACTGTTCGGCGCCGATGCCGGGCAGGGCGGCCCAGCCGCCGGTGCCGGGCTGGATGGAGTAGGCCTCATCGACCCACATGGTCGTGCCGCGGCGGGTGGCCGCGACGTGGTCGCACAGGGCGGGCAGGTCTCCTTCGGCGAACCGGCCCCAGATCGCGGCCAGGCCGAGGACCTCGTCGACGATGTCGGGGCCGACGGCGTCGGCGAGCTTGACCGCGCGCGCCATCTTGGCCTGGATGCGGGCGACGCCGGACGCGGCGGCCTCGGTCAACCACCGCCGGGCGCCCTCACCGAGCGCGATGAAGTCCTCCTGGCCCGCGAGGAGGATCCGTACAGGAATCAGCGCTAAGGCGGCAATCTTGGTTGCGGTTCGGTGGCGGGGCGCGTTCGTCCTGGCCGTCGCCGCCCGACCCGCCCACCTGCCCACTGGCGCTTGACACAACCCGGCCGCGCCGTCGCCCTGCTCGACGAGACGGGCTCAGCGGCTCCGTGCCGACCTTAGGATCGCCGTTCCAGTGGGGACGGAAACGGGAGCGAAAAGATGAGAATCGGGATTTCTGGGACGCATGGAACCGGGAAGACGACGTTGGCCGAGGAGCTCTGCGAGCGGCTGCCCCGGCATGTGACGGCGGCGGAGCCCTACTATCTGCTCGAGGAAGAAGGGTACGAGTTCGGGTTTCCGCCCTCGCTGGAGGACTATCGGGCGCTGCTGGAGTGTTCGGTGCGGAGCCTGGCGTCGCCAGAGGACGGGATCGTGTTCGACCGGACGCCGGTGGACTACCTGGCCTATATGGCGGCGATCGGTGCGGATCCCGTGAACGAAGTCGGCGGCGAAGCGCTCCGCAGGGCTTTCATGAGCCTTGATGTGCTCGTCATCACGGTGATCACCCCCGAAACGGAACGGACCCTGCCGCCGCCGGAGATGCCCGCGCTCCGCTCCCGGATGAACGAGGCGCTGCTGGACCTGGTCAGCGCCGACCCGTTCGACGCCTGGGCGGACCTGCCCGTCCTGGAACTCGACGGACCCCTCGGCACACGGCTGGCGACGGTCCTCGCCGCACTGGAACAGCTCCGGTGAGTCGGCGCGCGGTGTCCGGTTCGGGCGTTCATTTTCCCGTTCATCTTCGGCCGGATCCTGCTACCGTTCGGATTCCTCACGCGAGACGTTTGGTGAACGGAAGGCGGACCTGTGGCGCTCATCGGCCTGGTCCGGGTCAGCACCGACAGGCAGAAGACCCAGCGGCAGCACGACGCCCTCGCCCCGATCTGCTGGAGGGTGTTCGAGGAGCCCGGCTCGTCACCGAACCGACACCAGCCTCAGCCCGCTACCGCCAGAATCCGTTCCGATCCTCCTCGCGGGCCCTACCGAGCCCTCGCCGACATCGACGAGCAGGCCACCAACCCCGCCTAGCTACCCGGGGACGCCCGCGCCCTCCGCCGGTCGATGAGGTGCGTCGCCACGAGACCGCGGACTCGGGGAGGCTCAGCGCGTTTTCGCGGCCCGTCAGTTCGCGGCCCACATGGCGTGGTAGCGCGCGACGTCCGGCGGCGGGCCTGGGAGCGGGCCGGCGTTCCGGGCTCTGAGGCCGTCCAGGACAATCGACAGCAGACGGAACCTGGTCTCCTCCTCGTCCTGCCCCGACGGCCCGGGGCCCGGTCGGCTGAACCGCCCGATGAGCAGGTGGATGTCCATCGCGGTCACGTCGGTTCGCAGGGCTCCTGCGCTGCGGGCTCGGGCGATCAGCGCGTCAGTGGACCGATCGGCCTGTTCCGCGGCCTCCTCGATCTGCGGAGTGAGGGCGATGGTTCCCGCCAGGGGGGCCAGGGCGCCGAAGCCGAACCGGGCGCACTCGACGACGTAATGGGCGAATCCCCGCCACGGGTCGTCGATCTCCAGCCCGGCGCGGGCCGTCTCGGCGAGGTGCTGCATGGAGTCCGCGCACAGCCGCTGCAGCAGCTCCTCCTTGGTGCGGTAGCGGCGGTACAGGCTGCCCATCCCGACCCCGGCCCGCTCGGCGACCGCCGACACCGGAGCGTCGAAGCCCTGAGCGAGGAAGACCTCTCGGGCCGCCTCGATCAGCGCCCTGTCGTTGCGTGCGGCGCGGGCCTGGGGGCCCCGCTTGCGGGGCTGCGCGGCGTCGTCCATGCGCCGAGGATATCCCTTGCGGAGCGGATCGCTCCGAGTTAAGTTTTTCGGAGCGAACTGCTCCGAATTTCGCTGATACCGATCCGCGTCCGCACGGCAGGGAGTAGAAGATGAACGAGCACACCGGCGCAGAGCGGCTCGCCGCCATCAGGCAGGTGGTGGCCGAGGCCGAGAGGCACCAGAACGACCTCGAACCGTTCCTCGCCCTGCACACCGCCGAAACGATCATCGTCAACATCGCCGGACGGCGCGTGCTGGGCAGGGACGCGCTGCGCCAGGCCATGGAAGCGGCGCTGGCGAGCCCCCTGGCGCAAGTGCGCACCAGGCAGGAGATTGTGGACGTGAGCTTCGCCGCGCCCGGGGTGGCGATCGTGAGCTGCGTCAAGCACGTGTCCGACGAGCGGGAAGGCGGCGGGGGACTGCCGTCCTCGGGCAGCCTCACCTACGTCCTGGTCGAGGAGCAGGGCGCGTGGCGTATCGCGTCAGCGCAGACGACACCGATCGCAGGCTCCTAGGTCGGCCCGCTACCGCTGATTCCTGTACCAATCCTCCTCGCGGGCCTCCTCGGCCGCACCACGCGGCCGGATCCGCACCGGCCGCGGATCATTGGAGGACGCCGGGTGCTCGGGGTTAGTGGGCGTCATCGATCACGGTCCGGCCCGGCAGGGCAGGGCGAGGAAGTGGCGGCAGATCTCGGCCAGCCCCGTCTCGGTCTGGGCGGTCACCACCAGGACCTCGCCGTGCTCGCGCGCCCACACGGCCTGGCCCTCGAAGCCGGGCGGGGTGGAGTAGCGCACATGCTTCCACCGGATCGTCTGGTCACCCTCGTCGACCAGCCGCTCCTCCCCAAGCGCTGCGGCGAACGGCTCGCCGGGCAGCGTGTGCATCACCGAGAGCTCTTCCTCGACCATCTCCGCGGGCAGCCGCAGCGTCTCGCGGTGGCGGCGGCCGTTGACCTTCGCGCACCACGCCAGACAGGCACGCTCCAGATCGGAGAACGAGGCGTAGGCGTCCAGCAGGTTCGTCTCGGTCGGCACCAGATCGGCCTTGGCCAGCTTCACCGTGCACTCCACCCCGCCCTTGGACGCCGGGTCGTAGGGCTCGCACGTCTCGATCCTGCACCCGTAATGCCGCCCGGCCTCGACCATCAGCGGATGGCGGACCGGCACCCCGGCCACATGCCGCATCGTCACCGTGCGGGCGTTATCGGTCAGCAGATACGCCGGCGCCGCCCCGATCCTGCGCAACGCCGTGTCCAGACACGTGATCAGCGACCCCGACGTCTCGTCCCAGGCCGGCACCACCACCCGGAACCGCGACCACGCCAGCCACGCGCAGAACAGCTTCGTGCGCCGCCCGCCGATCCTCGGAGCCTCAAGGTGATCACCTATGTAACAGAGCGGCGCGGCGTGTGCGGGTGAGTCGACCGGCCGAAGATCGCCTGGAGGCATTCGGTGCAGAACGGTATCTTCTCGCCCATGATCCATTGGAAATTTTCGAGGGTGAGCGCTGGGGTGGCCCTTGTGTCGCTCTCGATGGCCATGGCGTGTTCTTCCGATGGCAACGAACTGCGCGATGACGACCCCGTCGAGATCACCGTCACCAGCGAGCCGCTGGAGATGAGGAGCTACTTTGCCGAAGTCAGGTGCGGGACCGACTCCGAGGGCCACTCCACTTACACGGCCGTAGGCTGGGCGTCGGACGGCAAGATGTACACCCTCTCGATACGCGAGACCGCGGACGTGCCCGAAGCCGTCTTCGAGTACCACTACGGCGAACCGGACCTGGGTCCCTACCGCAGCACCGGCCCGGACGGAATCCACATCGACCGCGCGGCACGCACCGCCACGGTGGACGCCGATCTCACCCACCCCTCGACGACCCCTGGCGAGCCCGCCGACAAGCTCCGCACCAAGTCGACCATTCCCTGCCCCTGAAAGGGTCGTTTCGGGCTGAGGGAGGGACAGCGGGCCGGGCTACGGCTGCGGGATGCGAAGTGAGGCAACGAGAGCGGTGAGCTCGGCGATGGAGGGCCCGCCGGGAAGGTAGGCAGCGCGGGCCACCTCTTCATCGGTCTGCCGGGCGATGCGGTCGAGGGCGCGGGAAAAGACACGAGCCGCGGCGGCGATGGCATCTTCCCGGGTGCAAAGAGGAGGCGCCATCATTCGTCTCCATCCTGATCGGTGCGCTGGCCCGATCCTCCCAGCTGCTGACGAGAGTTCTTGACGAGCCCGACCAGCAACAGCGCAGGATCCTCCCCGCAGTCAGCAAACGATCGTTTATTGACGGTCCGGCTTGCGTCCGAGGGCTCTGGCGGGGTCGCTGGTTGTCCCGTTTGTGGTTCGGGACGGGGGCGGGACTTGGCTCCCTCGCGGCCGCCGCCGGTCGTGCCTAGCGTGAACTGCGTTCAGGAAGGGCCTGGTGACAGCGGGAAAGGGGGCTTACCGGTGACGGTTTCCGGTGTGGTGAGGCGGACCGCGGCGAGGGTACTCGCCGTGGTGGCGGTAAGCGCGGGCACGGTCGTGGCGGTGGCGCAGCCGGCCGCGGCGGAGTGGGACAAGTTCGAGATGGTGAACACGTTGACGTGGGACTGCCTGGACGGTGACACCTCGCCGGTGAAGGTCCTGCCGTGCGACCAGACCGACGGCCAGTCCTGGAGCGGCCCGTGGCTGCACGACGGGGTGGTGCTGAGCTACGCCGATTCGATGGGGCCGGAGCCCAACCCCACGTGCCTGGCCGCTCCCGTCGAAGCCCACGGAGCGCCCCTGGTGACGATCTCCTGCCGCGAGGCGTGGAACTCCGCCGGGCCCGGCTACCTCGGCAAGTGGATGCCCTACCCGGCGGTCGACGGGGACGCCGAGATCAGGACCCGGGCGAGCGCGTTCACCGACACGCCGCTGTGCATCGCCCAGCTCGACGACCAGGCTGTCCTGGAGGTCTGCCGGAACTGGTCGCGCCACCAATGGGCCGGCCGCGAGGCCTCCTGACGCTCCATCTCTCCCCTCACAGGCAGGCTCAGGCGATGGACGTGTCCTGTTCGTGGTTCGGGACAGGGGGCGGGACCTGGCTCCCTCGCGGCCGCCGCCGGTCGTGCCTAGCGTGAACTGCGTTCAGGAAGGGCTCGGTGCCAGCAGGGGAAGGGGCTTTGTCGGTGAGGGTTTCGGGTGTGGTGAGGCGGACCGCGGCGAGGGTGTTCGCCGTGGTGGTGAGCGCGGGCGTGGTCGTGGGGGTCGCGCAGCCGGCCGCGGCGGCTTCTGAGTTCGAGATAGTGAACACGTTGACGTGGGACTGCTTGGACGGTGACACCTCTCCGGTGAAGGTGCTGCCGTGCGACCAGACCGATGGCCAGTCCTGGGAAGGGAAGTACACCAGTTCCGGGGTGGTGCTGGGCTACGGCGACGTCGACTTCGATCCGCGCCCGGTATGTCTGGCCGCCCCTGTCGAGGCTCCCGGAGCACCCGTGGTGACGATCTCCTGCCGTCAGGCGTGGAACTCCCAGGGGCCCGGCTACCTCGGCCAATGGTTCCCCTATCCGGCGCCCGACGGGGACGCCGAGTTCAGGACCCGGGCGAGCGCGTTCACCGACACGCCGCTGTGCCTCGTCCAGCTCGACGACCAGGCCGTTCTGGAGGTCTGCCGGAACTGGTCGCGCCACCAATGGGCCGGACGCTCCACCACCTGAGCTCCGTCTCCGCCCGGCGGGCTTGACGAGAGCGCCGGTGGCAGGCCTCGCCGCGCCGGGCCCGGTGGGCGAAGGCGCGGCGAGGCGGGCGCCGGGCGGCCTATGCCGCGGACGGTGCCCGGTTGACGGTGATCGGGACGTTGGGGCAGCCAGAGGCGATCTCGTCCAGGCCGGCCTGCTCGGCGCCGTCGACCGACAGGCCCCACCGGAGCTTGATCGCGACCCACTCGCCGATGTAGCGGCAGTGGATGTCTTCCAGGGGCGGGAGCCACTGGGCGGGGTCCTTGTCGGCCTTCGACCTGTTGGAGCGGGCGGTGACCGCGACCAGGGCGCGCTCGTCGTCGAGGTCGTTGGCGTAGGCCTGGCGGCGCTCCGGCGTCCATGCCGAGGCGCCGGAGTCCCATGCTTCGGCGAGGGGGACCATGTGGTCGACGTCCAGGCGGCCGGCCTCGGTGACCTCGACGCCGTCGTAGTACGACACCCAACTCCCGCCGGTCAGCGTGCACCGGTCGCCGACCTCGGGCGCGGTCACGGCCTCATCGATGAGGACCTCCGCGCGGGCCGAGCACCCATCGCGGTCGGCGTCCGTTGTGACATGCAGCGGTTGATGACGTGATTTCTGCAGAGCTTTTTGTCGTGGTGGGCTGCGCGAACGAGATAGCCCCCGGCTCCAGGTGTCCTGGAGCCGGGGGCGCGCGGGTGGGTGGGGTGGTGGGTCTCGACTACTGGGGGCGATCGAGTTCACATGGTGCCGATGACGAGGTTCTGGCGGGCGGTGTCGACGACTTCTTTGGTGACGACGGTCATGTGGTTGATGTTGAGGACGCGTTCGATCTGGCCGATGAGTCGGACGGTGAGGCGGAAGTTTCCGCTGGTGATGCGGGTGATGGCGGCGAGGGCTTCGGTGGTGGCGTAGTCGGTGTTGTCCAGGCCGAGGTGGGGCCAGGAGCGGGCGAGGACGAACGCCTGCTCGTCAGCTGACATGGGTTTGTAGTGGTGGACGAAGCCGACTCGGGAGTAGAGCTGGGGGTAGCGGGCGAGGCGTTTTTCGATGCCGGGCATGCCGATGAGGATGAGGCCGATGCCGGTGCGGTCGTGGTGGTCGCGGAGCTGTTCCAGGGCTGCGGTTTTGAGGCGGTCGGCCTCGTCGACGATGAGGAGTTCGGCGTGGCCGGTGGTGTTGAGCATGCCGTGTTCGTCGATGCCGCGGCCGGGGCTGAGCATGAGCTCGACGTTCCAGCCGAGCCGGTCGCACAGGTAGGAGATCTCCTTGTCGAGGTTGTGCGGGGTGTTGTGGACCTTGGGGGTGTACATGACGGCCCGGGCGGCGAGGATCTGCCCGGCGGCTTCGGCTCCGTCGCTGCTGGCGGGGCTGTGGCCGTCGAGGTGGTCGGCGAGGGCGTCCCAGCGGGAGTACTGGCGGGCGGAGGCGGTCTTGCCGACGCCGGGGGCGCCGAAGCACAGGCCGACGTAGCGTTCGCGGCGGACGGCATCGGCGAACTCCAGGAACAGCCGGTGCTCCTTGGTGATTACGATCGGGCTGGCGGGTGCGGTCGTGCCTGCGCTGGTCGCGGGCCGGTCGGTGTTGGAGCGGGCGGTACGGTCGGCAGGGTCTTCAGTAGTGTTCGGCGGGGAGGCTGGTGGGTCGGCGATCTCGTCGGTGGTGGAGTCGTCTGGTGTGGCCACGCCGGGTGTCTGTCCCGGCCTCGGGCGGCTCACTCATTCCAGTAGCGTTTGAGTCGCGGAGTGTCATCGCGGGTAGCGGGTGCGTCCGCGCCGGTCAGCGGCTCGGCGGCGGTGAGCGGGGTATCGGGGGCGGTGAGGAGCCCATCACCCGCCGGAGCCACGGTGGTCTCCCAGTTGGCGAGCCCACCGCCGATGAGGGAGGTGGGCAGGGGTTCGGTGTGGGCGGCCAGGAGGCGGTCGACGACGGCGGAGCGGGTGCCGAGCTGGCCGCGCAGGTCTTTGCGGCGGGCGTTGCGGGCGGTGGTGATCTCCTTCAGGCTGACGGTCTGGTCGGACAGTTCGGGGCAGATGGCCCGGCACAGGAACTCTTCGCCGCCGTCGGGGGTGCGCAGGTAGACGCGGATCTCGGTGATGTCGCGGGGGTCGTAGCGGATGGTGGCCTGTTCGTTGACGTAGAAGGCCAGGACGGGGTCGAGGTAGCGCAGGGCGAGGAAGTGGATCCCGTCGGGGTGGATCTTGCGGGGTTTGGCGACGGTGAGCAGCAGCAGGTCGAGCTGTTCCAGGGATTCGGGCATGCGGGGGATGAACGCGCCGGCCTCCCACCGGGCCTGCGGCGCGACCTTGGTTTCGCTGTGGGGGCGCAGGTTGTAGACCTCGCGCAGGAACCGTCCGATCGCGGCGTCGAGCTCGGCGAGGGTCAGGGCGGCTTGGCCTTGCCGATCGGGGGTGCCGCGGGGAGCGTAGCCGGGTAGGTGGGCCAGGCACATCTGGTTGATTGTGCCGATGAGCCGTTCGATCTTGCCGTGGCCGTGGGGCTTGCCGGTGAGGGTGAACACCGGCTGGACGCGCAGGTCGGCCATCACCTGTTCCAGGTGGGCGGAGGTGAAGTCCGAGCCGTGGTCGAGGTGGAACACCGTCGGGATGCCGCACACGTGCCAGCCGGGCTCGGGCTTGCGCCAGATCGCGTGCCGGAACGCCAGTGCCGTGCTCAGTGCCGAGGGGGCTTCCAGGTTGACGGCGTAGCCGGCGACCGCGCGGGAGTGGTCGTCCTCGATGACGGTCAGCCACGGCCGGGTTGCTCTGCCGCGGTCGCCGGTCACCCAGATGTCGAGTTCGGTGTGGTCGGCCTGCCAGATCTCGTTCGGCCGACTGGCTTCCCTCCGGAAGACCAGGTTGTAGGTCTCCCGGTACTTCTTATCTCCGTCGACTCCGAGGGTGACCAGTGCTGGATCCAGGGCGGCGACGATCGCGGCGACCGTCCGGTAGGCGGGGACGGGCCAGCCTCGGGTGCGGGCGACGCTCTCGGCCATCCGGTGGATCTTCGCGACGCTCGGCTGCGGCCTGCGCAGCGCCAGTCCTTCAATGAAGGCCACCAGCTCGGCCGGGAACCGGCGGTCGCCCTTGTCCTTGCGGTCCGCGCGGGCCAAGCCGTCCAGACCGTCGCGCCGCCAGGCAGCCAGCCACCGCTGCAACGTCCGGTAGGAGACCCCGCCCTCACCCGTCTCGGCCAGCCGGGCGAGCGGTATCCCGTCGTGCAGGTGCGGCGACAGCACCTCGTAGCGGGCCATGGCCAGCCCGCGTTCCGCACCGCTCTCCCGTCCCGCGCCGCTCACCCCGCCATCGTCACCCCCGCGACAGGGATGACGCCACATACCGTGAGGTCACACCTTCAACGGGATCGGCGCCGCGCGGCGGGGTCGGCTTCTGCGGTGATGCGCGCGGATGTCTCTTCGCCGAGGCGGACGTAGGCGCCGAGGCTGGCCAGGTGCTGGTGACGGGACTTGGCCTGGAGCTCGGGCGCCGTCCTGCCGGCGACCGCCAAGTGCTGGAGGGCGGAATGCCGCAGCTGGTGGAGCGTCCACCCGGTGCCATGCGGGTCGAGGACGGCGGTCGCGGTCTTGAACAGGTACTCCGCGCGCGGGTAAGACAGCCGCCCGCGTCCGGTGACCGGGCAGACGTCGGCAGCCGCGGGGGCGCGGCGGCCTTCGGCCGGGGCCCGGCGGTCGGCGAGGAACACCGGCCCGCTGGCGCGGCCCTGCAGGAGGCGCGGCAGAAGGCGGGCGGTGCCGGTGGCCCAATGGACGTACTCGATCGCGCCGCCCTTGGAGATGACCCGGGCGCGCCGGAACTCAGCATCGAGGTCTTCGACGTTCAGGGACAGGAGTTCCTCGGCGCGGGCCGCGGTCTCATACGCCATGCGCCACAGCACCCGCTCGCGCAGGCCGTGCCGGTCATCGCCGAACAGCGCGTCGAGCCGGGTGCGGGGGATGGACCGGTCGCCGCGGCGGGCGGGCTTGCGGCGCTCCAGCCGGCGGGCCGGGTTCGTCGCGAGGAGTTCCTGGCGCTGCGCCCAGGTGGTGAAGGAGGTGAGCGCAGACAGGTGCCGGTTCCACGTCGCGGCCGCCGCGGAGTCCCACCGGTCCATCGCCGTCGCGTAGTCGTCGGGGGCGAGGTCGGCGACGGCCCGGTCGCCGGCGGCCGTGGTGAGGCGGGCGAGGGTCTCGGCGTAGCTGGCGCGGGTGGTGGAGGTCTGGATCGAGTCGAGGTAGCGGTCGACTGCGGCCGCGACGTTCGTCCCGGTCGCCGGGTCGGCGGGCGGGCTGGGGAACGCGACGACGGTCACGGCTGCCTCCACAGGTCGGTGTGACACATAACGTTACCGAGTCGGCCGGGCGGCGCGGGCCCGCGAACAGGGCCTCGTCGCCGCCGGACGACCGCTTGTGACATGTAATACGAATTCCCTGTCACAGGAAGCAGCGGCTGAACTACGGTGATCGTCATGAGGGCAGGGGACGTGCTGAGCGGACGCTTCCGGCTGGAGCGCCTCCTGGGTCGCGGCGGGATGGGCGAAGTCTGGCAGGGGACCGACCAGAGGCTTCGCCGACGGGTGGCGATCAAGCTTCTGCTTGGGGAGGATCCGTCGTCGGGGCTGCTGGCGCGGTTCTTGCGCGAGGGCGAGGCGGCGGCGCGGCTGAACCACCGCAACATCGCCACCGTTCACGACGTGGGCGAGCATCGGGAGAATCGAGGCGATGGCGTCGAGCGGATCCATCCGTTCCTGGTGCTGGAGTATTTGGAAGGCCTCGACCTCAAGACCATCCTGAGCCAGGCCCCGGCAAGTGGACTGCCGATCGAGCAGGCACTGGAGTACGGGGCGCAGGCCTGCGACGGGCTGGAGGCCGCGCACGCCAAAGGAATTGTGCACCGCGACATCAAACCCGCCAACCTCATGCTCCTGGCCGACGGCACCATCAAGATCTGCGACTTCGGCATCGCCCGCCTCCAGGACGTCACGCCGGGCTTGACCCGCGACGTCCAGCCGGGCACCCCGGCCTACATGTCGCCCGAACAGCTCACCGACCACGAGATCGATCACCGATCCGACCTGTACAGCCTGGGCGCCACGCTGTACCACCTGCTCACCGGCCAGCAGGTCTTCACCGCCCCCTCGCTTGGCGCTCTCGTCAACATGCAGTTGAACGCCTTGCCCGACCCGCCCAGTAACCGCCGTCCGGGCCTGCCCGCCGATATCGACGATCTCCTGCTCGGTTTGCTGGCCAAGCTTCCCGACCAGCGGCCAGCCACTGCCGCACGCACCGCTGAACTCCTACGTGCCGCCGCCGTACAGGCGCGGCTCGACCACCCGGCCACCCCTGATCCACAAGATCCGGTTGAACCGCAAGAAGCTGACCCGTACCCCGGGGAAGTGCCCACGGTCGTCGGCGCGGTCCCAGAGCCCGGCCTTCTCACCGACACCGAACCTCTCGCCCGCTCCGTCACCGAGACAGGCGACTCATCCCAGGTGCCAGAAGACACCGCGGCGGCCACCGGACCGGCCCTTCCCACCGACGCCGAAGGCATCGCCCGCTCCATCCCCGATCCGATGCAGCGGGTTTCGGCGTTGGGAGAGGTCGCCGTGATCATGTCCGGGAAGGACCCCGACCGAGCCCGGGTCCTGCTGCACGACGCCGTACATGCCGCCGGCACCTCCGGCGATGCGCAGCTAATGGCGGAACTCGCCGCAGTGGTCGCCGGGATGGATCCGGGATGGACCCGGTTCCTGCTGGCCGAAGCAAAGCGCATGGATCGCCGTTCTCCTGGGTTCGAAACCCTGTGGAGAATCGCTGTGGGGTTGGCCGGGCACGACCCCGTCCAGGCCGATCGCATGGTCCGCTCGACCATGCCCCCTTCCCAGCGACCGTGGGGGTTCCTCACCAGGAAGGGAAAACCGGCGATCGCCCACGCCGAGGCGTTGCGGGACGTCGCCGTCGCGATGGCTGAACAGGACCCCGAACGGGCCCGGGCGTTGCTGGTCGACGCCGAGCGCGCCGCTCACTCCGTCACCACTCACTCCTTCCTCGACAGCTCCCACCAGGCGCGGGTACTACGAGAGGTCGCTGCGGCGATGGCCGTACACGACCTGGCCGACGCCGAACGCATTGCCCGCTCCCTCCCCCACGCCACGGACAGGTTGCGGGCACTGCAGGAGGTCGCCGTGGCCGCGACGTTGGCCGCACAGGACGCCGGTGAGGCCGGACGCATCATCCGCTCGCTGTTCGACGCCAAGGACCAGCCGCGGACACTGCGGCTGGTCGCTAAGGAAGTGGCGGACCAGCACCCCGAACGGGCCCGGACGCTGCTGGTCGACGCCGAGCGCATCGCCCGTTCCCTCCCCGACCCCTGCCATCAATCAGCGGGACTGCAGCACGTCGCTGAAGCAGTAGCCGGACAGGACTCCGAACGGGCCCAGGCGCTGCTGGTCGAAGCTGAGCGCATCGCCCGCTCCATCCCCGACCCAGCCGACCAGAAGCGGTCTTTCGCGCTGCTCGCCGTGGCGATGGCCGGTCAGGACCCCGGACGCGCCCGGGCGCTGCTGGCCAAAGCCGAGCGGATCGCCCGCTCCCTCCCCGACCTCGGCGGGCAGGAGTGGATCTTGGAGATCATCGCCTTGGCGATGGCCGGGCACGACCTGGCCGAGGTCGAGCGTATCGTCTGTTCCATCGCCGAATCTGACCGGCGGGAGTGGGCTCTGCGGCGCATCGCCGTGGCGGTGGCCGCGCAAGATCCCGCTGGGGCCGAGCGGATCGCCCGCATCATCCCCTCCGCTGATGGACAGGCGAATGCGCTGAGGGAGGTCGCTGAGGCGATAACCACGCGGGACCCGGCCGAGGCCGAGCGGATCGCGCGCACCCTCCCCGGCCACAGTCAGGGGTCGGTCCTGCGGAAAGTCACCGAAGCAGTGGCGAGGCAACATCCGGGCGAGGCCGAGCGGATCGCCCGTTCCATCGGTAATTCTTACGACCAAGCGCGGGCCCTGTGGAAGGTCGCTGAGGCCGTGGCCAGGCAGGACCCGTCCAAGGCAACGAAGATCGCACTCTCCATCCCCGACCACCGTGACCGGTCAGAGGCGTTGCGGCAGGTTGCCGTGACAGTCGCGGTGCAGGATCCCGGACACCCCCGGCAAGCCCAGCCCAGCGCACCGGGGCTTTGAACACGGCCGAACGGTATCGCCGATCGCCAGGCAGGTGTCGAGCCCGAGATGGACTTCGCCGTAGGGTCGAACGTGAGCCCAGCGACCACGCCAACGAATGCTGCACACATCACGCCATCAACCACTGCGTGTCACACATCAAGGCCCACGACGTCCGCCCCTACCTGGCGCTTCGCCTCCAGACCGTCCCCGCCTCACTCCGCAAATCACTGACGTGGGACCGCGGACGGGAGATGGCCGAGCACCAGGCCCTGACCGCCGAGACCGGCATGCCGGTCTACTTCTGCCACCGCCGCAGCCCGTGGGAGCGCGGCACCAACGAGAACACCAACCGCCTCCTGCGCCAGTACCTGCCCAAGAACGCCGACCTGCGACAACACGGCCAAACAGATCTCGACTGGATCGCCACCGAGCTCAACAACCGGCCCCGCCGCATCCTGGGCTACCGCACCCCAGCCGAGGTCTACGCTGCCCTCCTGGCCAAAAGGGATTCGGCTACCTAGCTATGTGACGCGCCCCTGATGGCCCGGACCACACCAAATGGATCCTGCGGTTGGGCGACTGCCCTTTACCGGCACTAAGAACTCCTAACAAAATGTGTCTATCGGGCGACGTGTGGTGACGTGATGGTGTTGCATCC
>NZ_BAAGPQ010000010.1:0-78073 GCF_054783995.1 Actinocorallia aurea
GGGCTGGGGTGGGGTGGGGGGTTCGAGGGGGTCGGGGTGGGAGGGGGTCGGGGCGGCTTCGGGCATGGCGGGCGGTCCTTTCGTACCTGCGGGGGCAGGCGGGGGATTCTGGCGCCTTGGTTCGTTCATTGAACCTATGTGGTAGCACCGTAGCATTGAAGGTTCGTTGATTGAACCTGCGGGGGATCGCGGATAGGGTGGGGGTATGGCGCTGGGGAAGGACTACGCGACACAGGAGTGTTCGATCGCTCGTGCGCTGGAGCGGATCGGCGAGCGGTGGACGCTGCTCGTCGTTCGGGACGCCCTTTACGGAGTGCGGCGGTACAACGACTTCCTGGTTCATCTGGGCGCGCCGCGTGCCGTGCTCGCGGCGCGGTTGCAGGCGCTGTGCGCCGACGGGATCCTGGAGAAGCGTCGCTATCAGGACTCTCCGCCGCGCGACGAGTACGTGCCGACCGAGATGGGGATCGCGCTCTGGCCGACGCTGCGCGTCCTGGGCCGGTGGGGCCGCGAGCACGCGGGAGGCCAGACCCTGCGCCTCTTCCAGCACGCGGTCTGCGGCACCGAACTCGACGTCTGCGGAGAGTGCCCCTACTGCGCCCGGATGGTCCCCGTCCGGGAGGTCCTGATGCTGCCCGGCCCCGATCTGGATCCCGACCCCGCCGACCCGGTCAGCCGCGCCCTCCTCCAGCCGAGGCGCCTCCTGGAACCCCTCGTCCTCGACGCCTGAGCGGTTCCGCCGACACCGGCCGACCGCGTCCGTCTGGTTCCGCGGACCGCGTCCGTCGGCACCGGCCGTCGCACTGCTCGGCGCGTGTCGGCGCGTCTCTCGGCCGCGCCCCTCGCCCGCGCCCCTAGGACTCGGCTGCGTCCGCACGCTGGTGCGGGCGTCTCCCGGAGTTCTGTCGGTGGGGGCCGCTAGCGTGCCGGTATGGACGTCGACGGACGGAGGCGGGCCGCTCTCGCCACCGCGCAGGAGCGGTTCCCGGCGGTGGCGGCGAAGGTGCGGGCCGAGTGGGGGCTGCGGATTCCGCGGCACCTCGCGGTGTTCTGCGCCCTGTGGGCCGGCGCGGACGAGGCCGAGCGGCGCGCGTGGCGGTACCTGGAGACGGGCCCGATGGGACTCACCGAGTACTTCGCCGACGGAGGGTTGGAGCTGGTCGGCCGCGACGGCCTCGATCCCCGTCTGCACGGGAGGTACCGGCGCGATCCGGCGGAGTTCGTCACCGTACTCGCGGGCGGTTCGGACGGCCTGCACCACGGGCTCTGGTACGACGATCCCGCCGAACTGCCGTCGTTCGTCGTGCACAACTACGCGCGCGACTCGGCCGAGACCTGGCGGACCCGCGGCCGCACCCTGCTGGACGTGATACGCGAAGGGATCGAGCGGGTCGCCGCCGACTACGGCGGCGACGGCGAGGAGGCCGAGATCCTCGCGCCCCTGTCCGCCGCCCTGGACTGGTTCGCCGAAGCCGAACACGAGGCGCTGGAGGCCGATGGACCGCCCCGCTGGGCCTCCGTCCGCCGCAGCTGGGACGGGGTCGCGCCCTCCCCGGCGCTCCCGCCAGGCAGCGGCGATCCCCTCGCCGAGGAGACCGGCGCCCGCCTCAAGGCGCTCCACTCCGGCGCCCCGGAGGCCGCCGCATGGATCGCCCGCGCCGCCCGCGAGCTCGCCGACGGCCGCCCCGCCCTCGCCCTGACGGTCGGCGCCGAACTCCACTGGCTGGACGGCGACGCCTACCGCGAGACCTCGCGCGAACTCCTCGCGGGCGCCTACCGCAGCCTCGGCCGCGACGCGCTGGCCGAGATCGCCGAAGTCCACTCCGCCCACCGCGACCTGCCATCGGTCGACGTCCTCGTCGCGCCAGGCCGGTAGCGCGGACGGTCGGCGGGCCTCCCCAGCCGCCGAACCCTCCGGTTACACCCGCCGCGAGGACCGACGCCGTCGCCGACCAGCGGGGCGGGCCCGCCGGTTTCACGGCGAGCTTCGGTGAAAGCCGTCGATCTCCGGTGAAACCGGGGCGAAACCGGGGCGAAGGCGGCGGCGGGGATGCTCTTGTTGTCGCCGGGACGCGCCCGGTGGATTAAGGAGAACACGCTATGGGGGACCTCAGCGCCGTCAGGGCTGTAGGGCTCGTCAAGGATTTCGGGGACTTCCGGGCCGTCGACGACGTCGACCTGGAGATCCGGCAGGGGGAGATCTTCGGGGTGCTCGGGCCGAACGGGGCGGGCAAGACCACGACGATCAGGATGCTCGGCACCCTGCTGCCGATCGACGGCGGGCGGGCCGAGATCTTCGGTGTCGACGTCCGCAAGGAGCCGCACCGCGTCCGGCAGCTCGTCGGCCTCACCGGCCAGTACGCCTCGGTCGACGAGGATCTGACCGCGTTGGAGAACCTGCGGCTGTTCGGCAGGCTGCAGGGCCTGTCCGGCGGCCGGGCCAAGGCCGTCGCCGACGAGCTGCTCGGCCGCTTCGGGCTGGAGGAGGCCGCCGACCGGGCTTTGAAGAACTTCAGCGGCGGCATGCGCCGCCGGCTCGACCTCGCGTCGAGCCTCATCACCCGCCCGCCGCTGATCTTCCTGGACGAGCCGACGACCGGCCTCGACCCGCGGACCCGCGGCCAGATGTGGGACACGATCCGCGACCTCGTGAGCGACGGCTCCACGATCCTGCTCACCACCCAGTACCTCGACGAGGCCGACCAGCTCGCCGACCGCGTCGCGGTGATCGACCGGGGCCGCAAGGTCGCCGAGGACACCCCGGACGCCCTCAAGACCCAGGTCGGCGACTCGACCCTCCAGTTGAGCCTCGCCGAGGGCGCCGACACAGGCCTGGCCTCGAACGTCGTCCGCCGCCTGCTCGGCGAGGAGCCGGTCCTGACCCCGGAGTCGGGCCGCATGAACGTGCCGCTGCCCGACCCGAACCGGGCCGCCGACGTCCTCATCGGCCTGCGTGAGGCGGGCCTGGCCATCACCTCGGTGAGCGTCGCCAAGCCGACGCTCGACGAGGTCTTCCTCGCGCTGACCGGCCACGGCGCCGACGACGAACCCCAGAAGGAGGCCGCCCGATGACCACCGCCACCGCCCCCGCCCCCGCCGCCCCGCGGATCGACCCCGCCGCCGTCGTCGCCCGGACGACCGCGCGCAACTCCCCCGTCGAGGCCTGGTCGCAGACCCTGTCGATGGCCTGGCGCGCGACGATCAAGATGCGGCGCAACCCCGAGCAGTTCGCCGACGTGCTGATCCAGCCGCTGCTGTTCACCGCGATGTTCGCCTTCATCTTCGGCGGCGCGGTCTCCGGCAGCGTCTCGGACTACCTGCCCGTTCTGATCCCCGGCATCCTCGCCCAGACGTCGCTGACCGCGTGCATGGCGACGGGCGTGCAGTTGCGCGAAGATATGGACAAGGGCGTCTTCGACCGTTTCAAGTCGCTGCCCATCGCGCGGATCGCGCCGCTCGCGGGGCCGATGGTCGCCGACCTGATCCGCTACGGCGTCGCGTCGGTCCTGACGCTCGCCACCGGCATCGCCATCGGCTACCGACCCGGCGGCGGCGTGCTCGGCTGCGTCGGCGGCATCCTGCTGACGGTCGCGGCCGGCTGGTCGATGGCCTGGATCTTCACCTGGCTCGGCACGATCGCGCGGACCGCGCAGAGCGTCCAGGGTATCTCGATGATGATCCTCTTCCCGTTGACCTTCCTGTCGAACGCGTTCGTGCCCGCCTCCACGCTGCCCGGCTGGCTTGAGGCGTTCGTGAAGGTCAACCCGGTGTCCCACGTGGTCTCGGCGGTGCGCGACCTGCTCAACGAGGGCCAGGTGACGGCCCAGGTCGGCTGGGCGCTCGTCGGCTGCGTCGTGGTCGTCGCGATCTTCGCCCCGCTCGCGGTCCGGTCGTACTCCCGCAAGATGTAGTCGGCCGGATCGCCTCAGAGCACCCGATCAAGCACGGCGCGCGCCTCGTCCAGCAGGTCGAGGCCGCGCCGTTCGCCGTATTCCGCCTCGATCCGCGCGAGGGCGCCCGGCGCGATCCGCTCGGCGTGCCCGGACAGGACGGGCCACTGGAGCGTCGAGGCGAACCGGTTGTAGGAGAAGCGGTCGGCGAGGACGAGCAGCCGGACCGCCTCCTCGGCGGGCATCGCCTTCTTCAGCAGGCCCCAGATGCCCAGCCCGGCGAACACCATGCCGGTCATCGGGATGTCCCGCGGGGGCTCCTCGTCCGTGAACATGGTCGGGAGCTGCGTCTTCACCGCGGCGTAGATGTCCGCTCCGTCGTCTCCCTCGCCGTACTGGGCGAACGCCGAGAGCGCCACGGCGTCGCCGAGCATCATCCACGGGAAGGACTCGGTCCGCACGCCGGGCAGGGGCATGTTCTTGAACGCCGCGGAGGCCTCCCGGTACAGCTGGAGCCCTTCGGCGTTGCGGCCGTCCACGAAAGCGAGCTGCGCGCGGACCGTCGCGACCATCAGGGCCTCGATCTGATTGCCGTGACGGGCGAGTTCGTCGAGTTCGTCGATCATCCGGGCCGCCTCGTCACGGCGGCCCGCCTTCAGGGCCTTGCCGGCGAGGACCGCGCGGATCTGGACGAGGTCGTCGGTCGAGCCGAGGCGCTCCAGCACGGGGAGTGCCGCCGCCGCGTGCCGGGAGGCCGCCTCCCAGTCTCCGACGTGCTCGTGCAGCCCGAACAGATGGGTGTGCAGGAGCGCACGGTGCCACGGGCCGCCCTCCTCGCCGACCTCGGCGAGGGCCGCCTCCCCCGCCTCGATCCCGCCGCGGACGTCGCCGGCGTTCTCCAGGCCGTGGCTCAGCCAGTGCAGGGTGATCGCGCGGATCAGCGGGTCGGGGTCGGTCGTGAGCTCCGTGTTGACGCCCTCGGGCGCGGCGACCCAGGCCAGCAGCGAGACGACCAGCGCCCGCACCGCCGGGCTCGCGCCTTCGGTGCCGAGATCGGCGAGCAACCCCGTCAGCGACTCCACGGTGTCGAGGGAGAGTACCAGCGCGTTGAACAGGGTGACGGCCACGGAGAGCCTGGTCCGGTCCAGGAGCCGTTCGGGCGGTGTCCAGCCTGCCACGGCCGCCACGAGGGCGGGGGCCAGCACGATGGTGCGCCCGTGGTCGCCGCGGATGGCCCAGAAGCCGCCCAGCGCCGACAGCAGGACGACGGCGGATTCCGGATCCGGCTCGGCGAGGACCTCGCGCAGTACGTCGGAGAGGTTCGCCTCCTCCGCGCGGATCGCGTCCATCCCCTCGAACTGGCTGCGCGAGTACAGCTTGGCGCTCTCCCGGGCGGCGTAGCCGACGGCCCAGTCCCGCACGGCGGCCCGCGCCGCGGCGGTCTCCCCCGCCTCGTCCAGGCGCATCCGGCCGAACTCCCGCACCATCTCCAGCATCCGGTACCGGACGCCCTCGGTGGTCTCCACGACCGTCAGCAGGGACTGGTCGACGAGTTCGGCGATGTCGGTGAGCACGTCGTCGCCGAGGACCTCTTCGGCGGCGTCGAGGGTGAAGCCGTCCTGGAAGGCCGAGAGGCGGCGCAGGGCGCGGCGCTCCCGCTCGTCAAGGAGGCTCCAGGACCAGTCGATCACCGCGAGGAGCGTCTGGTGCCGGGACGGAGCGCTGCGGTCGCCGCCGCGCAACAGGGCGAATCTGTCGTCGAGGCGGCGGGCGATCTCGGTCGGGGACATCACCCTGACCTTCGCGGCGGCCAACTCGATCGCCAGCGGCAGTCCGTCGAGGCGGTCGACGACGGCGCGCACGTCGGGCTCGGTGAGGCGCACCCCGGGCCTGGCCGCGGTCGCCCTGTCGCGGAACAGGGCGACCGCGTCGCCGGAGCCGAGCTGCGGCAGCGGGTAGACGCGTTCGGCGGCGATCGCGAGCGGCGCCCGGGTCGTGGTGAGGACGCGCAGCTCCCGTGTGGTCGCGACCAGCTGGGCGACGAGTTCGGCGACCGCCTCGACCAGGTGCTCGCAGTTGTCGAGCACGAGCAGGGTCGGGGCCATGTCGAGCTGCTGGGCGATCCGGGAGCGGACGTCGGCGCGCTGCTGCGGCGTGAGCGTGCGGCGGCCCGTCACCGAGTCGCGGACCCCGAGGGCGGAGCCGAGCTCACCGAGGAGGTCCTCGGACGCGGTCACACCGACGAGTTCGACGAAGTGCACGACCGGCTGTGCCGCGGCGCGGGCGACGACGTGGGAGAGCCTCGTCTTGCCGAGTCCGCCCGGGCCGAGGATCGACACGACCCGGGACGTCGCGAGGAGGGCCCGGATCCTGCGGAGGTCGTCGTCGCGGCCGAGCAGCGGGGTCGTGTCGAACCGGACGCCGACGCGCACCGGACTGTCGAACGCCAGCACCTCCTGGTGGACGCGGCGCAGCTCGGGACCGGTATCGGAGCCCGTCCGGTCGCGAAGATCGGCCCGGTACCGCTCGAACCTTTCGAGGGCCGCGCCCGGCCCGCGCACCGCGGCCTCGCTGCGCAGCAGATCGGCGAGCAGCCCTTCGTCGTCGGGGCGGGCCCGCACGGCGGCTTCGAGCTGGACGAGCGCGGCCTCGTGATCGCCGCCACGGCTCCGTGCCCGGGCGAGCACCGCGCGAAGGCCCGCGAGATCGTTCTCCGCCCGCGCGCGCACCTCGGCGAGCGGTCCGTCGCCCTCGGGGGGCAGTGTTCCGCCGCCCATCGCGAGGGCCTCCTCGGCCACCGCGACCGACCCGGCGGGGTCCTCCGCGAGCAGGGCCCGCGCGCGCCCGGCGAGCCCGCGCAGCACGAGGGCGTCCACGCGTTCGGCCGCCACTTCGAGCCGGTATCCGCCGCCTTCCGTGACGAGCGCCTCCGCGCCCACGACCGCCCTGGTCCGCGACACCAGCACCTGCAGGGCCTTCAGCGGATTGCCCGGCTCGTCCGCACCCCACACCTCCGCCACCAGCCTGTCGGCGGGCACCGCGCGCCCCGCCAGCACCAGCGCCGCCAGCAGCGCCTGCGCCCGCTCCCCCACCACGGCCTGCCCTCGCCACCGCACCCCGTCGAGCAGGCGCAGTTCGATCGGCATCCCCCAAGTCTAGGCCGCCGCGGCGACGGCCGAGGCGCCATGATCGCGATCCGCCCCTCGCCGTGGTCCGGGTGCGTCAGGGGGCGGCGAGGTCCGCGTACTCGGCCCGTATGCCTCGGGTGCCGTTCCTCATGAGGGCGGCGGTGGTCCGGGGGACGTCATCAGCTCATCATGCCGCGACGGACGAGGATCTCCCGGCGGTCGTCGGGGGTGAGGATGAGGCGCTCCTTGACGGCCAGGGACTGGCGGGCGGCGATGAAGGGGCGCATGCGGCCTTCCCAGGCGGCGAGGGCCACGGGGAGATCGCCGGGGCAGTGGGTGATCACGGTGCCGAGGAGTTCGATGCCGGTGGAGGCGCGCATGCCGGAGTAGAGGGTTCGCTCATAGGCAGCGGTCAGAGGGGTCCCAGGAGGTCGCGGGGGTCGGCTTCGACGTCGAGGGCGGCCAGGACGCCGAGGAGTTCGCGTTCCTCGAAGCGGAAATGGGACTCCATGATCGCGGCGAGGCCGTCGAGGTGCCGGAACAGCTCGGTCGGCGGGGCCGCCGAGGCGATCGCGCGGTCGAATCCGGCGAGGAGGGTCGCGATCATGTCGTGGTCTTGGCGCAGCTTCGCGAGCACGGGCCGGAGCGACGGGTGGCGCGCCGCCAGCTCCGGGAAGAGACCTTCGTCCTCGCGGGTGTGGTGGCCGTCGAGGGCGGCGCAGAAGCCCTTGCAGTACAGGAGGAGTTCGGTGCGGGCCGAGGCGTCCTCGGCGGACTCGCGGGCGACTTCCAGCGCGTGGCGCAACCGGTGATGCGCGGCCTGGAGTTCACGGTGCCAGGCGATGAGCCTGTTCTTCTCGCCCTCACCCACGGGTGGGGAACGGGGAAAGGGTCATGACGACCGCCTTCCGGATCCGACGCCTCCATGCCTGACGCAGCCCGCCATCGACACGCGACGTTGGTCACGACCCTAACCGAGGCGCCACGGGGCCGCCACCAGAATCGGCATTCTGGCGGAGATGCACCGAAATGTGAGATCGTCCGCGGCATGAACGAGCAGACCGGCCCCGTGCGTCCGGACGACCGGGCGGCCTCCGTGCTGCGGTTCGCGACGGAACTCGTCGCTTGGGTGGCGACGCCGTGGGCGCTGGCCGGGTACGCCTGGTGGGCCGCGGTCCTCTCCGTCCTCGTGCTGATCGGGCTTCCGACGGTCTTCGCCACCCCGGGCGACAAGGCTCAGGTGATCGTCCCCGTTCCGGGGTCCGTCACCGTGCTCCTGGTGCTGCTCCAGATCGTCGCCGCGGTGGTCTGCTCCTGGCTGGTCTGGCCCGGATGGGCGGCGGGCGCCGTCGCGGTGCTCGCAGCAGGCGCCGTCGTGCTGGAACTGCCGAGATGGCGCTGGCTGCTCACGCGCCCGTAGCGTGCCCGCGCCGATCGGGCCCTTGCCGTCAGGAGGCGGCGGCGTAGAGGACGTCGCGCAGGCCCGGGAGGTCTTCGCGGGCCGCGTGCCAGACGAGGCGCAGGGCCAGGGGCGGGACGGCCAGGGGCAGGCGGACGAGGCCGCCCGAAGCCAGCGCGCCCGCGACGGCGAACTCCGGGAGCAGCGCCAGGCCGAGCCCCCGCTCCGCCCAGGCGCGCATCACGGACGGGCCGCCGACCTCGACCCGTTCCGGTCCCGGCCCGAGCAGTCAGTCGGCGGCGAGCCGGAAGGAGCAGGCGGGGGCGTTGACCAGGAGCCGTTCGCGCGCCAGGTCGTCCGGGGTGAGGTCGGATCGCGCGGCCAGCGGATGGCCGGGGGCCGCGACGAGGGCGAGGGGGACGTCCTCGACGTCGGCGAACGCGACGGGATCGGGCGGCGCGGCGAAGCCGAGCCCGCCCAGGGCCGGGCCGGCGTCGAGGACGAGGGCGGCGTCCAGCTCGCCGGCGGCGACATCGGCGAGCAGCTCGGCGCGGCTGACCGACGCGGCCACCCGCACGCGCGTGTCCGGCCGACGCGCGGCGAGCCGCGCCAGCACCCCGGGCACGCACTCCGCCACGAGGCTCTCCAACGCCCCGAGCCGCAGCTCCGGCGCGCTCCCCGCCACCTCGGCCCTGGCCTGCTCGGCCTGCCCGAGCAACCGCACCGCCCACGGCGCCAGCCGCTCCCCCGCGCCGCTCAGCACCATCCCCTGCGGCGTCCGCGTGAACAGCGCGACGCCCAGCGACTCCTCCAGCGCCCGAATCCGCGCCGACACACTCGACGGCGCGAGATCCAGCGCGACCGCCGCCCCCTGCACCGTCCGATGCCGCACCACGGCCTGGAAAACCCGAAGCCCAGCGAGATCCATCTTCCCCCCGCGATCCGAACACCAACGATATCTCCGAAACGATCACACCACCCGCCGCCCGAGGCACGAGCACCAGGACCTGTAGGGCGGTGAGGGCGGGGGTAGGGCGGGTGTTCGGGAGAACCGAACGGGGTGTTCGGGTGGTCCGGTCGAGCCGGCGGGAGTGGGGGCGCAGGGTGATGCGCCATGAACGTGATTCTTTCGACCGGTCGGCGGAGGATCGCCCTTTTGGGTGTCTCGCTGGGATATTTCATGGTGTTGCTGGATCTGACCGTGCTGTCCGTCGCGGAGCCTGATCTCGCGACGTCGCTCGGGACGGATGTCGGCGGGTTGCAGTGGGCGGTGGCGGCCTACACGGTGGCGTTCGGGGCGCTGCTGCCGGCGGGCGGGGCGCTGGCCGACCGGTACGGAGCGCAGCGGGTGTTCCGGGGCGGGGTGGCGCTGTTCGCGATCGGGTCGCTGGCGAGCGCGGCTGCGCCGTCGGCGGCGATCCTCGGCGGGCTGCGGGCGGTGACGGGGGCGGCGGCTGCCGCGTGCGTCCCGGCGTCCCTGGCGGTGATCGCTGGGTTGTACCCGGCGGCACGGGAGCGGGCTCGGGCCGTCGCGACGTGGGCGGCGGTGAGCGGCGCGGCGGTCGCGCTCGGCCCGGTGTGCGGCGGGCTGCTCGTGGACGCGGCGGGCTGGCGCGCCGTGTTCGTGGTGAACGCGCCGCTCGCGGTGGCGGTGCTGGCGGCGACGGCGAGCCGCGCGGCAGCGGTGCCCGCGTCGGACCGGCGGATCGACTGGCCCGCGCAGCTCGCGGCGGGCGCGGCGCTCGCGCTCCTGACGGACGCGCTGATCCGAGCCGGATCCGACGACCCCGCGGGGGCATGGTGGCCCGGGCTCGGCGCGCTGGCCGCCGCCGCGGCGTTCGCGGTGCGGGAGCGGCGCAGTCCCGCGCCCGTCGCGGACCGGGCGCTGCTGGCGTCTCCGGGCGCGCGGGCCGGGATCGCGGCGGGCGCGGCGGTCGGCTTCGCGCTGAACGGGATCCTGTTCGTGCTGCCACTGCTGCTCCGCGACCGGGGCCTGTCCGCGGCGGCGACGGGCTGGGCCTTCCTGCCGCTGACCGTGCCGTTCGCGCTGAACCCGCCGGTGACGGGCCGGCTCGTCGCCAGGTTCGGCCCGCGTCCCCCGGTACTGGCGGGCCTGGGCGCGCTGGCGTGCGGCGGGGCGGCCGTAGGCGTGGCCGCGGGCACGGCCGCCCCCTACCCGTGGCTGGCCGCCGGGCTCTTCGTCTGCGGTTACGGGGTCTCACTGGTCCTGCCCGCCCTGGTCGCCGCCATCGTCCAGGCCGCACCTGACGGCGCCGCAGGTTCCGCCGGCGGCCTCCTCAACGCCGTCCGCCAGGTCGGCGCGACCATCGGCGTCGCCGCCATGGGCTCGCTGGCCGCCGCGACGGGCCCCGGCCGCGCCCTCGCCCTCGCCGCCCCGGTCTGCGCCGCCTCCGCCCTCTGGTTCGCCCGCTCGCGCAGCGCGCCAGCCGCGGCGCCGTCAGGGCACCGGTGACTCCTCCCCCGACCCGAGCCGCCCGGAGGCCCGCCCCACGCGGGTGGCGCCGTCCGGGCAGCGCGGCCCTCGCGGCCGCCTTGTCCGGCGCCGCCCCGAGCAAGAGGGTGAAGGTCCGCGACTGGCCGGAGTGAGGCTTCCCGACGGTGATCTCGGCGGGCTCAAGTGGGTGTCGGGGTGGGCTTGTCAAGGGCGAATCCGGACTGTTCGTCCCAGGCGACGGCCGACCAGAGGGTGGCGAGGGCGGCCCAGAGGCGGTGGACGAGCGGCCAGTCGGTTGCGCCGCTCAGGATGAGCCAGCCCGACGCGGGCCGCCCCGAGCCGTCGTCCGTCGCGAGGTCGCAGCAGTCGACCTCGGCGACACGGCCGACAGGATCCCGCCTGACCAGGAGAGGCGCACCGTCCTCCGCCACCTCCGCGAGCAGCCTCGCCAGCGCCGCCGCTCCGTTCTCCGCACCGCTCCGACAGAAGAACGTCAGACAGTAGGCCACGACAGATCCTCCCGAACGCCAGACCCCCGGAACCTGCCGACTCCCACCGAACTTCTCGGAACCTCTTTCCCCGGGCCGCACCAACGACGCGGGACGACCCGCCCGCCTCGTCCGCGAGGGTGCCTCACCTCCGCCGAAGACGCCCGCTCGGCACCGCATCCGCCGTGACCTTCACACGCCTGGAGTCGAGACCGAGAAAGAGCGTCGCAACAGCTCACGGGCCACCGCAAAGCCGCGCCGCACCGGCCGCGGGTCGGGCCGGGCGTCGCAGCGCGCACCGTCGTTCCGTGCTGCCGTGGCCGCCGATGCGGGGTCCGGGGCGGACAGGCATGCTGGGCGGGGCGTGCGGTCGGTGGGGTTCGGGGGTCAGGGGAGGAAGGGCGTGATGCGGGCGGCGAACTCGTCAGGGGTGATGACGGGGATGCCTAGGTCGGTGGCCTTGGTGAGTTTGGAGCCGGCCTTTTCGCCCGCGACGACGAGGGAGGTCTTCTTGGAGACCGAGGAGGAGGCCTTTCCGCCGGCGCGTTCGATGAGCTCGTTCATCTCGTTGCGGGAGAGGTTCTCCAGGGGGCCGGTCATGGCGCCGGTGACTACGACGGACATGCCGGACAGGGGCAGGTCTGCCGCTTCGGCGGGGGCCGGCTCCGCGTCCTCTGAGGGAGGGGTGGCGCCGGGCTCGGTCATGTTGACGCCGGCGGCGGCGAGCTTGTCGATGAGGGGGGCTATCTCGGCGAGTTCGGCGACGAGGACGACGGCCTTCTCCGGGCCTATCCCCTCGACCTTCTGGACGGAGTCGGCGTCGGCGGCGCGGATGAGGTCCATCGTGGCGAAGTACCGGGCGATCCGGCGGGACATGGAACGGCCCGTGCCGCGGACGCCCAGGGCGGCGAAGACCCTGCTGAGCGGACGGGACCTGGCGGCCTCGATCGCGGCGAGGAGGTTGTCGGTGGAGGTCTCGCCCATGCGCTCCAGGCCGAGGAGCTGCTCGCGGGTGAGGGCGAAGAGGTCGGCGAAGTCGGCGATCAACCCCGCCTCGACGAGCTGGACGACCCGGGTCTGGCCGAGCCCTTCGATGTCGAGCTGGTCGCGGCCGACCGCGTAGGAGATCGACGCGACGGTGTTGCAGGCACGGCCGAGCTCGCACCGCCACCGCTCCTGGCTCCGGTCGATCGCGCCGCCGCAACGCGGGCAGGTCTCGGGGAACGCGATCGGCTGCTCGTCCCCCGTGCGCGCCTGCACCAGCGGCGCCTCGACGCGCGGGATGACGTCGCCGGCCCGCTTCACGCTGACGGTGTCGCCGATCATCAGATCCCGCCGGGTGATGTCGGCAGGGTTGTGCAGCGTGGCGTAGGTGACGGTGACGCCGTCGATCTCCACGGGCTCGAGCACGGCCCGCGGCGCGATGATCCCGGTGCGGCCCACGGCCCATTCGACGCCGCGCAGCACCGTGGTGCGGGTGTCGGCGGGCAGCTTGTAGGCGATCGCCCACCTTGGCGCCCGCGAGGAGAGCCCCGCCTTCTCCTGGTCCTCGGCGCTGTCGGCCTTGATCACGATGCCGTCGATGCCGAACGCGAGCTCGGCCCGCGCCGCCGCGATCTCCTCGATCCGCGCGGTCACGCCCTCCAGCGCGTCGTAGCCGAGTGGGCCCGGCAGCGCGGCGGCGCTGGTCCGCACCCCGAGCTTCGCGACGTGCTCCATGACGCCCGTGTGCGGCAGCGCGAGGAGGTCCGCGGAGCCGTCCTCGAAGGGCAGCGCCCCGTAGCCGAAGAACGTGAACTCCACCTTGTAGGGCCGGTCCTTGGCGCGCAGGCTTCCGGCGGCGGCCGAGCGCGGGTTGGCGAACGGCGTGCCGCCGTGCTCCATCCGCAGCGCGTTGGCCGCCTCGAACTGCGCGGTCGTGAACAGCACCTCGCCGCGCACCTCGACGGTGACGGGCTCGGCCAGCTCGGCGGGCAGCCCGACGATCTGGCCGATGCCGTGCGAGACGTCCTCTCCCGCGATGCCGTCGCCGCGCGTCACGAGCTGCACGAGCCGTCCGCCCCGGTACCGCGCGGAGATCGCCAGGCCGTCGAGCTTCGCCTCGACGGCCCAGCCCCGCACCGGCGCCCCGAGCCGCCGCTCCAGCCCTTCGGCCCACTTGGCGAGCTCCGCGGCCGAGAAGACGTTGTCGAGCGACAGCATCGGCCGGGTGTGCGGCACGTCGCCGGTGACGGCCCCGCCGGCGACCTTGCCCGTCGGCGAGTCGGGCCGCACCTGCTCTGGATGCTCGGCCTCCCACGCGGCGATCGCCCGCACCGTCTGGTCGTAGGTGTCGTCGTCCAGGGTGGACGAACCGTCGCCGTAGTAGGCGGCGGCCGAGGAGACGGCGAGTTCGACGGCCGCCGCGTAGGCTGCCTCGTCGACGATCGCGGTCGGCGCAACGTTGCTCATGGTCACATCCTGCCGCCCGGGTCTGACATTCCCGCCGAGGCCCGACCGCGTTCGACGGCGTCGCCCCGCTCAGCCGGAGACCGCCGGGCGGCGGTACGGGCGGGTCACGGGTGCCCCATGTTCCAGACGGCGTTGTGCGCCGTCCTGCGGACCGTGCGGATCTTGTCGGTGTGGGAGTCCGCCGCGATGTTCGTCTTGGTCGTCCGGGCCTGCTCGAGCTCGCCGGCCTCGGCGCGGAGCGCGGCGATGGTCTTGCGGACCGCGTCGTCGATCTCGGGGCGATCGCGCCAGGTCTTCGCCGTCGTGCCGTCGGGGGCGATGTCCGCCGGAGCGCTGAGCGCCGTGCTCAGCGCCGTTGCGGCGCCGTTCAGCCGATCGGCCGTCTTGCGAAGATTCTCCGCCTTGTACTCGTCGTTCTTGAGCGTGATGACCGCCTCGATCGCGCCCGCGTCGTAGTTCGCGTTCTTCGAGGCGTTCCTGCCCTCGCCCTTGCCGTCGGGGCTGCCGGCCGCGACGGTGGCGAAGGGCAGGAGGTTGCGGAAGCTCAGGTACGCCTGGATCGACTCCTCCGCGGTGTCGGCCTCCAGCGCACGCTGGGCCGCGGCGAAGACCGCGTTGAGTTGACCGCCCTGGAGCTGGGCGGAGGGCAGCAGGGCCGCGAGGTCCCGGATCAGGGGCCCCTTGAGGTCCTTCTTGACCTCCTTGTCGAGCTCCGCCTTGATCCCGCTCCTCTTGTGCTCCTTCAGCAGCTGCTCGACCGCCATGACCTCGGTCACCCAGGACGTCGTGTGCGCGCCCATGCCGGTGATCCCAACGGGGGCGGCGGGGCGGCCCTGGATGGCCAGCTCGCCGTCGCGGAACGCGACGAGGAGGCCGTCGGTGTCGGCGTCCATGATCCAGCGGGCGTCGGCGGCCAGCTTCACGGGGCCGAGGCGGGTGTGCACCGCCTCGATCCCGTCGGCGAGGTTCCGCACCTCCGCGTCGTCGAGCTTCCTGAACCCCGCCTGGCGCAGTCCTTCGGTGAGCGCCTGGGTGGCGGCCTTGGCCGCGTCGTCGCCGAGGAACGCGGCCTTCGCCGCGGTCTCCGGGTAGCTGCCCGCCACGTTGTTCTGGAACTCGTGCAGCAGATGCCCGAGCATGAGGGCGGGGAGCTCCCGGGTGGCCGACGGATCCTCCTCCAGATAGGCGGCCTTGGCCAGCACGTTCGCCGAAGCGCTCGCCAAAGCGGCCTTGGCCTTTTCCAGATTGTCGGACTCGGAGGGCTTCACCTTGCCCATCAGACTGCTCAACTGCCTGGCGGCCTCGGCGATCGCCTGCTCCAGCGCCACGATCGCGCGGTGGTCGCCGCGCTCGTTCGCCACGTAGTCCGCCGTGTACAGCTTGGCGGCGTCGGCGACCTGCTGCACGCGGCCGCTCACCAGGTGGAGCTGGTCCAGTCGCACCGTGCCTGCGGCGGGCCGGGGACCGGCTGCGGTAGGCAGCCTGAGCAAACGCAGCGTCAGCGTGTCCGTGCCGGACGGGAGTTTGGGCAGGGCGGCGGTCCGCTTCGCGGCCGGGGCCCCGGGAGACTGCGCCGACTTGGCCGGGACGAGGAAGTGCGGGATCGCCGCCGCGAGGTCCTGGGCGACCTTCTCCAGCTCACGCATTCTGGCCGCCTTCTCCTTGGCCGCCTGGGGCGCGACGACGCGTTCGAGGTCGGCCGCCCGGATCGCGGCCTCCATCGAGAACAGCTTCCAGAGCTCCCCGTTGAGCGCGGCGCTGGGATTCTTGAGTCCCAGGGCGACCCGGAGGCTCGGATCGCGCCGCTCGCCGCGCTGCTCGGCGCGGCTGATCTCCGTCTCGCGCTGCCGCTCGTAGGCGACGACGTTCGCCCGTGCCGAGCCTTCGCCCGAGCCGCTGGAGCCCGTGTCGTCGGCGGCGCGCACCGTGGCGTTGGGCAGGAAGTTGCCGTAGGCGAGCGAGTGGCTCATCGCGTCGGCCAGCAGGTCGGCCGCGCGGGTCTCGGCGCTGAGGCCGTCGACGACGGAGCCCGAGGCGAGTTCCGCCCGGGCCTGGGTGAGGAGTTCGTTCACCCTCGTGGCGTAATGCTCCAGCAGCGGCCGCCGGTAGTCCTGCTCCTCGTCGGGCAGCGCCTCGAACAGCCGCTGCCCGTCGGAGGCCGGGTCGGACATCCAGGCCTTCGCGGCGTTCTGCCGCGCCTCCAGGACGTTCACCGCGTCCCCCACGGACTTGCCGAACACCATCGCGTGCATGCCGTCGACGACCGAGGCCCACGAGCTCGTGTGGTCGCCCATGGCGCTCTTGAACGGCGACGGCGTGCGCTCGCGGCCGAATTTGACCGCCTTGATGAGGCCGTTGGCGAGTTTGACGTACGGCACCAGCGTGATCCGCTTCCCGGACTGCGGCCCGGTGCCGTCCTGGTCGGCGCCGTCCTGCCCGTCGGCGCTCGCGTCGGCGCCGTCCGGCCCGGACCCGCCGTCGCCGGACGCGACCCGCCGCGCTGCCTGCGTAACGCCCGACGTCCGGGGAGCCTGGGGGTTGTTCGCGACCCGGTCCTGCTTCGTCGCCGGACGGGACGGGGAGTTGCTGCCGGAGGTCGGTGAGGTCCGCCCGCTCCCGGATGACCCGGAGAACGAGCCCGTCGTGTCCATCGGGCTCACGCCGTCGTCGTCGCCGTCGGTCCGGGCCTTCTTCGCCGTGCTTCCGACGTCGCCGCCGTCGTCGTCGGACGAATCCGACCTCGACAGGGCGGAGGAGGAGCGGTCGGACAGGCTGCTGCCTCCGCCGCCTCCGGCGTCGCCGCCGTCGCCGCCGTCGTGGGAGCGCTTCTTCTTGGAGTTCTTCCGCTTTGTGGAGGAGCTGAGCACAGTGATCGCTTCCTAGGGGATCGCGCGGTAGAGCAGGACGAGGGCGAAGCCGTCGAGCGCGGCGGGGTCGCCGTTGGCGGTGAGGCGCCAGGGGCGGTTGTCGGCGTTCAGGCCGGGCGTCTGCACGAGCCGGCCCGCGGTGAGCGCGAGGGAAGGGTCGCCGTGCAGCAGGAACCGCCCCTCTCCCCCGGGCGTGCCGTACTGCGCGACGATCCCGGTGACCTGCCGTCCGGACATCCCGGGGAACAGGTCGGGGGTGACGGGCAGGAGGAGTTCCTTGCCGTCACCGGCGGTGAACTCCTCCCACTCCTCGGGGAACGCCGTCGCGACGTCCACGAACACCGCCGAGGGGTAGGGCTTGAGGAGTCCGCGCACGGCGGTCCCGAAGGCCTCGCCTCCGTCCTGCGCGGTGTAGCGGACGGTCACCACGACGTCGACGAGTCCGGCGGGCGCCCTGCGGGTCTCCAGCCGCCAGCGGGACACCGCGCCGGTGCCTTCGAACGGCAGGTAGCGCTGGTCGTCGTAGCGCAGCTCGAACATGCCGCTGTCGTCGCCGCCCTCGACCTCCGACAGCGCGATCCGCTGGCCGGGCCGCCAGTCCCCGCGCAGGCTCTCCGGCGGCTCCCCCTTCGGGTCGAGGAGGAAGCGGACGGCCTTGGGGTCGGGGGTGAGGACCGTCTTGTTGTCGATCTGGGTGAGGGTGGCGTTGGCGGTCACGGGGCCTTCGGCGGTGACGAAGGAGACGCTCACGGTCTTGATGCGCCGTTGGTAGTGGCCGGGGAAGTCGCGGTCGAACAGGGTCTCGGTGAGCGCGAACTCGCAGCGTCCGGTGTCGCGCAGGGCGAGCAGGGCGGGCGCGTCGAGGGCGAGCAGCGACACCCGCTTGGTGATCTCCAGGCCGCGCGCGTCGGTGTCGAAGTAGGCCTGGCCGAGCCGGTCGAGGTCGAAGGAGAGCTGGTCGGCGGCGAGCAGGCCCTTGCGCCGTGAGTCCCAGTAGTTCGGCCGGATGAGCCCGGGGGCGGCGCCCCGCTCCGCCTCGTAGGCGCGCTCGGCCGCGCGGGCCATGTCGTGGGCCATCCGGTAGGTCTGGAAGTACAGGCCGGAGACCTGCCCGACCATCCAGCCGTAGAGCTGGGGCCCGGTGAACTTGGCGGTGAGGAAGTCGGTGACGGCGGCGTGCTGGGCGGCCTCGCGGTCGTGGATCTCCAGTTCGCGGCGGGCGATGGCGAGCTGGAGGTCGGCGGTGACGACCTGGTGGCCGACCTGGACGACGTCGGAGCGGCTGGTGGCGAGCTGGAACCTCCAGTCCTGCTCCTGGCTGTCGAACTCGGCCCGGATGCCGAGCACCTCGCCGATCATGCTGAAGCCCTCGCCGAGGCTGGCCGAGACCTCTCCGGCCGCGTCCAGGAACTTGCTCATCTGGAGGCCGCCGGTCTCGATGCCGACGATGAA
This sequence comes from Actinocorallia aurea, assembly GCF_054783995.1. NCBI lineage: Bacteria > Bacillati > Actinomycetota > Actinomycetes > Streptosporangiales > Thermomonosporaceae > Actinocorallia > Actinocorallia aurea. The sequence continues at coordinate 18,131 of NZ_BAAGPQ010000010.1, forward strand.
GGGACCGACCTTGCCCTGCGGGACGGCCGCGGCGATGCCGGAGCCGATCTTCAGTCCGGCGGACACGAACTGGCCGATGGCGCCGAGCGACATCATCGCGATCTGGGCCTTCTGCCACGGGGACATGCCGTCGTCGATGAGCTTCTGGTAGTGCCCGACGCGCATCTCGGCCGCGGCCCTGGCGTCGATCGCGTCGGCGACGCCCTCCTCGGCGATCTTGACCTGGAGTTCCTTGATCTTCCGGGTGAGCGCGATGATCTCGCCGTCCTGGCGCTGGCGCAGCAGGGACAGCTCCTCGTTGTCGCGCCGGTCGATGGCCTCCAGGAGGTCGGTGCCGAGCTGGCGGAGCCGGTCGGTCAGCTCGCGGGCGCGCTGCAGGACGAAGTCGAACCGGTACACCGAGGCGGGCCCCGCGGCCGCCGCGATCGCCAGGTCCGCGCCGCCGCCCTCGGCCGCGCCGCGCACCAGCGCCATGACGTCCAGGGGCGGGTCGAACAGCGGGAGCGGCCGGGCCACGCCCATGATGTCGAGCGACGCCCGGATCTTGGCGAGCCGGTCCTCGACGCGGGTCCAGTACTCCTGGAACAGCTCGTTGCCGGGGACGTGGAAGTAGGGGTTGGCGACTCCGGCGTGGACGGCCCCGCTCTCCTTCAGCAGGGTCCCGTCGGCGGTGATGTGCCCGGTCTCGCCGGGTCCGTCCCCTTCGGTGAGGGCGTAGGGCGCGGCGGGCGGAAGCGCGGCGGGGCCGAGCGTGACGGGGCGGGGCCCGAGCAGGTCGTAGGCGTAGACGTAGAGCATCCGCGCCTCGTCGACGGTCTCGGCGGTGTACTGCCGGAACAACAGGTCGCCCCAGTCGAGGAGGTTGTCGATGTAGGCCATGACGACGGCGCGCCGGTAGGCCTCGGGCCGCAGGGCGGCGATGGCGTGCGGGTCGTACGGGTCGTCGAGGTAGGCCTGGATGAGCGCGCGGCGGTCGCCCATGAGGTCGTACTGGCGGCGGAGGCGGCCGATCATCGCGACGCGTTCGGCGAGCGCGTCGCGGCGGGCGTCGCGGGGCAGGGCCGCCAGGGCGCTCTTGACGGGGTCGAGGCCGTTCCCTGCGAGGTCGGCCAGGTAGGCCAGCTCCGTGCCGGTGAGGTCCCGGGCCCGCCGGAACGCGGGCGTCAGCGCCTGGAGCGCGGTGAGCACGGGCGCGAGCCGCGTCTCGACGGTGCTCGACCCGAGTTCGGCCGCGGCCTCGCGGGTGCCGGCGACGAGGGCGTCGACGTCGGCGGCCAGGAACGGCAGGAACCGCCAGTAGCGGGTGAGCCGGGTCGGGTCGAAGACGTACTCGTACCAGCGCCTGGCATCCTCGAAGCGCTGCGCGCCGTTGAGGGTCTGCGCGATGAGCAGCGGCGCGTGGAAGAAGATCTCCCAGTAGTAGAGGCCGTTGGCGCTGTCGAAGTCCAGGTGCGAGCTGACGGGGACGTGCGGGGAGATCCGCGGCAGGATCCGGATCGTGGAGGCGTCGGAGGCCGCGGTGCTGAAGGCGGGCAGCTCGTCGAGCTCCTGGGTGGAGGGGTCGAGCAGGGCGGCGACGCCGCCGGTGAGCAGCCGCCGGTTCAGCTCGGCGGCCGTGCTTGAGGTGAGCCGGATCAGCTCGGTGGGCAGTCCGGCGACCTCGTAGGGCCGCGGGACGGCCTCGCCGAACGGGTAGGCGGCGTAGTCCTGCCCGAGGAACAGGTACAGGTGGGTGTCGCCTTCCAGCGCCCCGGTGAAGGAGCCGGGGAATCCCGCGGGCAGGGCGCGCCAGTTGCCCTGGTAGGGCAGGAGCGCCACCGGTGTGCCGGGCTCCCAGTCCGCGCCGACGGGGGCGTAGCCGGCGGAGGCGAAGGCGTACCGCTGGTCGCCGCGGGTGAGGACCGCCTGGATCGGCTGGGCGGTGCGCTTCGGGTAGCCCGCGTCGATGTACTCGGGGACGGTCCCGTCGGCGGCGAGGGTGTACCTGACGTACTCGCGCGGCCCGACGAGGAACAGCTTTCCGCCCGTGATGTAGGCGGCCGTGACCTCCCCGGTCCTGCCGAACTCGGTCGGCACCCGGCCGAGGTCGCGGGTCGGCTTCTGCTCAGTGCCGCCGTCGCCGGTGAGGGTGTAGACGCCTTTCGGGTTGTCGAAGGCGAGGGTGGTGGAGCCGAACCGCAGCACGGGCCCCGGCTGGCTGGGAGGCAGGCCGTCGGGGTTGCGGGAGAGCGGGCGGGGCGGATGGTCGGCGGTGCCGTCGGGCCTCAGCCGCACGTACTGCCCGTTGCGCACCAGGAAGACCTGGCCGTCCTTCTGGTGGACCCAGTCGATGCCGCTCCCGCCGAGCGGCCACTCGCGGGTCGAGCGGACGGTGCCGAGCGCGGTGGAGGTGACGAAGCCGTCGAGGGAGCGCGAGTAGAAACCCTCGGCGCCTCCCGGGAGGGTGAAGGCCGCGTCGATGCCCGTCCACCGCGGCAGGTTCTCGGTGTTCGAGGCGATCTTCTTGGGGTAGCCGGGGTCGAGCGCGCCGAACGGCTCCGTCGGGTAGCGGTAGTACTCGTCGCCGCTGAACAGGAAGACCTTGTCGCCCCGCACGAGCCCCGCGTCGACGGTGCCCGTGCTCAGCAGCCGGGTGCCGATGACGCCGAACCGGTCGGCGGTCGTCTGCCGGGTCTGCCGGGACGTCACCTTGTCCGGCGCGGCGGCGATGTACTTCCCTCCCGCCGCGTCGAAGAAGTACAGGGTGCCGTCGGCGAGGCGGAAGGCGGCGTCCACCCGGTCCCAGGTGGTGGGCAGCCGGTCGGCGTTGCCCTTGAACGGCTGGAGCGGGGCCGGGTCCGCGGGGCCGGCGACGGGGCGGCACAGGAAGCTGCCGCCCTTGTGGTCCACGCTGAACCAGGGCCCGTCCTGGGCGTCGGCGGGCGCGTTGAACCTGACGACCTGGGCCTCGGTGATGGGGGTGCCCGCCGGTTCGGCGAACAGCCGGGACAGGTCGGCCGACCGGGGCGGGGCGACGACCGTCGCGGTGGGCAGCCCGTACAGCTCGGGCGTGAGGGTGAACGCCGAGGTGACCGCCGTCCCGCCGGCGTCCTTGTAGGTGCACTGCACGACGATCGAGTCGTGCGCGCTGCCGTCCAGCACCGTCCGCGACGCCTGGACGTACAGGCCGACGTCGGTGATCTGGCCGATCCGTTCGGTGTCGGCGGCCAGGACCTGCGAGCCGACCCACGCGCCGTCGAGGTTGCGGAACGAGTAGTAGATCTTGACCTGGTAGCGCGGCGGCGGCGTGCTGACCTTCTGGCTGTCCCCGGACGTCGTCGCGGTGACGGTGATCTTCGACGGGTCCGCGGGCGGCACCGGCTCGACCGCCGACCAGAACACGAAGACCCGGCCGAAGGCGTGCACCGGATCGACCCGGTCCGCGCTGATCTGGGCGTCGACCTTCTGCCAGGGCTGCCAGGCGGCCGACAGCTTGCCGCCGTCGCGGAACTCCGCCTCCCGGTGGTAGTAGCGGCGCGGCTCGGTGCGGGTCCTGCCGAACAGGACGAGCCGCCGCACGTCCGCCGCGGCCCCGTCCGGCCGGTAGACGTAGCCGCCCGCGATCGTCAGGCGCGACACCTCGGTGTACTCGTCGAGGTAGCGCTTGTAGGCGGCCTGGACGGCGGGGGCGGTGATGTCGCCTTGCAGGAGGTCGTCCTGGAGGGCGGAGAACGCGGGGGTCTTGCGGTCGCGCAGTTCGGGCCGCAGGTAGTTCTCCGGGTACAGGAAGACCTTCCGGTTGGCCTCCCAGGTGCGGTAGCTGCGCATCCAGCCCCACCAGGTGCGCAGCCGGCTCCGGACGGCCTCGGGGTCGGCGCCCGCGGGCAGCTTCACCGTCTCCAGGCCGAGCAGGTAGCGCTGGAGGTAGAGCTGGGTGGCGGCGATGGCCTCGCGGACGCGGGAGGTGGTGCCCTGCCCGCCCATGTCGACGTCGATGAGGTAGCGCTCGTACAGGTCGCGCGAGTTGCCGTGCAACGGGGTCAGCCGGGCCACGAGCGCGTCGCGCTTGCGGACGTTCAGCCGGTCCCGCATCGCGCCGGAGACCTTCTTCCACTCCTGCGGGGCGGTCCTGCGCTCCACCGCGGCGCGCAGCGCGGCGGAGGCGGCGTCGAGGTCGGGGGCCGGGCCGAAGATCTTCGTCCAGACGTCGTAGAGCTCGGGAAGGCCGAGGCCGAGCTTGCCCGCGGCGCCGAACGCGTCGGTGAGGGTGAGCAGGAACTCGATCTCGAACAGGTGCTCCTCGCGGGTGTCGGGCCGCAGCAGGCCCATGTTCCGGCGGGCCCACCTCACCTCCTCCAGGGGCCAGCCGAAGGTGGTCGCGAGGTAGGCGTAGGGGTCTTCGGCGCCGTCGAGGAAGAACGCGGCGAGGCCGTCCCTGCCCTGGCGGCACAGCGCGGCGAACCGGACGATCGCGTGCACGTCGGTCAGCCGGTAGTCGGCGGTGCCGGACCAGCGGTGCCGGAACTCCTGCGGGAAGGTCCGGTCCACCTGGTGGTAGGGGCCGGAGTACCGCAGGTACCGGTCGCCCTTCAGGAGGTAGGTGCGGCCGTCGAGGACGAAGGCGCCGTCGGGGCCCGCCTCGAACTCCGGCGGGGCGTCGCCCCAGTCGTCCCGGACGGTCCTGGGGTAGCCGGGCTCGACGTACTCCAGCGGTCCTGCGGCCGGGTAGCGGACGTACTGGTCGCCGCTGAAGGCGTACAGCTCGCCGGACGGCGCGGTGAACGCGGCGTCCACCTTCCCCCCGTCGAAGGCGTTGCGGACCCTGCCCCAGCGGCCCGCCACCGCCTCGACGGCCCCGGCGGCCAGGACCTGGCGGCCCTTGAAGAGGCGGACGACGCCGTCCGGGCCGCGGAACGCGGCGTCCAGTCCGTCCTGGAAGGCGGGCGGGAGGGGCGGCAGGCCCAGTTCGGCGGACAGGTCGGCCAGCGCGCGGGGGTAGCCGTCGTCTATGGCCGTGCGGTCGGAGCCGGAATACCTGACGTACTGGTCGCCGGAGAACAGGTAGATCCTCCGGTCCCGGACGAGCGCGGCGTCCACCCGGCCGGTCTCGGCGAGGTTGTTGCGGATCCGCCCGAGCACGCCGAGCGGGAACGACGCGGCGGGCTCCGCGGAGGCGGTGTGGCAGATCCCGCCGGTGAGCACGTGGACGGTCCTGTCGTTGCCGACGACCGCGTCGAGGGGCCGGTCCAGGGCGTCCTCGAACGCCTCGGGCAGGTTCCGGAACGGCTCCTCGGCGCGCAGGTTCCCGGCGATGGGCTTGGGGTAGCCCGGGTCGACGTGCCGGTAGAGGCGGCCGGTGTAGCGGACGTACCGGTCGCCGGAGAACAGGTAGGTCTGCCCGCCGCGCCACACGTACGCCGCGTCGACCGTGGCGCCCGCGGCGAGGAACGGGTTGGGCGTGCGCCCCCACTGGTCGCGGACCCGGACGCGGGCGCCGAAGGCCTCGTCGCGGAACGGCGCGCACGTGTCGGCGAAGAAGAACCAGAGGGTGCCGTCGGCGGCCCGCAGCGCCGAGCGCAGGCCGTCGGGGGCGTCGAGGTCGCGGCCGAAGCCGGGGTAGAGCCGCTCGATCGGGCGGACGATCGACCAGGCCCCGGTCCGGTCGTCGTAGGAGACGCACTCCTTGCCCGCCAGCAGCACCAGGTTGCCGCCCTCGACGAGGACGGCGTCGGGGAAGGCCAGGTCGCCGGGCGCGCCCGCGAACACGGCGCCGGCCTCGACCGTGACGGGGTAGCCGCGGTCCGGCACGGTGTAGGTGTCGCCGGAGTAGACGACGTGCCGGACCATTCCCGAGGCGTCCGGCCTGCTGAACAGGTGGGTCCGGTCGCGGTGCACGTAGGCCAGCGCGACGCCGTCGAGCCCGGCCCAGTGCGCGGCGATCGGCTGCGGGTCGCCCTCGGCCGCCGCCGCGCCGGGCGCGTGCGTGACGAACTGGTCGCCGCTGAACAGGTAGGTCTTCCCGTCGCGGCCGACGAAGGCCGCGTCCACGGTGCCGGTCTCGCGCAGCACGTCGCGGGGGCGGCCCCACTCCTCGGCGATCGGGTAGTCGCGGCCGACCTGGGTGTTGAAGCAGGACGGGCCGCGGAACAGGTAGGTGATGCCGTCCGCTCCGGTGAGGACGGCGTCCAGGCCGCTCGTGTACCGGGAGGGCACGGTGCGCAGGGCGCGCGGCCGGAAGGGGGCCGAGGTGACCGAGCGCGCTTCCAGCGCCGAGAGCCGCTGCCAGCCTTGGGCGGTCTCGGCGATGATCGCGCCGTCCTCGACGTATGCGCAGCGCAGGCCCGCGATGGGCAGGTCGTCGTAGCGGCGGTAGGAGGTCGTGGAGACGGCGTGGCACTCGCCGTCGCGGAACAGGTACGCGGTGCGCCGGTCGGCGAAGGCCGCGTCGACGCCGTCGAGGGTGACGGGCAGCGCGCCCAGGCCGGGCTCGCCGGAGAGCGCCGAGATCCGGCGCGGATAGCCCGGGTCGACCACCGACAGGTCCGTGCCGGTGTAGCGGACGAACTGGTCCCCGGAGAAGAGGTAGGTGCGGTCGCGGGTGACGTCCACGCCGTCGATCTTCTCGGTGACGGCGAGGGCGAACGCGGCGTCCACCCGCCCGCTGCGGGCGAGGGTGTGCGGCACGCGCCCCCACAGGCCGGTGATGGCGGCGGGGTAGCCGTCGTCGACCTCGGTGTAGTCGTCGGTGGAGTAGCGGACGTACCGGTCGCCGGAGAACAGGTAGGTGCGGCCGTCCACGCCGACGAAGGCCGCGTCGACCCGCGGGAAGGGAAGGCTGTCCCACTTCTCGGCCAGCGTCATCGGCTCCGACCACCACCGGTGCCTGGCGTCGAACCTGACGAACCGGTCGCCGGAGAAGAGGTAGGTGCGCTGGTCGCTTCCGGTGAAGACCGCGTCCACCGGACCGAGCCGCATCTTGTCGGGCATGTTCCACCAGTTGTCGGACAGCGGCTTGGGGAAGCCGGCGTCCGGCGTGCGGTAGTCGCGGCCGGAGTAGCGGACGTAGAAGGCTCCGCCGTCTCCGCGCGCCTTGAGCCGCAGCCCTTCCTTGACGACGGTGACCGCGACGCCCTCCCCGGTGGTGAGCTCCCAGCGCGGCGCGGCGCCCTTCAGCGCGGTGACGGTGAGGCCGTGCTCAAGGAAGAGGGCGCGCAGCGCGGGGGTGAGCCGCCCCGCGTCGAGGTCGGGCTGGTGGTCTGCGGGGATCTCCCGCAGCACGCCGCCGGTGCCGAACAGGTAGGTGCGACCGTCCATGACGAAGGAGGCGTCCACCTTGGTCAGGCCGCCCCAGTCGCCCGCGATCCGCCGGGGGAACCCGGAGTCCACGGCCGAGTAGTCGCCGGTGGAGTAGCGCAGGTAGGTGTCGCCGCTGAACAGGTAGGTGCGGCCGTCGAGTCCGGCGAAGGCCGCGTCCACCCTGCCGCTGGGCAGCGGCGGGGCGAGCCTGCCCCACCGCTCCGCGGTCTCGGCGGTCGAGGTGCTCGGGCCGGCGAGCGCTAGGGTCTTGCCGCCCTTGAACAGGTGCAGGATCCCGGACGGGTCGGTGAAGGCCGCGTCGATCCCGTTCTCGAAGTACGGGGGCACGCCCTGGAGCTTGCGGGAGGCGCCTTCGTCGGCGCGGACGCCGGGGTTCTCGATGCTGTCGGAGTACCGCAGCTCCTCCGCGCCCGCGAGCAGATGGACCGCGGTGGGCGTCGCGTAGGCGCCGTGGATGTTCTTGGGATCGGCGAAGGCCGAGCCGGTCCTCCCCCACACCTCGGCGGCGGGCCGCGTCCCGGCCGCGGTGATCCAGCGGTCGCCCGCGAACACGTGCACGACGCCGTCGGGGTCCTGGAAGCAGGCGTCCACGGGTTCGCGGACCGGCGGCACGGGCAGGCTCTCGCGGGAGCGCCACTCGGCGACGTCGCGGGGGTAGCCCTCGTCCACGGCGTCGTATCCGGCGGAGTAGCGCACGTACTGGTCTCCGGCGAACAGGAACGTGCGGCCGTCGGAGTCGGTGAAGGCGCCGTCGATCCGGGCGGGGTCGGCGAAGGCGTTCTTCACCTTCCCCCAGGCCTGCGTCTTGAGGGCCCAGCGGGTGCCGCCCTTCTCGCGGGTGAAGACGAGTGTGGCGCCCTGCGCGTCGCGTCCGACGAGCCAGGAGACTCCGTCGGGACGGACGAACGCGGCGTCCACGACGGTGACGGCGGCGAGGCGCGGCGAGAGGTCGGCCAGCGGCTTGCGCGCGGAGCTCGTGCGGGCCCGGGTGTCCGCCGAGTAGGTCCAGTAGCCGCCGTCGTCGCCGAACAGCAGGATCACGCCGTCGCCCGCGTCGAGCAGGGCCTGGATGCGGGTGACGCCGGGCGGCAGGGTGAGGGGCTCGGGGAACTTGCCGGTGAGGTCCTGGTCGGCGAAGACCGCGCGGACCTCGGCGGCGCGCAGGCCGAGCTTGGCCGCCAGCAGCGCGAACCTGTGGATCCTGCGGTGGGCCAGGAGCAGCCGGGGATCGTCGGGGGGCGTCTCCAGGTCGAGGGCGGGCCGCGCGAACAGGGCGCGGACCTCCCGCTCGCCGCCCGCGACGCAGGAGGTGAGCGCCTTGACCGTCTCCTTGTCGAGGCCGAGGACGTCGGACAGGCAGGCGTGAAGGGTCTCATCCTGTTTGGCGGCGAGCGCGGTGAGCCGGTCGGCGATCTCGGTGATGGCGGAGGTCAGGGCCTTGGCGACGTCGTGCAGGAGGAAGAAGACCTCGCGCGCGTAGTCGCCCATGCGGGGAAGCGCGAAGTCCAGGGAGTTGTCGGCGCTGGCGAAGTAGCCGAGGCGGGCCCGGGACACCGCGTGCCGGTCGGTGAGCTCCCCGGTGGCGACGAGGTGGTCGAGCAATGCTTCGGCCTGCTCGGGGTCGAGACCGAGGCGGGTCAGCGCGCCGGGGGCGAGCCGGTAGGGGGCCTCGGCGCTGACGACTCCGGCGAGCCGCTGGAACACCGCGGCGGCGTCGGCGGCGGTGAAGTGCACGCCCAGGTCGACGGAGCCCTCCGGGTCGGTGAACGCCGCGGGATCGGTGACGCGGCCGTCCTCCAGCTCGAAGCCGTTGAGCGCGGTGAAGGCGCGGCGGGCGGCGAGGCCGTCGGCGAGGGCCGCGAAGTCCTCGGCGGTGAAGGTCGTCAGCTCGGCGCGGAACTCGGCGACCTGGCCGCGCAGGGCGCGCAGGACTCCCTGGCGCAGCACCGCGAACTCGGTGGCGAGTCCGAACTCGGCGGGATCCAGGTGCAGGAGCGAGGCCTTGTCGGTGAAGTCGCCGTCGGCGTCGAGGTGTCCGTTGAACCGCAGGCTCTCGACGAGCCGGGCCTGCTGGGCGTCGGTGAGGCGAAGGCCGGCCAGGACCGCGGGGTCGAGGGCCAGGGGCTCGTCGCGGAAGAAGGCGAGCCGGTCGAGGAGCAGCTCGGCGACGGGCTCCGCTGCGTCCGTCAGATCGACGTTCACCGCGAACGACTCGACGTTGGCCGGGTCACGGAAGAAGTCGGGATCGGTCAGCTCGCCGTCCTCGGTGACGTGGCCGAGGTGCAGGAGGTTGTCGTACAGCTCGGCGCGCAGCGCCGGGGCGAGCCCGCCGAGCCGCTCCAGATGCGACGGGTGGAACGCCGCGGCGCCGTCGGCCTCGTCGGCGATGAGGTCGAAGAGGGCGGCGCGTTGGGGCAGGAAGTCCTCGGCGAGGACGAGCGCGTCGGGCGGCGCGGCGAGCGACCCGTCCGCGCCGACGACGCCCCGGAACACGAGGTTGCGGAAGATCTTCTCCTGGAGGCGGTCGCCCAGGCCGAGGCCGGTGAAGTCGGACGGGAAGACCGCGCCGAGGTCGGTGACGGCGAGGTAGGCCGCCGCCTCGGCCTTCGGTCGGTCCACCTCCAGCAGCTTGCTTCCGACGGCCGCCACGACACCGTCCCGGCGGGTGATGAGCACGTCGTGCAGCACCCGGGCGGAGCGGGCGGTGAACCTGTCCGACAGCAGGGTCTGCGGGGTGAAGGCGACCGCGCCGAGTTCGGTGCGGAGCCGCGCGAACAGCGCGGTGCCGCCGTTCTGGACCGGCTCGGGCCTTCCGCCGAGGATTCCGGCGAGCTCGGCGCCGTCGAACCCCGAGGTCCGCATCCACGCGACGACCGCGAAGAGGGTCTGCGCGAGCCACAGTGCCTGCTCGGGCGCGCCGCCCTCCAGCACCCTGTGCAGGTCGCGGGTCTCCTTGCCGGGCCCGCCCAGCACCCCGAACGTGGTGTACCGCTGGAGCGACGGGTCTCCTTCCAGGGACACGATCACGTCGAACAACTCGTCCGTGCCCAGGCCGAGCGCCGCCGCGAGCAGCCCTGTGCGGCGCAGCAGGGAGATCTCCGGCAGCCCGACCACGCCCCGGTCGAACGGGCTGGGCTCGCGGTCGGCGTAGTGCTCCCGGTACCGGCGGACGACCTGGACGAGGTCGGGCTCGGCGACGCCGATGAGCCGGGAGAGACGGAACCTGTAGTCGCGGTTGGCGGGAGTGAGGATGTCGCCCGCGCAGGTCTCGACGGTCACGCCGACGGCCGGCTTCCACGGCAGGACCAGGCCGCAGACGTCGGCGGGCGCCTGTCCGTGCGCCTTGCCGAGCCGGACCACGGCGGCGACCGCGCGAAGGGCGGCGAGGTCGAGGCGGCCCGCGGCGCAGGAACTCAGCACGAGGTCGAGGTCGGTGAGGGTCAGACGGGTCCTTCGGGCCAGCCGGATCAGGCGGTGCGCGCGGTCGAGCCAGGCGAGCGGGAGGTCGGTGTCGGCGGACGGGGCGAGCGACGTCTCGTCGGCGTTGAGCGCGGTCCGCCCGTCGGGGAGGATCAGGCTGGGGAGCGCGACGAGTTCGCGGATCTGGGCGTCGGTGAGGCCGGTGGCCTCGGCGAACCGGCGGGTGACGCGCAGCGCGGCGAGGGTCTCGTCGGCGGCGAGACCGTAGCGTGCGCCGATCGCCGCGGTGTCCGCGGCGGTGGTGGTGATGACCGCGACGTCCTCGGGGGTGAGCCCGAGGTACTCGCGGGCGGCCACGTCGTGGTCGACCTGGGCGGCGAAGAGCCGGTAGAGCTCCTCCGGCGTCGCCTTCAGCTCCTCCAAGGCGACCCGCAACCGCTCGGACTTGAGCGAGAACGGCAGCCCGAACGGGTGCACCGCCTTGCGCAGCGTCTCATACGGCTGATCCCCGACGAGCCGCTCCAGCACCTCGTTGACGATGTCGAGGTAGGCGGTCTCGGTGAAGGTGTTCTCCTTGTCCAGCACGATCCGGGTCAGATCGGGCCGCCGCTCCAGCAGTTCCGGGCGGTCGAACGTCCCCTCCAGCAGCCCGAGCAGCTCCACGAAATACGCGGCCGGCGACCAGACCGACCGTGCGTCGTCGCGTTCGGAAAAGCGCAGTTCACCGAACAGACGCGCGTAGTCGGGTGACGTTCGCTCACTCACCATCGTGTTCATCTCCCAGTCGCCGAGGCCGCCGCAGGAACGGCGCCTCATGCTCCCGAAAGCCGACAATCCCGACCACTTACTAAAAAGCCATAGAACCCATCCTCATTTCCCACCACACCAAAAACCCAACTATCGGACAAATCGCCCGTTCGGGGGAAAGGTCCAGTTCAGCGCGCACTGCTGCACGTCCCGAATGCCTGGATTGACAGCGGTTGCGGTTCCACGGGAAATGACACATCACGGGCCGTCACATCAGACATCGCCGCTCGACGGCACCGCGCGACACGAAATTCGTCAGCCGCCGCAATCCGGCGCGCACGAGAACGTCAATCTCCCCCGGGCGGGACCGGACATGGACCACCGCGTGTTTCCATAAGGCCATTCAGGATGATTCGGGGAGTCACTGGAACGATCAAGAGAAGACCCGGTGGCCGGATGCGGAAGCGTCCGGCGGCGGGTCCGGCACGACCCTCGAAGAGGATCCGCGCCACCGATTCGCCCGTCCGGGCCGTCACCGGGCGCGTCGCCGGGGAGCGGGCGAGGGCGTCGCGCCCGTTCGGCATCGGGCCGTCAACGTGTGCGGGCCCCGGTCGACGGCGGCCGGGGCCCTTCGGGTCAGGCGTGAGGTGGCTCCAGGGTGGTGATGGCGTCTTGGTCGGCGTAGTGGGCGCGCAGGGTCAGGCGGCCTTCGGCGAGGCGGCGTTTGATCTTCGGGTAGCGGAGGAGCTTGCCGACCTGGACGCGCAGGTGGGTCAGGCCGGGGTCCTCAGGGCCGGGCGGAGCGGTGTTGCCGCTGCGGGTGAGCCACCACCAGGCGTCGAAGCCGCGGATGCGCAGCCCGCCCGGTTGCAGGGCGGCGACCGCGCCGCAGCCGGAGTGGCCGAGCACGACGATCTCCGCGACGCCCAGGATCTCGGTCGCGTAGGCGATGGTGGCGGCCTCGGCGGTGACGCGGTGCGGACGGTACGGCGGGACGACGTTGCCGAAGGTGCGCAGTTCCAGGCAGGTGCCGGGTTCGGCGCCGGCGAGCCGCGCGGGATCGAGCTGGGCGTCGCAGCAGGCGATGAGCAGGGTGCGGGCCGCGGCGGCGGGCGCCGTGCGGGCATGCGTGAGTGGCTCCATGGTTCCTCGGTTCGAAAAGGCGTGCCGGATGACGGTGGATGCGGGAACACGCACCTGTCAGCAGCGGAACACCTGGAGCAGCGCCTGCGTCCTGGGGCCGTGCGCCGAGCGCGGCAGGGCCGCCGGACGCGCGACGAAGGGCTCGGCCCGCGAAGGCGAGCGGAGCCGCGGCGGGGAGGCGAGACGTTCGGCGGAGCGGGACCTCGGTGCGGAGCGCGGCCGGGTCGTGCCCGGGAACGCGCTCGCGTCCTCGGTGGCCGTGGTGTCCCTGCGGTCCTGTTCCGGGGCCGCGCCGCCGGGCGCCGGCGCGGCGGACACCGCGCTCGCGAGCGCGCGGATCGGGCGTTCGGCCCCGGAGCCCGTCAGCGGCGGGACGAGCAGCGCCAACGCGAGCATGATCGACCAGATCATCGGCCTCGCGCCCAACGCTCCCCCTCCGTCCGTCGAGGATGCCCGCTGGTTACTCAGTGTTACCAGCGGGGGCGCGGTTCAAAAGTGGTCCGGGCATGCGGTTCACGCGGACAGCGGTCCGCTGACCGCCGCGAACCACTTGGCCGCCTTGGCCAGATGCCTGGGCGTCAGCCCGGACCCCGAGGGCACCCGGACGACGAGATGATCGCCCACCTCGCCCGCCTCGCGGCGCAGTGCCAGATGATGGGCGGCGTCGCTCTCGTCGTCCAGCCAGACGAACGGGCGGCGGTCGGCCCAGGCAGCGATGTGCTGCGCCTTCCACGCGCCCAGGGTCGCCCTGCCGGGGTCGGCGAGATCCTGCCGGGGGATCGGGACCACAGGCAGTTCCGGCAGGCCGACCAGCGGGCCGATCAGCAGGTTCGCATCGTCGGTCCACATCGTCGCCCACACGAGTTCGACGCCGTGACGGGCGGCGAACGCGGTCAGCAGGCCGCCGTGCGCGGGGTTCAGCGCGACGTCGTACTCCGCGGTGCCGCCCGAGGGCTGCAGCCGGTGCACGGTGAAGCCCGCCGAGCGCCTGCGGAACGGGTTGAGGACGCCGTCGACGTCGACGAGCAGGGCGGGGGGTCGGGACACGGCCATGTCCTCCAGTCGCGCATGCGTCATGCGGCTCTCACGGCTTTCAGCATGCATCGACGTCCGCGGGAAGTCAGCCGGTTTTCCACGTCACGGCCGGAGCGGGACACCGGCCTCATGCGGCCGGGACGGCCGGGCCCTAGAGTGGCGCGGCAGCGCGGGCGCGACGGGGGTTTCCATGGGGCTTCGCACGTTCTTCAACACGCTCGGCGCGAAGGCGCCGCACGTCGAGACGGTGCTGGACCGGACGGCACTGCGGCCCGGCGAGCCCGTCGGCGCTACCGTGACGCTGCAGGGCGGCGGCGCCGACGTACGGGTCGAGGCCCTGGCGATCGAGCTGGTCATCCGGGTCGGGGCCCTCGAACAGGACGGCGGCGAACTCGCCTGGAAGCGGCCGGAACCCGTCGCCTCCTTCGAACTCCCCGCGTTCACCCTCGCGGCCGGCGAGACCCTCGTGCGCCGCGTCGAATGCGCCGTCCCGTGGGAGATGCCGCTGACGCACGCCGACGGCCGCCGCCTGCGCGGGACCCGGGCCGCGTTCCGCACCACGCTGAAGATCGACACCGCGATCGACCGCGGCGACTTCGACGAGATCGCCGTCCACGCCCTCCCCGCCCAGGACGCCCTCCTCCAGGCCCTGACGACCCTCGGCTTCCGCCTGGGCGAATCCGCAGTGAAACAGGGCAACCTGAGAGGCGACGCCACCCGGTCCCTCCCTTTCTGGCAGGAGATCGAGGCGTTCTTCCCCTCCGCCTACCGCCGCTCCCCCGGCGACCGCCTCCCCCTCGTCTTCGCCGCCCGGCCCGATTCCCTGGCCCTCATCCTCGGCACCTTCGGCCCCTACCCCCTCGACCCCGCGCTCGACGCCGCAGCCGCCGCCACGTGGCTCACCTCCCACCTCGACGCCCACTGGCGCCGCTGACCGGTCCGCGGCGGCATGCAGCGAACGGCGCCCGCGCCTGATCTGAGCGATCCGTACGGCATGGGGCAGTCTTTGCCGCCCGGCTTCCCGGGACGGGGGTGCGCCGGGAATACAGGAGGGATGTGAGGTACGCCCGCGGGACGCCTCCACACCGACCGCGCAGGACCGGAGGGCTGGATGGACATCGGGATCGGGCTGCCCAACACCGTCATCGGGACGGACGGGCCGGCGCTCTGCACGTGGGCGCAGGGGGCCGAGGCGGCGGGGTTCAGCACGCTGGGCACTATCGGGAGGCTCGCGCACTCGGGGTATGAGGAGCTGATCGCGCTGACGGCCGCCGCGGCGGCGACCACCCGGATCCGGTTGACGACGAGCGTGCTGATCGCGCCCCTCTACACCAACACGGCGCTGCTGGCGAAGCAGGCGGCGTCCCTCGACCGGATCTCGCGGGGGCGGCTCGTGCTGGGCATGGCACTGGGCGGGCGCGGCGACGACTACACCGTCAGCGGGCTCGGCACCGAGCGGCGCGGCCGCAGGTTCGACCAGCAGCTCGACGAGATGAAGCGGATCTGGTCCGAGCCGGATCCCGTGCACCGGATCGGGCCCGAGACCGTCGGCGAGGAAGGCCCCGAGCTCATCATCGGCGGCGCGTCCGAGGCCGCGTTCCAGCGGGTGGCCCGCATCGGCGACGGCTGGATCATGGGCGGCGGCTCACCCGACCAGTTCGCGCAGGCCGCGGGAGCCGTCGACGCCGCCTGGCAGGCCGCGGGCCGCGAAGGCGTCCCCCGCAAACTCGCCTTGACCTACTTCGCCCTCGGCCCCGACGCCCGCGAGCACGCCGACACCTACCTCCGCGGCTACTACGCCTTCCTCGGCGAAGCCGCCGCCAACGCCGTCGCCCAGTCCGCCTCGATCACCCCCCACATGGTCCAGGAGACCGCCAACGCCTTCGAAGCCCAAGGCTGCGACGAACTCATCTTCATCCCCACCACCTCCGCCCAACCCCAAATCGACCTCCTGGCCCAAGCCGTCGCCGACGCCTAGGACCTGTCGACCCTTCGCGAACCGATCTCGCCCGCTTCACCGACCTTTGCGCCCTGCTCTCTTCAGAAGATCTTGGCCTGCGGCTGCCCTTAGGATGGAATTTCCGGAGGCCCCGCGTCCCGGAATGGAGATCGTCGGGAGAAGCGTTTGCCGGACAGAGTGGTCCAGAGCGTCATCGGCGGGGCTCTCCTCGCACTGCTGGTCGCCTGCGCCGAGCAGGAACCCCTGCCCGTTGCGCAGGTAAGCCCGATCTGGGGAGTCTGGATCGATGAGGCGCACCCAAATCGGCTCATCGCGGTCTATGACGGCTCATCGTGCACCGTGAGCGTCGAAATAGCCGGCGAGGAGAGCGCTGATTCGGTCTCCCTCGACGCGGATGTCGAAGAGGAACTGTGCATCGGCGCCGGGATCACTTTTCAGGCCGAGGTGCCGCTCGACGCGCCGCTGGGGAAACGGAAAATCCTGGGTGTCGACGGCCGGGAGATTCCCCGGTTCGAGAGTCGACCACGATATTCGGTGTGGTCCGATCGAGCCCGCACCCCGGACCCGGCCGGCACCGATCAGGCGTCATGACGGAATCGCCGAGGCTCAGGAGGGGTGGGGGGAGCGGGCGCCCATGCCCCAGATGATGCGGTCGTGGTGGAAGGTGAGGATTTCGGTGGCGTGTTGGCCGGTTTCGTGGTGGAAGGCGATGACGATGGTGTCGAGGCCCAGTTGGACGTCGGTGACCTTGAAGTGGAGGGCCGGGTTGCGGCGGAGGCCCTCGGTCCAGTAGGCGCGGAGCTGGTCGATGCCGCGGATGACGCCGTCGGAGCCTTCGATGAGCCGGGCGGCGAGCTGCGAGCGGAACTCCACCTCGGGGGCGTAGTGGGCCAGGACGCGGTCGAGGTCGTGGCTGTTCCAGGCGGCTTCCCATTCGGCGGCGAAACGCTTCGCTGCGGCGTGGTCCATCTGCGGGGTCCTGTTCTGGTTCGTCAGCGGCGGGGGGCCGAGCTGGCACGGATGGTGAGGTGAGGGGGCAGGAGGGTGGCGTCGGGGACGTCGGCGCCGTCGAGTTTGGCCATGAGGAGGGTGACGGCGCGGGAGCCCAGCTCGTCGGCGGGGATGGCGATCGACGTCAGGGGCAAGGCCGCCTGTTCGGCGATCTCGTCGGGGCAGAGGGCCACGACCGACAGGTCCTCGGGGACGCGCAGGCCCAGGTCGCGGAAGGCCGTGACGAGGGGTGCGACGACGGGCTCGTTGTGCACCACCACTGCGGTGAGCTCCGGGTGGAGGGACAGGAGGCGTTCGGCCATCGCGCGGGCGGCTTCGGGGGTGGCCTCGCAGGGGTGGATGGCCGAGGTGACGCCGTAGTGGGCGGCGGCCTCGGTGAAGCCTTCGGCGACCCGCTGGGCGAAGCCCGTCTCGCGCTCGTACACCTCGGGCGGGGAGCCCACGAGGTCGACGCACCGGTGGCCGAGTTCGGCGAGGTGCCGGACGCTCAGCGCGCCCGCCGCCCGGAAGTCGAGGTCGACGCAGGTCAGGCCCCCGGGATCGGCCGGGAAGCCGATGAGCACCGAGGGGCGGTCGAGTTCGCGCAGCAGCGGGATCCGGTCGTCGTGGAGTTGGACGTCCATGACGATGAGCGCGTCGGCCAGCGCGCTCCCGGTGACCCTGCGCAGGCCGTCGGCGCCCTCCTCCTGGGTGAGGAGGAGGACGTCGTGCTCGTGCGCGCGCGCCGAGGTGACGACGGACGCGGCGAACCGCATGACGACGGGCACGTGGATGCCGGGCCGCAGCGGCAGCATCAGCGCCAGGACGTTCGACCGGTTGCTGGCCAGCGCCCGCGCCCCGGCGTGCGGCCGGTAGCCGAGCGCCTCGATGGCCTCCTGCACCCGGAGGCGGGTGTCCTCGGAGATGGTGCGCTTGCCGCTGAGCACGTAGGAAACCGTGCTCGGCGCCACCCCGGCGTGCCGCGCCACATCACTGATCTTGACCAAAGCCCGTCCTCATTCCGTCATCGGCACCTTAGGGCGTCACAGGCGCCCGGTGGCGATGACCTTGCGATACCAGTGCGCGCTGTCCTTCCACGTCCTGCGCTGCGTCGCGTAGTCGACGTGGATGATGCCGAATCGCTTGGCGTACCCGAAGGCCCATTCGAAGTTGTCGAGCAGGGACCACACGAAGTACCCGCGCACGTCGGCGCCCGCGGCCCGGGCGTCGAGGACCGCCTGGAGGTGGTCGCGCAGGTAGGCGACGCGGCGCTCGTCGGACACCTCCTCGGGGTAGGCCGCGCCGTTCTCGGTGATGAGAACGGGCAGATCCGGATACTCCCGGGCGAACCGGGCGAGCAGCTCGGTCAGCCCTGACGCGTCCACGGGCCAGCCCATGTCGGTGACGGGGGCGTCCGGGTCGCCCCCGGTGACGTAGTGCGGCGCGTAGTAGTTCAACCCGATGTAGTCCAGCGGGGCGTGCGCGGTGGCCTCGTCGCCGTCGTGCACGAACGACCAGTCCGTGACGGACGCGGTGTCGGCGATGAGGTCGGCCGGGTAGGCGCCGTCCAGCATCGGGCCGAAGAAGATCCGGTTGCCGAGCGCGTCGGCCCGGCGGACCGCCTCGGCCTCGCCCCGGAACACGTGCGGGTTGAGGGTGACGCCGACGCGGCCCGGCAGGACCCGGGCGGCGAGGCCGTGCGCGAGGTTGAGGTGGTGCGCGGCGGTCAGCGCCTCGACCCGCGACCGGTGCCCCGGCGCGTGGTCGCCGGTGTCGTGCCCGAGGAACGCCGAGCACCACGGCTCGTTCAACGTGATCCAGTCGGACACCCGGTCGCCGAGCGCGCCCGCGACGACCGCCGCGTATCCGGCGAACCGGTACGCGGTCTCCCGGTTCGTCCAGCCGCCCCGGTCCTGGAGCCGCTGCGGCAGGTCCCAGTGGTAGAGCGTGGCGTACGGGGTGATCCCGTGCTCCAGGAGGGAGTCGACGAGCCGCGAGTAGAAGTCGAGGCCGCGCGGCTCGATCCTGCCGCCGGGCGTGACCCGGGGCCAGGAGATCGAGAACCGGTAGGCGGTGACGCCCAGGTCCGCGAGGTGCTTCACGTCCTCGGGGTACCGGTGGTAGTGGTCGCAGGCGACGGCGCCGGTGTCGCCGTTCAGGACGTGCGGGAACGCGTCCCAGATCGAGGGCTCGCGCCCGCCCGCGTCCAGCGCCCCCTCGATCTGGAACGCGGCGGTCGCCGCGCCCCAGACGAAGTCCTCCGGGAAGGTCACAGCACCTCCGCTCCGGCCCGCGCCAGCAGCGGCAGGCTCATGACGTCATGGTTCTCGGTCACCCAGCGCGGCCCCGTCAACGTCTCCCCCGACAGGACGTGCGTCCACTCTCCCTCAGGGACGTAGTACGTGACGTCCCCCGAAGCGGCGAACACCGGCGCGACGAGCAGGTCGGAGCCGAGCATGTACTGGCGTTCCAGGTAGGCGCAGTTGGGGTCCTCGGGGAACTCCAGCACCATCGCCCGCATCATCGGCAGGCCCTCTTCGTGGGCCTCGCGGGCGACGCCGCGCAGGTACGGCATCAGCCGCTCCTTGAGCTTCGTGAAGTGCCGCAGCACGTCCACGGCCTCCTCGTCGAACGCCCACGGCACCCGGTAGGACTGGCTGCCGTGCAGGCGGCTGTGCGAGGACAGCAGGCCGAACGCCGTCCAGCGCTTGAACAGCTCGGGGTCGGGTGTGCCCTCGAAGCCGCCGATGTCGTGGCTCCAGTAACCGAAGCCGGACATGCCGAGCGAGAGGCCGCCGCGCAGGTTCTCGGCCATCGCCGAGAACGTCGACTCGCAGTCGCCGCCCCAGTGCACCGGGAACTTCTGGCCGCCGGCCGTCGCGGAGCGGGCGAACAGGATCGCCTCGCCCTCGCCGCGCCGCTCGCGCAGCAGGTCGAAGACCGCCTCGTTGTAGAGCTGGGTGTAGTAGTTGTGCATCCGCTCGGGGTCGGAGCCGTCGTGCCAGGCGACGTCCACGGGGATGCGCTCGCCGAAGTCGGTCTTGAAGCAGTCGACGCCCATGTCGAGGAGCGCGGCGAGCTTGCCCTGGTACCAGGCGCGGGCGTCCGGGTTGGTGAAGTCGACGATCGCGAGGCCGGGCTGCCAGTGGTCCCACTGCCAGACTGAGCCGTCCAGGCGCTTCAGAAGGTAGCCGCCGGCCTTGCCCTCCTCGAACAGCGGGGACGCCTGCGCGATGTAGGGGTTGATCCAGAGGCAGATCTTCAATCCCCGGTCCTTCAGCCGCTTCAGCATCCCGGCCGGGTCGGGGAACGTGCGGGAGTCCCAGGTGAAGTCACACCACTGGAACTCCTTCATCCAGAAGCAGTCGAAGTGGAACACCGACAGCGGGATGTCCCGCTCGGCCATCCCGTCGATGAAGGACGTGACGGTCTGCTCGTCGTAGGAGGTGGTGAAGGACGTGGACAGCCACAGGCCGAACGACCAGTCCGGCAGCAGCGGGGGGCGGCCGGTCAGCGCGGTGTACTTGCGCAGGATGTCCTTCGGCGTGGGCCCGTAGATGACGTAGTACGCGAGGGACTCGCCCGCGACGGAGAACTGGAGCCGCGAGACGTTCTCCGAACCGACCTCGAACGAGACGTGGCCGGGATGCGCGACGAAGATGCCGTAGCCGTCGTCGGTGAGCACGAAGGGGACGTTCTTGTACGCCTGCTCGGACGCGGTGCCGCCGTCGGCGTTCCAGACGTCGACGGTCTGGCCGTTCTTCACCAGCGGGCCGAACCGCTCGCCGAGGCCGTACACGTGTGCGCCGACGGAGAGGTCGAGCTGCTCGCGCACGAACGCGCCCTCGGGCGTCGTCAGGTAGGCGGTGGACTTGGCTGAGGTCGCGGTGAGGACCTTGCCTTCCGCGACGGCCTCCATCCGCCAAGCCGAGTCGCCCTGCCGGAACCGGACGGTCAGCGCGCCGGAGGTGAGCGAGGCGTACTCGTCACCGATCTCCCCCGACGTCTCCGGCGGCGCCGTGTCCAGCGGGAACTCCGGCCCCCGGTCCAACCCGCCCGCGAAGTGGGTGATCTTCACGCCGACGACGTCCGGGGCAGGCGCGGAGCACTCGAAGGTGAGCATCGGGCCCTTGAGGAGGTCGCCCCGGTGCCGCACGTGCACGACCGGCGCGCGAAGGGTGAGCGAGCCGGGACCGGCGGAGGCATCGAGGATCTCGGCCGGGTAGGCGGCCTCGACCCCTTCGCGCATGAGCCAGTACCCGTCGGTGAACTTCACTTGATGGCCCCCACTGTGATGCCGCGCGTCAGCGTCCGCTGGAAGAGCAGGAAGAAGACGATCGCGGGGAGGACGCCGAGGAGCGATGCGGCGCTCTGCATCGTGGCGTCCATGTACTTGTCGCCCGCCGTGGTCGCCAGCGCGACCGGGACGGTCTGGTTGTCGTTGGAGATGAGGAACACCAGTGGCAGGAAGAACTCGTTCCACGTCCAGATGAAGAAGAAGATCATCAGAACGGTGAGGGTGGGCCGGCTGATCGGCACCACGACCCGCCACAGCACCCGCCAGCGGCCCGCCCCGTCGAGCTCGGCCGCCTCCAGCAGCGAGCGCGGGAAGGTGCCGAAGACGGCCGACAGCAGGTACGTCCCGAACGCCGCCTGGATGACCGTCATGATGATGATCACCGACAGCCTCGTGTCGTACAGGCCGAGCCACTTCGCGCCGTAGTACAGCGGGTAGACGAGCTGCTCCTGCGGGAGCGTGTTGGCCAGCAGGAACACCGCGAGGATCCAGGTGCTGCCCTTCACCCTGCCGATCCCGAACGCATAGGCGTTCAGCACCGACAGCAGCACCGCGAGGACCGCGACGGTCCCGGCGATGAGGGCGCTGTTCCACAGCTTGCGGCCGAAGTCGACCCGCTCCCAGAACGTCTTCAGCGCCTCTATATGGATGGACTCCGGCAGCGCGAGCGGGCCTCCGGAGGAGTACTCGGCAGGGGTCTTCACCGCGTTCATGAGCACGATGGCGAACGGCACGAGCATGACGACCGCGAGCACGATGAGCGCGGTGAGGACGGCGTGCCTGCGCAGGGCGATCACGGCGTCTCCTCCCCTCGTCGCTGGGCGCGCAGGAACAGGAACGTCACGACGACGATGACGAGCGTCAGCACCGTCGCGATCGCCGAGCCGTAGCCGACCTGCGTCTTCTGGAAGAAGTTCTGGTAGGAGAAGTAGGACGGGACGTTCGTCGCCCCGCCGGGCCCGCCGCGCGTCAGCACGTAGATCGGGCCGAACACCTTCAGCGCGGCGATCGTGCAGGTCAGCAGCACCACGAAGATCTCCGGGCGGATCTGCGGGATCGTGATGTGCCGGAACTTGCGCCACCAGCCCGCGCCGTCGATCTCGGCGGCCTCGTAAAGCGACGGGTCCACCCGTTGGAGGCCGGACATGAAGATGACGACGGGGTAGCCGATCTGGAGCCACACGAGGATGCCGCCGACGCTGGGGAGCGCGAGGCTCTCGTCGCCCAGCCAGTCCTGGCCGGGCAGCCCGATCGCTTCGAGGACGGCGTTCAGCGCGCCCGCCGTCGGGTTCAGGATCCACGTCCACACCACGCCGGCGACGGCGACGGGCAGCACCTGCGGGAGGTAGAACGCCGCGCGCAGTCCGCTCGCCGTCCGAGGGCCGTAGAACCTGCCGACGAAGTCGAACAGGACCGAGGCGAGGACCAGGCCGAGGAACGTTGGGATGACGGCCATCGCGAGGATCAGCACGAGGTTGTGCTCGAACGACTGCCAGAACCGCTCGTCCTGGAAGAGCCGGGAGTAGTTCTCCAAGCCGATCCACTCCGGCGTCCCGATGCCCTGCCAGCGGGTGAAGCCGAGCACGGTGCTGGCGACGAACGGGGCGCCGATGACGACAGTGAACAGGACCGCGCTCGGCACCAGGTACAGCCAGTAGGACGCGGTGCGCTTGGGCCGCACGGGCGGCGGGGTCCCCTTGGAGACGTCCGCCGCCCGCCCGCCCTTGCGGACCTCAGTCGCCAAGGCCCTGATCCTCGATGTTCTCGTCGTACGGGCCCGCGATCCCGTCGAGGAACTGGTCCGGGGTGGCGCTGCCGTTGATGAGCTTCTGGGTGTTCTGGACCAGCACGTCGTAGTAGCCGGGCGCGGGCCAGTCGGGGTAGAAGGCGAGGCCGTCGGAGGAGTTCACCTTGCCGAAGAGCTCGATCAGCTGCTTGGACCTGGGGTCCTCGATGGCCGCGGGGTCGGCCGCCACGGGGACGCCGCCCTCGTTGCCGAGGATGTTCTGGATCTCCTTGCTCATCGTGATGTCGATGAAGTCGTAGGCCAGGTCCTTGGCCTTAGAGTTCTCAGGGACGACCCACAGGTTGCCGCTCGATCCGGCGTTGAGCGCGTTGCCGGGGAACAGGAACGAGTCCCACTCGAAGTTCTTGACCTCCTGCTGGAAGCGGCCCCACCACCAGCTGCCCGAGACCAGGATCGGGAAGTCGCCCTTCATGAACGCGACGCCCATGTCCTCGGCCTTGGTGCCCGCGGAGTTCTTGGCGATGTAGCCCTTCTTCACCCAGTCGGCGAAGGTCGTCGCCGCGTAGGTCCAGGCCGGGTCCTTGAAGTCGTTCTTGCCCTTGTAGAGCTGGTACTTGTCCACCCAGGCGCGGTCGGCCTTGGACAGGGCGAGCTGGTACAGGTACTGCTGCGCCGGGTACTCCGCGCCCGCGTTGCCCAGCGGGGTGATGCCCTCGGCGACGAACGCGTCCATCACCTTGGTGAAGTCGTCGAGGGTGGTGGGGACTTCGAGCTTGTACTTCTCGAAGAGATCCTTGTTGTAGTAGACGGTGACGAACTCCCCGTAGTTGGGGATGCCGTACCAGTTGCCCGCGCCCATGATGCCGCGCTCGTCGTACCTGGCCGTCGTCTGGAGGGACGGGCTGAGGAGCTTGTCCCACCCGCGCTCGGCCACCTCGTCGGACAGGTCCGTCAGCAGGCCCTGCTTGGCGATGAGGCCCGCGGTCGCGTTGCCCTTGTTGTATTCGAGAATGTCCGGGGCCTCATTGGAGTTCAGCGCCATCGCGCCGCTCTGGTTGATCTGCTCGAAGGACTTCTCCTCGAACTTCACCTTGACGCCCGGGTGCGTCTCCTCGAACTTCGCGATGGCCGCCGCCCAGGCCTTGCCCATCGCGCCGTCGGCGCTCTCGTAGTGCCACAGCCGCAGCTCCTTGGCACCGGACGGCCCTTCGTCCTCGGCTCCGCCGCCGCACGCGGTCAGCGCCAGCATGCCGACCGCCAGCGCGGCCAGCCCACGCAGGACGGGGATCCTGCTCTTCTTCTGCATCGGGTCCTCCAGGGGTGGGTAGCGCCCCCGACGTCTGCTGTCGAAGCGCTTCGATTCGAAGCGCTTCGACAGACTAGGCCGCCGTGACCCACGACACAACCCCCCAATTCCCAGCATTTGGGAGCGCTCCCAGAACGCGCCTAGGCCGGGGGGAGGTTGAGGAGGATGACGCCGAGGGCGACGATGGCGGCTGCGGTGATGCGGCGGGGGCCCAGGCGCTCGGCGAAGAAGAGGGCGCCGATGACGGCGCCCCAGATGACGCCGGTCTCGCGGAGGGCGGCGATCTCGGCGAGGGCGCCGCGGGTCTGGGCCCAGATGACGATGCCGTAGGAGAGGGTGGAGACCAGGCCGCCTATCGCCGACATGGCCCAGAGCTTGCGGGGGGCGGACAGGACGCGGCGGCCGCGGAGGAGGACGACGCCCAGGGCGGTGAGGGAGCCTTCGAGGAGGAAGAGCCAGGCGGTGTACTTGTGGGCTCCGTCCGCCACACGTACGCCGAGGCCGTCCACAACGGTGTAGGCGGCGATCGCAAGGCCCGTCGCGAGGGCGGCGGCGAGGGCGGGTCCGGTGGGGGCCGCGCTCCGGCCGACGAGGGCGAGGGCGGCGAGGCCGCCGCAGACCGCGGCGAGGCCGACGAGTTGGAGGCCGCTCAGATGCTCGCCCAGCAGAGCCGCCGCCAGGGCGACGACCAGCGGGGCGCTGCCGCGGGCGACGGGGTAGACCTGGCTGAAGTCGCCGAGCGTGTAGCTGCGGGCGAGGAGCAGCAGGTAGCCGATGTGGATCACCACCGAGGCCAGCAGGTACGGCCACGCGGGGGCGGCGGGCAGGCCCGTCAGCGCGAGCGGCAGGCAGACCAGCGAAGAGGCGAGCCCGATGACGGCGAAGGCGAAGTACCTGTCCGGGACCGCCTTGGCCAGGGCGTTCCAGACGGCGTGAAGGAAGCCGGCGAAGAGCACGGCTGCTGCGGTGACCATGAGGGCACTTCACCGTGCCGCGACGGATACGGGAAGGGATACCGGCCCTCGATCGTGGACGCACCGGCGTCGCCGAACGCGTCGCCGTCCTCGTCACCCGGTTCACCGGCGCGTGATCGCCCTCCGGCACTAGCCTTGCGCGGGTGGCCGGGAGAACGGGTCCGCTGGACGGGCTGGACGAGGTGGCGTGGGCGTCGCTGCACCACGCGTACGGGACGGCCGAGGACGTGCCGGGGCAGCTCCGGGCGTTGGCGTCGGCCGATCCGGAGGCGCGGGAGGCGGCGCGCGGGCTCTACGGGAACGTCTACCATCAGGGCACACGCTGGGAGGCCAGCCCGTACGTCGTGCCGTTCCTCGCCGCGCTCCTGGACGATCCGGGGACGCCCGGGCGCGGCTCCGTCATGGGGCTGCTGCGGGCGGTCGCGCTCGGCGACCGCGACGACGCCGATCTGCCCTTCGACGTCGGCGCGGCGTTCGCCCGCGCCGAGCGCCTGACGCCGGAGCGCGCCGAAGCCGCGACCCGCAGGCTCTACGGGTATGACGAAGAGGACGATGAAGACGAAGACGCGGAGGACGACCTGCCCGAGGAGGATGAGGCGGATGAGGCGGATATGAACGACGTCGTCGTCCTCTGGGCCCGCGACTGCCATCGGGCCGCGGGCCGCGTCCACGACCGGATCGTCGCCTGGACCGCGGATCCCGATCCGGTCGTGGCCGCGGGCGCCGCCGAACTCCTCGCCTGGTATCCCGCCTCTCCCGCGGCGGTGGCCGCGCTCCTCGCCGTCCCCGCCGAGGGGCGCGAAACCGTCCGGGCCAGCGCCAACCTCGCGCTCGCCCATCTGCCCGCCGCCGACCCTGCCGTCGCAGAGGTCCTGACCGGCCTGCTCGACGCCCCGCACCGGGCCGTCGCCCTCACCGCCGCGGTCGCGCTCGCCCACCGGGCCGCCGACCCCTTCCCCGAACGCGCCCTCACCCTCCTCGTCGAGGCTCCGGCCCATCCGGTCCCCGCCGACTCCTTCCCGCTCCCCTGGGACCGCTCCCTCCAGGGCTTCGCCGCCCTGTCACTCCAGCGGCTCGGCCTCCCGCGCTGACCCGGCGGCCCGCACGGGGCCGCCCGCGCGGACCAGCGCCGCCAGGCCGTCATGGACGCCTGCCGCGAAGACGGGGGTCCGAGGCGAACCGAAGACCGCGCTCCCCGGCGCCCAACGCATGCGGCTCGAAGTCGCGGTCGCGCCCCGAGGCCCCGCTCCCCCGGCCCTCATCGCCGCCCCGGCGATCAGCCGAGAGTGCTGTTCTTCTTTGCGAGATTCCATGGCCGCACCGTGGAGGTCCTGGAGGACCGAGGGCTGGACGGCCTGTCCACCCGGGCCGTCGCCGACCGCCTCGGGGTCCGGATGAACACCGTCCTGTGGCATGTGAAGACCAAGACCCGGCTGCTTGAGCTGATGGCCGACGCCGTCACCGGGGAGGCGCCCCTCGACGCTTTGCCCGACGCGCCGCGCGAGCGGGTCCGCGAGCTGGTCGGCCGGTTCCGGGCGGCCCTCCTGGACACCGGCCGCCCCGAGAAGGAGGCCGCCTGGACGGCCTGGACCCTGCTGTACTTCACCCTCGGCTTGACCCAGGAGGAGCAGGCCGCGCCCGGCGAGTCCCGGCTGGCCGCCGCGCTGCCGGCCGACGCGCATCCGGCGCTGCGCCGCGTCCTGCCCCACCTCGACACCGGTTCCTTCGCCGACCGCTTCGCCTTCGGCGTCGAGGCGATCCTCGGCTGAGCCGCACGGGGTATCCACCCGGTGGATGGGAGACATACGAAAGAGCCGCCTTCCGCATCCCGGGCTTCCGGCACATAGTGATGGCCATCACATCCCCGGAACGCTCTGGTGAGGCCACCCCATGTCCCATCCCCCTTCGGTGCCCCCGCGTGCGGCGGGGCCCGTCCAGCTCGTCCTGCTGCTGGTCGGGAGCTGTATGCCGGTGCTCGGCGCCGTGCTGCTGTCGCCCGTCCTGCCGCGGATGGAGGAGGAGTTCGCGTCGGTCGGCGGCGCGGAGATCCTCGTGCCGGTCGTGCTGACGCTGCCCGCGCTGTTCATCGCGCTCGGCGCGCCCTTCGCCGGCGCGATCGCCGACCGCTTCGACCGCAGACGGCTGCTGCTCGGCACGATGGTCGCCTACTCGGTGTTCGGCACCGCGCCCCTCTACCTCGACTCGCTGCACGCGATCCTCGTCAGCCGCGCGCTGGTCGGCGTGTGCGAGGCGGCGATCATGACCTGCTGCACCACGCTCATCGCCGACTACTGGACGGGCGCGCGCCGCATCCGCTACCTCGGCGTGCAGACCCTCGTCACGACGGTCTCGGCCACCGTGTTCTTCGCGCTCGGCGGGGCGCTCGGCGCGGGCGGCTGGCGCACGGTGTTCTGGCTGTACCTCGTCGCGGCGGTCGTCGCGCTGCCGATGGCGCGGTTCCTATGGCAGCCGGAGCGGCCCGAGCAGGACACCGGCGAGCCGGTGCCGGCCCGCCGCCTCGCCGTCCCGGTGCTCGTGACGGTCGCGGGCGGGCTGGTGTTCTACACGTTGATCGTGCAGCTCTCGTACGTGCTCGACGAGGCCGGTGTCTCCGACAGCGCCGCGATCGGTGGCGTCACCGCGCTGATGTCGCTGGCGACGGCGGTCGGGGCCGGGCTGTTCGCGAAGGCGACCCGGCTGGGGCTGCGGCCGCTGCTCGTCGCGGAGTTCGCGATCTCCGGCGCGGGGCTGCTGCTGGTGGGCGCGGCCGGGTCGGTGCCGGTGGTGGTCGCGGGAGCGGTGCTCACCGGGTTCGGCACCGGCCTGCTGCTGCCGACGCTGCTCACCTGGGCGGTGGACGGGCTGTCGTTCGCCCAGCGCGGACGCGGCACGGGCGTGTGGACCTCGGCGCTGTTCCTCGGCGAGTTCCTGTCGCCGCTGGCCGTCGGCGGACTCGCCGCGGCGACGGCCGGGCTCGGCGGTGCGCTCGGGATCGTCGGCGGCGCTTCGCTGGCGCTGGCGCTGGCGGTCGCGGTGCTGCTCAGGGACGGTTCCGGGCAGCACGCGGCAGCGTTCGGCCGGGCCTCGGCCTGACCCTGCGGGCGGGTCCGCACCGGGCCCGCCCGTCCTAATCATCCATGGAACGGATGAAAGACATACCCGTTATCGATTTCCCAAATCACGTGACGGCGGCCACAGTGGAAGCGCATTCACGGAAGGAACCCTTGATGTCCGCTCTTGCCTCACCCGCCGGGCCGTTCGCGGTCGGCACTTTCCAGGACGCCGACGGCCGCGGGTTCGCCGGGCTCGTCACCGGCGACCGGGTCCTCGACCTCACCGGCTCCGGCCTGCCCGAGACGACCCGCGGCCTGCTCGCCGACTGGGCCGCCGCGCTCCCCCGCCTCGCCGCGCTCGCCGCGTCCGACGCGCCCCGGCTCGCCCTCGCCGACCTGCGCGTCCTCGCCCCGGTCGAGCCCCGGCAGGTCTTCCAGTCCGGCGCGAACTACCGCACCCACGTCATCGACCTGGCCGTCGCGCACCGCGCCCCCGACGACGCGCGCACCGCGGACGAGATCCGCCGCGACACCGCAGCGCTGATGGACCGCCGTGCGGCAGAGGACCTGCCTTACGTCTTCACCGGCCTGCCCAGCGCGATCACCGGCCCGTACGACGACATCGCGGTGCCCGACTGGGTCGCCAAGCCCGACTGGGAACTGGAGCTGACGGCCGTCATCGGCGAGGAGGCCTACCAGGTCTCTGAGGCCGACGCCCTCGACCACGTCGCGGCCTACACGATCGCCAACGACCTGACCGCGCGCGAGGCGGTGTTCCGGCGGGACATGCCCGAGATCGGCACCGACTGGCAGCGTTCGAAGAACATCCCCGGCTTCACGCCGCTCGGCCCGTTCCTGGTGCCCGCCGGATTCGTCGGAGACGTCGCGGACCTGACCGTCCGCCTCGACGTGAACGGCACGACCTACCAGGACGAGTCAACCCAGGACATGATCTTCGGCGTCGCGCGGCTCGTGTCGTACATCTCCCAGTCCGCGCGCCTGCTGCCCGGCGACCTCGTGCTCACCGGCAGCCCGGCCGGGAACGGGATGCACTGGGGCGTCCTGCTCCAGGACGGCGACGTCATGGAGGGCTCCATCACGGGCCTCGGCGCGCAGCGCAACCGGATCGTGCGGAAGGCAGGCTGATGCTCGACCGGACCGACCCCGAAGGCGAGATCGCCAAGGCCGCCGCCGCGTACTCCAACTGGGGGCGCTGGGGCGACGACGACGTGCGCGGGACCGTCAACTTCCTCACCGAGGCCAAGCGGCGCGAGGCGGCGGCCCTGGTGCGGCGCGGCGTGAGCTTCTCCCTCGCGCAGTCCTTCGACATGAACGGGCCGCAGAAGGGCTGGCGGCGGCGCACCAACCCGGTGCACACCATGCTCGACACCGGCACCGACGCCGCCCTGGGCAACCAGGGCTTCCCGCACGGCATCGGCGGCGCCGACGACGTCATCGCCATGCCGCTCCAGTGCTCCACCCAATGGGACGGCCTCGGCCACATCTTCGACCACGGCAAGGCCTGGAACGGCCGCCCCGCCGAACGCGTCGTCACCTCCGACGGCGACCTCGTCACCGGCATCGAGACCCTCGCCGCGCCGGTCGTCGGACGCGGTGTGCTGCTGGACGTCGGCCGGGTGATCGGCGACGGCGAGCTCCCCGACGGCTTCGCGATCACCGAGGCGCATCTGACGGCCACCGCCGAGGCCCACGGCGTCACGATCGGCACCGGCGACATCGTCTGCGTCCGCACCGGACAACTCGCCCGCGCCCGCCGCGACGGCTGGGGCGAATACGCCGGAGGACCCGCCCCCGGCCTCTCGTTCACCACGGCGGGCTGGCTGCACCGCACCGAGATCGCCGCCATCGCCACCGACACCTGGGGCTTCGAAGTCCGCCCCAACGAATTCGACAACGCCTTCCAACCCCTGCACCAGGTCGTCATCCCCAACATGGGCCTGCTGATCGGCGAGATGTGGGACTTCGAGGAGCTCGCGGCCGACTGCGCGGCCGACGGCTCGTACGCGTTCCTCCTCGCCGCCCCGCCGCTGCCGATCACCGGCGCGGTCGGCTCCCCCGTGAATCCCCTCGCCCTCAAGTGAAATGAGCGACCACCCCATGCGTTCAGTCCTCATCGTCGGCGGCGGCGTCGCCGGGTCGGCGCTCGCCGTCCTGCTCGCGCGCGGCGGCGTCGCCGTCGAGATCGCCGAGATCAACGCCGACGTGTCCGCGCTCGGCTCCGGCATCACCCTCCAGGGCAACGCCCTGCGCCAGCTCCGCGCCCTCGGCGTGTGGGACGCGGTGCGCGCCAAGGGCTTCGCGTTCGACGAGCTGGGCATCCGGCTGCCGGACGGCACCGTGCTCGCCGAGATCCCCGACGTCCGCACCGGCGGGCCTGACCTGCCCGCCACCCTCGGGATGAACCGGCCGGAACTCGCCGAGATCCTGCACGCGGCGGTGCTGGAGGCGGGCGTCACCGTCCGGTTCGGCACGACCGTGGACGCGCTGACGGACACCGGTGACGGCGTGGACGTCGTCTTCCGGGACGGCACGACCGGCTCCTACGACCTCGTGGTGGGCGCGGACGGCATCCGCTCCCACGTCCGGGAGCTCATCGGGATCGAGGCGCGGCCCGAGCCCGTCGGAATGGGCATCTGGCGGGTGCACACCCGCCGGCCCGAAGGCGTCACCCGTACCGACCTCGCGTACGGCGGGCCCTGCTTTATCGCCGGGTACTGCCCGACGAGCCCGACCGAGATGTACGCCTACCTCGTGGAGAAGGCCCGGTCGAAGGAGGAGGTCGCCGGGCTCGACCCGATCGCGGAGATGCGGCGGCTCGCCGAGGGCTACGGCGGCGAGTGGGCCGAGATCCGCGCCGACCTCACCGAGGGGGCGCGGGTGAACTACACCTGGTTCGAGGCGCTGCTCGTCGACGAGCCGTGGCACCGGGGCCGGGTCGTGCTGGTCGGCGACGCCGCGCACGCCTGCCCGCCGACCATCGCGCAGGGCGCGGCGATGTGCCTGGAGGACGCGGCGGTCCTCGCCGAGACGCTCCTGGCCGGCAAGCCCCTCGACGGGTACACCGAGCGGCGGCTGCCGCGCGTGCGGGCCGTGGTGGAGGCGTCGGTGCAGATCTGCGCGTGGCAGCTCGCGGGCGAGCAGGGCGACGTGCCCGGCACCATGGGCCGCACCTCCGCGCTGCTGACGGAGCTGCCGTGACCACCGTGGACGTGCACGCGCACGTCATCCTCCCCGAGATCGAGGCCGCCGTCGCCGACCTGCCCGGCCTCGCCGAGCACCGCGCGCTCGACGCGCGGCGCAACGGGGCCGCCTCCCTGGCGGTCTCCGGGCCGATGGTCGGCTCGCGGATCCCGAAGCTCACCCAGGTGCCGGTGCGGCTCGCCGACATGGACGCCCAGGGCGTCGACGTGCAGATCGTGAGCCCCTCGCCATCGCACTACCACTACTGGACGGACGAAACCGCGGCCCGGACCGTCTGGGAGCTGGCGAACGCGGGCACTGCGGCGCACTGCGCGCAGGCCCCCGAACGGCTGCACGGGCTCGGGCTCGTGCCGCTCCAGCACCCCTCGCTGATGGTCGAGGCGCTGGACCACGCGCTCGCCGCCGGTCTGAAGGGCGTCGAGATCTCCTCGCACGCCCCCGGCGTCGAGCTCTCCGACGAACGCCTTGAGCCGTTCTGGGCGCACGCCGCCGCCACCGGGGCCGTCGTCTTCGTGCACCCCTTCGGCTGCACGCTGGACGAGCGGCTCGACAGGTACTACCTGTCGAACATCGTCGGGCAGCCCGTGGAGAACGCCGTCGCGCTCTCGCACCTGATCTTCGCCGGGGTCCTCGACCGGCATCCCGCGCTGAAGATCGTCGCCGCGCACGGCGGCGGCTACCTGCCGACGTACCTGGGCCGTGCCGACCACGGCTGGGAGGTGCGGCCCGAGGCGCGTACCTGCGCGGAGAAGCCGAGCGCCTACCTGCGCCGCCTCTGGTGCGACTCGCTCGTCCACGACGCGGGCGTACTGCGCGCCCTCGTCGCCGCCGCAGGCGCCGACCGGGTCGTCCTCGGCTCGGACTACCCCTTCGACATGGGCGTCGAAGACCCGCTGGCCCGGCTCGACGCGGCGGGCCTCACCGCCGCCGAGCGCGCGGCGGTCGCGGGAGAGACCGCCGCCCGACTCTTCGGAATCAAGGAAGTGACCCCGTGACACGACTGATCACCCATCTGCGGCACGTCGACCTCGCCGTGCCCGACTTCGCCAAGCAGCGCGAGTTCTACGCCGGCGTCTGGGGGCTGGAGGAGGTCGCGACGGACACCGGACTGTCGTTCCTCGCCGCCGCGGGCTCGCCGGAGCAGTACGTCGTGCGGATCCGGGAGGCCGCCGAGAAGCGGCTCGACCTCGTGGCGTTCGGCGCGCAGACGCCCGCCGACGTGGACGCGCTGGCCGCGCGGCTGCGGGCCGCGGACGTCAGGCTCGTCACCGAGCCGGGGACACTGGACACGCCCGGCGGCGGCTACGGTTTCCGGTTCTTCGACCTCGACGGGCGGACCATCGAGATCTCCGCCGACGTCGCGGTGCGGGCGCACCGCAAGATCGAGGAGAAGGAGTCGGTTCCGGTCCGGCTGTCGCACGTCGTGCTCAACTCCCCCGACCTCGCCGCGACCCGCGCCTGGTACGAGACGCACCTGGACTTCGCGCTCTCCGACACGCTGTCCAGCCCGCACATGGGCGACGTCATGCACTTCATGCGCTGCAACCCGCAGCACCACAGCCTCGCCATCGCCAAGGGGCCGCACACGTCGGTGCACCACCTGTCGTTCGAGCTGCGCGGCGTCGACGAGTACATGCGCGGCTCCGGGCGCGTCATCCGCTCCGGCGCGAAGAAGATCTGGGGGCCGGGGCGACACCTCGCGGGCGACAACACCTTCACGTACTTCCTCGACCCGCACGGCAACACCGTCGAGTACACGACCGAGCTGGAACTCCTCGACGAGGACACCTGGCACCCGTCCGTCCATGACTTCTCCCAGCCGGAGGTCACCGACCAGTGGGGGACGGCGAACCCGATGAACGAGCTCGTCGCCAAGGAATCGTTCAACGACGTCGACCGCGGCATCTTCGTCGCCCCGCCCGTCTGATGCGGTACCTCACCTATGTCCACGCGGGCCGCACCCTGTGCGGCGTCGCGGCGGACGAGACGGTGCACGCGCTCGACGCCGCCTCGATGCGGGAGTTCGTCGGGTGGACCGCCGCCGAGCAGGAGGCGGCCGTGGGGCGCGCGCTGGGTGAGCCCGGTGTTCCGGTCGCGGAAGTCCGGCTGCTCCCCCCGCTCGATCCGCCGACGGTCCGGGACTTCGTGGCGTTCGAGGAGCACGTCGAGGGCGTCCGCAAGAGCGTCGACGGCGTGTCGGGCGTCCCCGACCGGTGGTACGAGGCCCCCACCTTCTACTTCACGAACCCGCACTCGCTGGTCGCGACCGGCGACGAGGTGGCCATGGCGCCCGGCAGCGCGGTCCTCGACTTCGAACTCGAAGTGGCGGTCGTCATCGGCAAGGCGGGCCGCGACCTCACCCCGGAACAGGCCCGCGACCACATCTTCGGCTACACGGTCTTCAACGACTGGTCCGCCCGGGACCTGCAGTCCCTGGAGATGAAGGTCGGCCTCGGCCCCTGCAAGGGCAAGGACTTCGCTTCCACCCTCGGCCCTTGGATCGTTCCCGCCGCCGACCTGGAGCCGTACCGCGACGCCGACGGGTTCCTCGGCCTGGGCCTGACGGCCGAGGTCAACGGCGAGGAGGTGGGCCGCGACCTGCTGTCGAACATGGGCTGGCCCTTCGAGGAGCTCGTCGCCTACGCCTCCCGAGGCGCCGAGCTCCGCCCCGGCGACGTCCTCGCCTCCGGCACCTGCGGCAACGGCGGCTGCCTCGCCGAACTCTGGGGCCGCGCCGGCGCCTCCGAACCGCCGCCCCTGGGCCCCGGCGACGAGGTCACCCTGACGGTCGAGGGCATCGGCGCCCTCGTGAACAGGATCGTCCCCGGGGCCGCCCCGGTCCCGATCCCCGCAGCACGCCCCCGGCCGAGAACCCGCCCCCGCGGGTGACCGGAAGGGCCGCCGCACCGCGGCGGCCCTTCCGGCGGGCCCGCAGGATCAGGGGATGCCGGCGCCCACTTCGATGAGGGTCTCGCGGAGCCAGCGGTGGGTCGGGTCGGACTGGTGGACGGGATGGAACCAGAGGGCTTCGAGGACGGGGACCGCCTCGTAGGGGGCGGGGTGGATGGCGCAGGGGGTGGAGGGGGCGAGTTTGCGGGCGAGGCGTTCCTGGATGAGGGCGATGCGGCCGGTGCCGGCGATGAGGAAGGGCAGGGACTGGAAGTTCTCCACGACGATCTCCACCCGGGGCTTCACGCCGAGGAGGTTGAGCTGGCGGGCGGCCGAGGCGCCGGCTGTCGGGCCGCGGAAGGTCGCCACCCAGGGGAGGGTACTGAGGTGGTCCATGGTCAGGCCGTCGGCCAGAGCGGGGTTGCCGGGATCGGCGAGGACGACCCAGCGGTCTTCGTAGATGTCTACCGACGGGTAGCCGGTGATGAAGCCGTGCGGCATGATCACGCCGTCGGAGGAGCGGAGCGTGGTGTCCACGTCGTCGATGCGCGGGACGTTGATCTGGAGGAAGCGGATGCGGACGTTCGGGGCGCGTTCCCCGAGGACGCGCATCAGCTCCTCGCCCATGACGCTGACGGCGTAGTCGGAGGTGACGAGGGTGAACTCGCGGTCGCTGGTGGCCGGATCGAACGACGGGCGGGCCGAGAAGACGCGCTCGACGACGCCCACGGCGTGGGTGGTCGCGTCGACGAGGGCGGTGGCGAGCGGCGTCAGCTCGTAGACGTTGCCGGTGCGGATGAGGAGCTCGTCGCCGAAGTGGCGGCGCAGCCGGGCGAGGTTGGCGCTCATCGCGGGCTGGCTGAGGCCGAGCCTGCGGCCCGCGCGGGTGACGTTGCGCTCTTCGAGCAGCGCGTGCAGGGCCATCAGGAGGTTGAGGTCGAGGCTTTCGAGTTGCACCCACCCAGCATAGACCGGACCGATACCCCAGCCCTAGACCATCTTTCTTACCGATCATCAGGGTCGCGTCCGCGTCAAGGCGGCCCCTCGCCGCGGGATCGGCGGGGCGTCGGTCTTTGACGGGCTCCGCGGCCACCGCCACCGTGGTCGCGGCAGCGCCCGAGCGAGGAGGCCCGATGGCGAGACCCTGGTACCGGCGGCTCTACGCCCAAGTGGTGGTCGCCATCGGCGCGGGCGTCCTCGTCGGAGGGCAGTGGCCCGAGCTCGGCAAGGCGCTCGAACCCGTCGGGACGACCTTCGTCGCCGCGATGAAGATGCTCATCGGCCCCATCGTCTTCCTGACGGTCCTCGGCGGCATCGGCGGCGTCTCCGACCTGAGGAAGGTCGGCGCGACCGGCGTCAGGGCCCTCGCCTACTTCCAGGTCGGCACCCTCGTCGCCCTGCTCACCGGGCTCGTCGCCGGCAACGTGTTCCGGCTCGGCGAGGGCGTGCACGCCGACCCGTCGGCACTCGCCGCGACCGAGACGGCGCAGCGCTACATCGACGGCGGGCGGGAGCGGCGCTGGTGGGAGTTCCTCACCGGCCTGGTGCCCGACAGCTTCTTCGGGGCGTTCACCGAGGGGAACATCCTGCAGATCATCTTCCTCGCGGTGCTGTTCGGCGTCGCGCTCCAGGCCGTCGGGCCGGTCGGCGCACCACTCCTGGACGGGGTGCGGCGGCTGACCGAGGTCGTCTTCCACGTGCTCGGCATGGTGATGAGGGCCGCGCCGCTGGGGGCGTTCGCCGCGATGGCCTACTCCGTCGGCGCGTTCGGCCTCACCGCGCTCACCGGCCTGGGGGCGCTGATCGCGCTGTTCTACGCGACGTCGGTCCTGTTCGTGGTCGTCGTGCTGGGCGGGCTGCTCGCGGTGTACCTGAGGCTGAACATCTTCCGCCTGATCGGCTACTTCAAGGAGGAGTACCTCCTCGTCCTCGGCACGTCCACGTCGGAGCCCGCCCTGCCCGGGCTCATGCGGGGGCTCACCGCGCTCGGCGCGGACCGGTCCGTGGTCGGCCTCGTCGTCCCGACCGGCTACAGCTTCAACCTCGACGGCGCGGCCCTCTACCTGTCGATGGCCACCCTCTACATCGCCCAGGCCACCGACACTCCCCTGGGCGTCGGCGACCAGGTGGCGCTCCTGGCCGTCATGCTGCTGACGTCCAAGGGCGCCGCGGGCGTGGCCGGCGCGGGCTTCCTGGCGCTCACCGCGACCCTCGCCACCCTCGGCACGGTCCCGGCCGCCGGGATCATGCTCATCTTCGGCATCGACAAGTTCCTGTCCGAGTGCCGCGCCCTCGTCAACTTCTCCGGCAACGCCGTCGCCGCCCTCGTCATCGCCAAGTGGACCGGCACCCTCGACCTCGGCCGGGCCCGCGCCACCCTCGCGCACCGCCCGGCCGCGTCCCCGGAGCCCGCCACCACCTGACGGCCCGACCTCGTCGCAGGGGTCCTCCTGCCCCGCCGCAGGTCGAGGCCGAGCGACCCTCCCCCGCCCGGGAGGCGGGCGTCATCGGGCGGACCGGTAGGCGACGGCGAAGGAGACGGCCGCCGCGATGCCGCTCAGGCAGCGGACGTGGTTGGCGGCCGTCCACCTCGACAGGTAGGCGGCCCAGAAGTCGGCGGTGGCCGGGGCCGACGCGTCGAGGGCGTTCAGCCGGTCGTTGTAGGGCACGTGGTAGACGATCGTCAGGATCACCGGGACGAGGACGAGCACGGCCCCGGCGACCGTCCACCAGGCTCCGGGCGCCGAGATGTCGCGCAGCGCGGAGATCCCGGCGGCGACGCCCGTCGCGGCGGAGCCGAACAGCACCAGCATGAACAGCGGATGCGGCGCGGCCCGGTTGATCGCCTGCATGGCGGCCGCGCCCTCGGCGGGCGGCAGCGTGCCGAGGGCGCGCATGACGAACGTGGAGAAGGCGAAGAAGACGCCGGCGCCGACCCCGGCGCCGACGGTCGAGACGAGCAGCAGTGCGCGGACCATGTTTCCCCCTCGGGATCTCGGATGCCTCCATCCCACCGCCGGAGCGGCCCAGGCTCCATCGCCGAGACGCGCGGCGGCATACGCGCGCGGGTCACGCGCTACCGTCCTGGCATGGACGCCCTCGCCGCACTCCTGAACGGTCAACGCGCCCGCGGCGCGTTCCTGCTGCGCTCGGTCATGGACCCTCCGTGGTCGATGCGGATCGAGGACGGCGCGCCGCTGACCGTCGTCGTCCTCGCCTGCGGGACGGCCTGGCTCACGCCCGCCGCCGGACCGCCGGTCGAGGTGACGCCCGGGGCCGTCGCGGTGGCGCGGGGCCCGGATCCGTACACCGTCGCGGACGCGCCGGACACCTCGCCGCAGATCTCCATCGGCCCCGGCCAGGTCTGCGCCTCCCTCGACGGCACCCGGCTGGAGGAGCGCATGTCGCAGGGCCTGCGCACCTGGGGGAACAGCCGCGACGGCCGGACGGTCATGCTCACCGGCACGTACGAGACCGCCGCCGAGACCTCGCGCGACCTCCTGTCGGCGCTGCCTCCGCTGCTCGTGCTCCCCGCCGAGGCGTCCCGCGAGCCGCTGGTCTCGGCGCTCGCCGCGGAGATCACCACCGAGGCGCCCGGCCAGTCCGCGGTCCTGGACCGCCTCCTCGACCTGCTCACCGTCACCGTGCTGCGCGCCTGGCTCACCCGCCCCGACGCCGAGCCGCCCGCCTGGTACCGCGCCCAGTCCGACCCCCTCGTCGGCCGGGCGCTGCGCCTGCTCGAACACAACCCCGCCCACCCGTGGACGGTCGACGCCCTGGCCGCCGAACTCGCCGTCTCCCGTTCCACCCTGACCCGCCGCTTCACCGCGCTGGTCGGCGCGCCCCCCATGGCCCACCTGACCGGGCACCGCCTCGACCTGGCCGCCGACCTCCTCGCCGACCCGTCCCTCACCCTCGGCGCCATCGCCCGCCGGGTCGGCTACGGCACGTCGTTCGCGCTCAGCGCCGCCTTCAAACGCGTCCGCGGGACGACCCCGGCCGAACACCGCGCGGTCAGCGCCGCGCAGGCCGGCCGGGAGGCCGCGGTCAGTTGAAGCAGTGCTGCTTCTTGTGGACGAGGCCCATCTCGTAGACCTTCTTGTCGGGGCCGAACAGGAAGTTGTACTGGGCGACCTTGCTGCCGGGGGCGGGGACCCAGGAGACGTTCACGGTGTCCTTGAGCTTGGGGTAGGCCTTCTTCACGGCGGCCTTGGTGGAGCCGATGCCGATGCCCTTCGGGGTCTTCATGGACTTCGCCGCGAAGATGGCGATGACGCCGTACTTGTTGGAGAGGTAACCGCTCGCGGCCTTCGGCTTCTTCTTAAAGACGAAGGTGGTGCAGCCCGAGCCCGCGTCGCCCGTCAGCTTGATCAGGCCGGTCTTGAGGGCCTTGGCCTTGGTCTGGCCGATCTTCAGCTTGCCGTAGCCCTGCGAGGTGAGCTTGGGCGCGGCCGCGGCGGCGGGCGGTGCCGGAAGCGCGACGAAGAGGGAGCAGGCGGCGAGCACGGCGACGGCTTTACGCACGAAGAGTGCCTTTCTGGGAGGTCTGGTACGCCAGGGCACATGCCGCTGACGATGCGCACAATACAGAGATCCCGGGCTTGCCGTGGGGTGCTCAGAGGAGGTCGCGCATGCGGTTGATCTCGGACTGCTGGGTGGTGGCGACGTCCTTGGCGAGCTGGAGGGAGAGGGTGTCGGTTCCGGAGGCCAGGACGGTGTCGGCCATGGCGAGCGCGCCCTCGTGGTGCTTGATCATGAGGGTGAGGTAGAGGCGGTCGAACTCCGCGGCGCGGGCCTCTTCCAGCGCGTCGAACTCCTGCTCGGTGATCATGCCGGGCATGGCGTGGTCGTGGCCCGTCGCGGGAAGCCTCTTGCGGTCGCGCAGCCAGTCGCGCATGACGGCGATCTCGCCGGTCTGGGCCGCGCTGATGCGGGACGCCAGGGACTTCACCCGGGGATCGGCGGCACGGGTCGGGGCAAGGTCGGACATCTCGATCGCCTGGCCGTGGTGCACGATCATCATGCGCATGAACGCGACGTCGGCCTCGGCGGGTTCCGGCT
Organism: Actinocorallia aurea; assembly: GCF_054783995.1. Classification (NCBI taxonomy): domain Bacteria; kingdom Bacillati; phylum Actinomycetota; class Actinomycetes; order Streptosporangiales; family Thermomonosporaceae; genus Actinocorallia; species Actinocorallia aurea. The sequence continues at coordinate 57,271 of NZ_BAAGPQ010000010.1, forward strand.
CGGCCGTCGGGCCCGAGGTGATCGTCGCGTTCGGCTCGCCGGGGCGGCCCGGGGCCAGCATCGTCGCGGTGGGACCCGCGACCGGCTCCTCGCCGCCGGAGCATCCGGCCAGCAGCGCGGCGGCCAGCGCCGCGACGGCCAGGGCACCCGTACCGCGTCCGACAACACCCATTCGACGCACTCCCTTCACCGCTCGCGACGTGAAGGTAACAACCCGGGACGCCCAGTGGGCATATCGCGTCGTACCAACATCATTACAGCCTTGTTCGAACTTCCCTTACATGCCGGGAAAAAGGTGATACTCGCGGCGATCGATCAGTGTCCGCCAAAGGAGCTCCCGTATGGCCTCCAGAGTCCTACACAGACCGACCGCCCGCCTCGTGACCGCCCTGCTCGCCGCGCTCACCCTGATCCTCGGCACCGTTCCCGCGTCCGCCGCCCCGGTCATCCCGGGCGTCGACGAGATCGTGTCGAGCCCCGACCTCAAGCACCTGGCGAACCTCCCCAAACAGGGGATCTTCGCCTCGGCCACCGCCTACAACTCCGACCTCGCCTTCAAGGGCGACCTGGCCTTCGCCGGCAACTACAACGGCTTCACGGTGTACGACATCGGTGAGCCCGCCGCGCCGACCGTCGTCAGCCAGGTCCTCTGCCCCGGATCACAGAACGACATCTCCGTCACCGGGAACCTGCTGTTCCTGTCGACGGACTCCTCCCGCAGCGACGACTCGTGTCAGAGCACCGCCAAGCCCGTCACCGACCCGACGGCCTGGGAGGGCATCAAGATCTTCGACATCAGCGACCCGGCGAACCCGAGCTACATCAAGTCGGTCGAGACCAAGTGCGGGTCCCACACCCACACCCTGGTGCCTTCGAAGAGCAAGAAGACCGTCTACCTGTACGTCTCGTCCTACCTGACGAGCGCGGCCAGCGTAGGCGCGGACTGCACCTACCCGCACGACAAGATCTCCGTGATCAAGGTGCCGGTCGCCGCCCCCACGACCGCCGCGCTCGTCGCCGAGCCCGTCCTGTTCAGCGACGGCGGCAACCCCGGGGACGGCCTCGCCTACCCCGAGACCACCTACGCGACGACCGGCTGCCACGACCTGACCGTCTACCCGGACAAGGACCTGATGGCCGGCGCCTGCATGGGCGACGGGGCGCTGTTCGACATCTCCGACCGGGAGGATCCGCAGCCGATCAGCGTCGTCCGCGACGACGCCAACTTCTCGTTCTGGCATTCCGCGACGTTCAACAACAAGGCCGACAAGGTCGTCTTCACCGACGAACTCGGTGGCGGCGGAACTGCCACCTGCAACGAGACGATCGGCGCGACCAAGGGCGCGGACGCCATCTACGACATCGTCGGCAAGGGCGACAAGCGCAAGCTCGTCTTCCGCAGCTACTTCAAGATCTCCCGCCCGAACGCCGACACCGAGAACTGCGTCGCCCACAACGGCAACCTGATCCCGGTCAAGGGCCGCGACATCATGGTCCAGGCCTGGTACCAGGGCGGCATCTCCGTCTGGGACTTCACCAACTCCCGCAACCCCAAGGAACTCGCCTACTTCGAGCGCGGCCCCCTCTCGGCCACCTCCCTCATCCTCGGCGGCTCCTGGTCGGCCTACTACTACAACGGCCACATCTACTCCAACGACATCCAAAAGGGCTTCGACGTCCTCAAGGTCACCGACCCCCTGACCAAACACGCCGGCCGCTACAAATACCCCATCCTCAACGCCCAAACCCAGTACGACATGTTCTAACCCAACACCCCAAACCGGCTCGCCCCGAGGCATCGGGGCGGGCCGGCGCCTTCGGTCGCCGCCCCGCGTGCCCGGGGTCCGGGAGCCGCGTGGCAGGATCGGCTCTCTCGCTTTCGCCTCGGGAGGCGTTGTGATCAGAGTGCGGGGGCTGCCGCTGCCCGGGGCGCTGGTGGAACTGCTCGCCGACGGGAGCTGGCGGCATCCGGGGGACGCGGTGCTCGCCGAGGTCGTGCCGTGGTTCGCCGAACCGCTGGACTTTCTGACGGACGTCGCGCGGATGCGACGGGAGTCGCGGTCGCTCGACGTGCTGGAGGGCGACTTCTTCAGGATCGCCTCCGGGGGGCCGGGCGGGAGGCCTGTCGAGCTGCCCTGGCTCGATGCCCGGTCCGCTGTGCTCATCGCCGTCAACCGGGAGCTCGGGGCCGATCTGGCGCTGGCGCTGGACTACCGGACGGGGTTGGCGGATCCGCGGGTCGTCGGGAGCGACTTCTGGACGGATCCCGGCCGGTGCGCCTGGCGTGTGGTGGCGCCGTCGTTCTGGGCCTTCGCGGCCGAACTCGGGCTCGCGCCGTTCCGGCGGTACCCGTACGTCGGCCCGGAGGAGATCCGGGAGCGGGCGCTCGTCCAGCCTCGCGGGAAGGCCATCACCTCGTCCGTCGGGCTCGCGGGATGGCTCGCCCGCCAGAACGAGCCCGAGGAGCCCTTCACCTTCGTCGTCGACGGGACGGGGACGCTGCTGCTCGCGCCCCGGCGGAGCGAGCACGTCGCCTGTGCCGGGGGTGGGGCCGTCCTCAGCGCCGGGGAGATCGCCTTCGAGCGCGACGGCGTGCTGTCGTGGGGCGTCGGCGAGGTCAGCAACCAGTCGACGGGGTACTGCCCGGAACCGTCGTCGTGGCCCGCGGTCGGCGGCGCGCTGGACCGGGCCGGGATCGCCCATCCGGGAGGGTTCACCGCCGCGTTCGTCTTCCGGCGGTGCGTCGCGTGCCGGCAGCTCAACATCGTGAAGGACGGGCACTATCGCTGCGCGGTGTGCGACGGGAGGCTGCCGGACGCGTGGGAGGCCGATCTGGTGGGTTGATGGGGTGGTTCAGAGGCCGATGGTGCTCTTTGGGCCCATGTAGGAGCCTGCGGCGGGGAAGCCGTCGCGGACGAGGGTGGTGAAACGGGCGGTGAAGCCGCGGGATGGGAGGGCGGCGAAGGGGGTCATCTCGACGGCGCGGATGGGACGGGTGTCGGCGTGCGGCGCGACGGACCCGAGCGTGCCGCCGGTGCGGCGGACCTCGAACGTCAGGTGGACGACGTGGGGGGCGCCGGGCGGGAGGTGGTCGCAGACGTAGAGGAGGCGGACGGGCTCGGTCTCCAGGCCGGTCTCCTCGCGCATCTCGCGCACCAGAGCGTCGGCGAGGGGCTCGCCCGGCTCGACCTTCCCGCCGGGGAGGGACCAGGTGCGGCCGTCGCCCACGTCCTGGTCGAGCAGGAGGAGAGCGCCGTCCTCGACGAGAATGCCGGTCACCCGCACGAGCATGTCAGCACGATAGCCGGAGCGGGCACTGCGTATCGGGGCATTTCCGAACGAGACGGGTCACCAGGAGGACAGGGTCCTGATCTCGGCAGGCGTCAGGGCACGGGGGTAGACGGCGGCCTTGTCCAGCGCGCCGGGCCAGTGGCCGCCTTCCAGGCCCGCCCACAGGTGCGCGCCGAGGTCGAGCGGCCCCGGCGTCTTCCAGGTGGCGGTGTGGCGGGCGGAGGCCTGGCGTTCGCCGTCCACGTAGAGGCTGATCCGCTTCGCGGCGGGATCGTGGACGCCGACGACGGCATACCAGCGGCCCTTCTCGGGGGCGACGGACGACGACACCGAGTCGGACTGCGGCTCGCTCGCGTCGGCGCGCGGCATGACGAAGTGCCAGCCGTCGACGCCCCAGGTGGACTTGTACTGGAGGAGGAAGGCCGATGAGGTCTTCCCGGGGAGGCTCGCGAGGGTGACGTCGCGCCGGTCGGTGGTCCCGTAGCCGTCGAAGCGGGCCCGGACGGCGACGGTGAAGCCCGCGGCGGGGTCGAGGCCCGGGACGTCGGCGACGGCGTGGCCGGAGAGCCCGTCCAGGATGAGGAGGCCGTCGCCGTCGAGCTTCGCGTTGCCGAAGCGTTCCGGGGCGGGGTCGTCGGCGGCGGTGAACTCCCACCAGGCCGCCGCGTCGGGCACGGGCGGCGGCGTGCCGGTGGCGGCGGGCGCTGGGGCGTCGGTGGAGGGCGGTGCGGGGGCCGAGGCCGGGGGCCGCACGGTCTCCTCGCCGGGGAGCACCCAGACGCCCTGCCGCCATCCGGCAACCCAGGAGTCCCCCCAGGCCCGCCGGGACCGCCGCGGGCGCCTCGTCCGCCGCATCCGCACGCCCACCCACACGAGGTACACGGCGCCCGCCCACCGCAGGGCCGTGTACGCCGCGTGCGAAGCCGTGAAGATCGCCGTGACCCCCGCGGACGACAGGGCGCCCCACACCAGTGTCCCGCTCTGGATTTCCCGCGACCACGCCCCAGGCCCGCTCGCGCAACCCCACCGCCGACGTCCGCAGGATCACCGCGGTGTCCAGTCCGGGAGCGATCGTCAGAAGCCCCACAACGATCGCGAACGACAAGATCTGCCCAGAAATATCCACGGACTCCCACCGTATCGCCTCCGTCCTCCCTTTCGGCGACCCGCACGGAGTCCTGGGGACGGCCCGGGGGCGCGCCACCCCGGCAGGCCGCGGGGCCTCGATCGCGACGGTCTCTGGGGTGGACGGCTGGCGGGGGCAGGGTGGGGCTCGTAGCATGAAGATCGGTATCGAGGCCCTTTCCCCCGGGGAGTCCGCGCCATGTCGATCTTCGATCGAGGTAAGAGCCGGACTCGGCGCAGGCTCGCGGCGGCCTTCGGCGGCGGGCCGGTCAACTGGGAGAAGGCGGCGCGGGACTATCGCGAACTGCTGCTCCACGCGCTCGGCGCGGGCGACGGGGCGGATGCGCGCGGTGTGTTCGACGCCTACGACGGGCGGTTCCCTGCCGCCAGGCACGTCCTCGCGTTCAGTGTTCGTGACGAGCCTGTGCTGGCCGGGCTCGTCGTCGGGGCCGACGCGGACGCGCTGGAGGTGCTTCTCGCGCTCGGGCACCGCGCCGGGATCGCCAAGGTGGCGGCGGCCGCGCGGGACGCGCTCGTCGACGCGCAGGCGGCCCGCGGAGACGCCGACCGCCTTGTGGCGCTGCTGCTGCGGCTGCACGCGTCCGGCCTCCTCGACGCGCCGACCATGGCGCGCGGGATGCTCGGCCACCTCGCGCGGCGTCCGCTGGGCGCGGACGCGCCGCTGTGGACGGCGTTCCTCGCCGGTGTCCCCGACGGGTGGTACCCCGACGTGTTCGCCGTTCACGCCCTGCTCGGCCGCGGCGCGCGGGCCGTCGCGCTGGCCGCCACCGCGGAGGAGCGCCGCGAGGCCCTGGCCGCCTGCCTGCGCTCGGCGAGTCTCGCCGACGTCCGCGCGGGCCTCGCCCTGGCGACGCCGGACGATGAACCCGTCCGCACCGGGCTCCGCAAGCACGCGGGCGACCTCCTGTTCGCCGAAGGCTCCCACGCGGAGGCACTCTCCCAGTACGCGGAAGCAGGAGACGACGACGGAGTGAGCCGCTGCCATGAGCGCCTCGGCGACGCTCTCGCGGCGCTGGAGACCTGCCCGCGGGGCTTCCCCGAACGCCTCGACCGCCTGACCGCGTCCTGCTGGCGGGCCGTCGACGCCCTCGTCGCCGCCGCGGACCACCTCGCCGCCGCCGCCCTGGCCGGCCGCGTCCTCGCCCGCCTCCGCGCCGAACCCGACGACGCCGCGGAAGCCGCGGGGGACGCGGCTGCCGCGGATGCCGCCAGAGTCGCCGAAGCGGTGTCGCGGCACGCGGCCGTCGCCGCGGTGGGGCGGCGGCGGATCGGGCACGGCGACCACCATGCGCGGAGCCTCTTCGAGGAGGCGCTGGGTGAGCTGTTCGCCGCCGCCTCCCATGCGGAGCGGGACGGGGACGTCTACCGGGCGCACGGGCTCTATCTGAGGGCGGGCCGGCCGGGTGACGCCGAACGCGTCCTGCGGGAGGAGCCGGGAGGCCGGCGGGAGAGGGCCGCGGCCCGGGAGGCGGGCGGCGACCTCGCCGGGGCCGCCGCCCTGTACGAGGAGGAGGGTGAGCGGGAAAGGGCCGTCGACCTGTATCTGCGGGCGGACAGGCCCGCGGAGGCCGCCCGGTGCCTTGAGGCGGGCAAGGGCGTCGCCGCGATCGAGGATCCAAGGCTCGTCGAGTGCCTGCGCAGGGCCGGGGACCACGAAAGGCTGACCGCGCTGGCGCTGCACGCCGTCGACACCGGAGCCCATACCGAACGGGCCCTGGAACTCCTACGCGAGGCACGCGACAGGTCCGAGATCCCGCCGCACCTCGAAGAGGCCGTCGCCCGCGTCCTGCAGGCCTCGCACGACCGGGAGGCCGCGCTCGTCGAGGAACACGTCGAGGCGTGGCTGCGGCGGGCGCGAGCGGAGATCGACGGCCGTTACGCGGCGGCCTGGGCCATGGACCTCGGCACCACGACGTGCGCCGTCGCCGTGTACGACAGGGAGGCGGGCGAGCCCGTCCTGTGCACCTGGAACGGCAGGTCGTTCTTCGCCTCCACGCTCGTCGTCGAGGAGGACGGGACGGAGCGAGTCGGGCTCTCCGGGGAGGAGCTCCTCGCCGACCGGGTCCGGGGCGCGATCCGGGCCGCGAAGCGCCGCATCGGCAGGTCGACCCGCTTCCGGATCCGCGACCGCGACTACCGGGCCGAGGAGGTCGCCGCCCGGCTCATCGCGCACGGCCGCGACCTCGTGGAGAGCTTCCTCGCCGAGCGCGTCGCCGAGCGCGCGGCGGAACTGGCCCGCGCCGATCTGGGCAGGACTCCCCCGGGCCTGGCCGACCGGCTCGCCCGCGACCCGCGCGCCCGGATCCCCCGCGACCGGGCGATCCTCACGATCCCGGCCTTCTTCGGCAACAACCAGAAGCAGGCGACGCGGGACGCGTGCGCGATCGCCCGCGTCGACCTCGTCAGGCTGATCCACGAGCCGACCGCCGCGTGCATCGCCGCCACCCGTCAGCGGCGCCTGGCCGGCAACGTCGTCGTGGTCGACCTCGGCGCGGGAACGCTCGACATCAGCGCGCTGACCGTCGACGACGGCGTGTACGAGGTGCTCCAGGTCACCGGCGACAACGCGTTCGGGGGCCGCGACCTCGACACCGTCATCGGCGGTGCGATCGAGCGGCGCCTGGCCCGCGACGGCGTCACGGTCCCGGCCAAGGGCAAGGACAGGCTCCGGTTCGAGATCGCCGTCGAGGAGCTGAAGATCACCCTTTCCGGGCAGTCGCATGCCGTCCACCCGATGCCGGGCTTCCTGGGCGATCCCGGCTTCGTGCTGGCGCTCGGCCGGGACGAGCTCGCCGACATCCTCGACGAGCCCCTGGCCCGGCTGCGGGCGGTCTGCGCCGGGATGCGCGACTCCCTGGACCGCACCCCGGACCATCTCGTGCTGGTCGGCGGGCCGATGCTCGCGCCGCCCGTCGCGGCCACCGTCGAAGGGGTCTTCGGGCTGCGCCGCACGGTGCTCGCCGACCCGCGCGCCGCCGTGGTCTTCGGCGCGGCGCTCCAGGCCGCGGTGCTCTCGGGCGCCCTCGCGGACCAAGTGCTGCTGGACGTGACCCCGCTCGCCCTCGGCATCCGGGTCGACCCGGACGAAGGCGCGCCGGAGTTCTCGGAGGTGATCGGGGCGAACACCACGATCCCCGTCCAGCGCACCCAGGTCTACACCACCGCCGCGGACGGCCAGGAGCAGGTGCTCATCGAGATCTACAACGGGGACCTCGACCCCGCCTCGAAGATCGCCGAGTTCCAGCTCGGCGGCATCCCGCCCGCGCCGAGGGGCGAGCCGAAGATCGAGGTGACGTTCGCGATCGACGCGAGCTGCGTCCTGGAGGTCACGGCCAAGGACGTCAAGACCGGCTCGCGGCGTTCCATCAGCGTGGCCGACACGACGCTGCTGCCGCCCGCCGCCGTCCGGGAGATGGCCGAGCGGCAGCGCGGCGACCGCGACGAGGCGGCCCGGCGGGCCGCGCTGGCGACGGCGCGGGGTGAGCTGTCGGATCTGCTTGAGGAGGCGGAGCGGGCGGACGGGGCCGCGCTCCTGGCCGAGCTGCGGCGGCTGCGCGCGGCGCACCGGGCGGGTCCGAGCCGTCCCGATCCGATGACCGAGCGGGCCCTCACCCAGATCCACGGGCGTGAGTTCACGGAGGTGGAGGCCGAGGTGCGCGCGCTGGAGGCCCCGCTGCGCGAGGCGTCCCTGGCGGTGTCGCAGTACCTGGCGGGCGAGCCGGACGAGGGCGCCGCGCGGGCCCTCACGGCCCGGCTGCGCGAGCTGGTCGAGCAGGCGCGGCCTCGGCTGGCGCAGCTGCGGCTGTGGACCGCGGTGCTCGTCCGGCTCGCGGCCGACGAGACGGATCCGCTGCTCCGGTTCCGCCGCCTGCACGCGGTCGGCGACCACGCGCGCGCTCTTGAGGCGGTCGCCGAGCTGGCGGAGCCGCCGAGGGCCGGGGATGACGTCGAGCGGTGGCTGCACTGCCTGGCCGAGACGGGGGCCGCCGAAGCCTACCGGGACGTTCTGCGCGCGTCAGGCGACGCCCTGGGCGTGCTGCTGCGCGATCCGGCGCACCCGGAAGGGTTCGACGCGCAGGGGTGCCTCGTCCGGGTCGGCCGGGTCAGCGGGTTCCTTCTCACGCCCACGCTCGTGGTCACCGAGGCGTCCGTGCTCGTCGGGGAAGGCGACCTGTCCGTCGTCTCGGCGACCGGGACGATCGGCGTCGTCGGGTCGTTCACCCTGCCGGGGCCGCGCGCGGCGGTCCTCCGGCTCGCCGCACCGGTCCGGGCCCGCCCCCTGCGGCTCGCCCACCCGAACCTGACACGGATCGGCGACCCCGCCTTCCTGCCCTCCGCCGGGACGCTGCGCGCCACCACCGTCGACGCCTTCGAGGCGTTCCCCGAGCAGTCCCTCGACCTCGTCCGCGTCCGGCTGCCCGGCACCGCCGCCGCGGACAACGGCCTACCCCTCCTCAACGCCCAAGGAGAGGTCCTCGGACTCCTCACCGGCGCGGAGCACCCCCGGGACACCACCTACGCCCTCTCCACGTCCTCCCTCCTCCCCCTCCTCACCTCCGCGGGATACGGCCTGCCCTCCTGACCGTGACGCGCGTCATGCGCGCCGTCCGGGCGGCCCTGCGGAGCTGCGGGGTTACCGCCGTGTGCGCAGGAGACGGGGAAGTGCGTTCTTCCGGAGCGAGCCGCCGAGGGCGAGGCTCGGGGTCGAACGAAGGAGGATTTCATGATCTTGGTGACCGGTGTCTCCGGCGCGCTCGGCGGGCTCGTCCATCGGGGGCTCGGCGCGCTCGGCGGGGTGAAGGCGCTCGCGGCGAGCAGGTCCGGCGCGGCCGACAGGCGGCTGGACTTCGACGATCCCGGCACGCTCTCCGCAGCGTTCGCCGGGGTGGACGTGCTCGTGTTCGTCTCGGCCGGCTATGCCGAGGACGACGTCGTGTTCGCCCGGCACGGGGCGGTGGCCGACGCCGCGACGCGGGCCGGCGTGCGGCACGTCGTCTACACCAGCCTCGTCGGGGCGGCCGACCGGCTGAGCATCGCGCTGCCGCACCGGTGGACCGAGCGACGGCTGGCCGAGGCGCCGTTCGGGGTGACGGTCCTGCGCAACGGGCTGTACGCCGAACTCGCCGCCGACTGGGCGACCGGAGCCGCCGCGTCCGCCGCGGCGACCGGCGAGTTCACCGCGGCGCTCGGGACCGGGCGGGTCCGCCTCGCGGCCCGCGAGGACCTCGCCGAAGCCGCCGTCCGGGTGGCCGCCGACGCCGCGGCGGACCTCGCCGCGGGCGTCCCGGTGCGCCACGCGGGCAGGACCTACGAGCTGGACGGGCCCGAGCCGATCGGCGGCACGGACCTCGCCGGGCTGCTCGCCGAGGCGCTGGGCAGGCCCGTCGCCTACCGGTCGCTGAGCACCGCCGAACTGCGCGCGTCCCTCGCCGGGACGCCGCTGCTGCCCTACCAGGTGGGCCACACGGTCTCGATGTTCAACACGATCCGGTCCGGGATGCTGGAGTCGTCCTCGCCCGGGGACCTCGCCGCGCTGCTGGGGCGCGCGCCCCGGTCCGCCCGGGAGCTCGTGGCCGCCGCGCTCGCGGACTGACGGGTCAGCCGGAAAGGGACAGGGCCTCGCTCGGTTCGGCGGTGTCGAAAGCGGCGCGGGAGCCTGCGATCGCCGCCTTGTGCGTGCGCGACCACGACGCGAGGCCCTGGATCGCGGCGGCGAGGCTCTGCCCCATCTCGGTCAGCCGGTACTCGACCTGCGGCGGCACGGTGTCGTAGACGGTGCGCCGGAGCAGGCCGTCGCGGACGAGGCGGCGGGTCGTCACCGTCAGCATCAGCTGGGAGATTCCGCTGACGGCCCGCTGGAGTTCCCGGAACCTGTGCGGCCGCTGCGCCAGCGTCACGATGACCAGGACCGACCAGCGGTCGCCCAGCCGGTCCAGCACGTCCCTGATGCCGCAGTCCTCGTGACCGCACGCCTCGATCGTCATGGCGTGCTCAAGGCCGCGGGGCCCGCGCTTGTTTCCGCCGGCCCCGCGTCGGCGAGGGCGTGGGGGCGCGGGCGGGCCGGTAAAAGTCCGCGAGCACTGACGCCGGCCCGCCCGGGGCCTCAGCGGAGGGCGGCGTTCAGGCGCGGCAGGAGGGCGTCGGGGGCGGACGTCGTGAGCGTGACGGCGCAGTCGGCGTCGTGGAGGAGGGTGAGGAAGGCGGTGAGGTGGTCGGGTTCGTCGACGAGGAGTTCTTCGGCGTGCGTGACGGCGAGCGCCGGAGCCGAGAGGTCGCGCAGGCAGTCGTACAGGGCGTCCCAGTTGCGGCCGAAGTGGGCCGGGAGGGACAGGGCCCGCGCGGCCTCGGTGAAGAGGGCCGCGCGGGTGCGGCAGGCGCGTCCGTCGAGGGCCCGGCCCGCGGGCGGCTCGGCGGTGACGGTGAGCCACGCGGGGAGCGGGCGGTCGGCGGACGTCATCGGCGGCCTACAGCTTGTAGAAGTCGGCGTAGTGGTTGGGCGTGAACCAGGTGGCGCCCGTGCTGCGGTTCACCACGATGCGGTAGGCGTCGCGGGCCGCGCCCTGGGCGCGGCTGTACACGTCGTACTCGTAGTACGTCGCGTCGGTCGGGAGCTGGCCTTCGCGGTTGTAGTGACGGCCTCCGGTGTAGTTGTACTTCCCGTCCGGCCACGAGTACCAGCCGGCCGTGGTCGGGAAGCCCTTGGCCGCCCAGGTCGTGCGGGCCGACCGGGCGGCGGCGCAGGTGGACAGGGTGCAGCTGCCGTAGACGGCGGCGTGCGCGGGCGCGACCGCCACAACGCCGCTCAGGGCGCTGACCCCGGCGACGACGGCGGCGGACAGGGTGATCCGGATCGAGCGGCGACGGTGCTGGGTGGGCAACGCGATCTCCTTCGAGGGGGTTCGGAACCCGGCCATGGTCACACGTATGACCGAACAGCCTCGGTCAGCCGAGTCAAGATTGTGTGAACACTCCCGCACAGCGCGGCGCGCGCCCGCCCGCACCACATTCCGCCGACGCCGACGGATTCGGGGTTGACCTCAAGGCAGGTCGAGGTCGCAGAGTACGGGCATGCGCAAACATGTGACGCTCGTGCTGGGGCCCGGCGGGCCCGCGGGAACCTCGTGGCTGGTCGGGCTCGCCCGGGGGCTGCGCGAACGCTCGGTCGACCTCGCGGCGGCGGACCTGCTCGTCGGGACGTCGGCCGGGGCGATCGCGGCCGCGGTGCTCGGAACCGGTCGCGATCTCGCCGACCTCGAACACCGGCCCGGCGAGTCCGTTCCGCTGCGGCCCTCGCCCCGGCTGCCGGAGATCTTCCAGCTCCTCGGCTCGGGGGTCGATCCCGCGGAGACCCGTCGGCGGGCGGGACGCCTCGCCGTGGAGACGGCGCCGGCCGCCGAGGACGTCCACGTGCGGCGGATGGCGTGGGTGCTCGGCGGCGATCCGGCCTGGCCGCGGACCCGGCTGCTGATCCCCACGGTCGCCGCCGACACCGGGGAACCCCGCGTGTGGACGGCGGCGGACGGGGTTCCGCTCGTCCGCGTCGTCGCCGCGAGCACCGCGTTCCCGGGCACTGCGCCGCCCGTCGTCCTCGACCGGTCGCCGCACATCGACGGGGCGCTCAGGAACGGCGCGAACGCCGACCTCGCGCCGTCCGATGGCACGGTGATCCTGGTCGAGCCGATGGCACCGATGCGCCCCGGCGGGCCGCCCAAGCCCGGATCCCTGCACGTCGCGCCAGACGACGCGTCCGCCGCCGTGCTCGCCGACCCGCTGGACGAGACCGCCTGGACCGGCGCCCATCAGGCGGGTCTCGCCCAGGCCGAGGCCGTCGCCCCGCTCCTCGCCCCGTTCCTGTCGCGCTGACCCGGAGCCGAACCTCGGCTGGACGGAATCGGCTAGGCGGGGTCGGCGGACTGGAGGGCCAGCCAGATGCGGTCGCGGGTGAGGGGGAGGTCCGTGAAGCGGATGCCGGTGGCGGCGCGCAGGGCGTTGGCGAGGGCGGGGGCGACCGGGTTGAAAGGGCTCTCGCTCATGGACTTGGCGCCCAGGGGGCCGATGGGATCGTGGGTGTCGGTGAAGTGGACCTCCGTGCGGGGCGTGTCGGCGTACTGGGGGACGCGGTAGGTGCGGAACGAGGCGGTCTCGACCTCGCCGCGGGAGTTCAGCCGGACGTTCTCGTAGAGGGCGGCGCCCAGGGCCTGGGCCACGCCGCCCTCGATCTGGCCGCGGCACTGGTTCGGGTTCATGACCCGGCCGGCGTCCGCGGCGTGGACGCTGCGCAGGACGCGCAGCTCGCCGGTGCCGGGGTCGACGGCCACCCGGAACCAGTGCGCGTTGAAGGCGACGGAGCGGGGAGTGCCGTCGAAGTGGCCGTCGGCGGCGAGATCCTGGCCGACGGCCTGCGCGGCGGCGTGCAGTTCCTTGAAGGGCAGCAGGCCGCCGGGATGCGCGACGCCCTCCTCGGCAAGGCGGCACGCGGCGCGCGGAGCCCCCACGCGGGCCGCCGCGAAGTCGAGGAGGAGATCGGCCAGCGCCCGGGAGGCGCGCAGCGTCGCCTTGCCCGCGATCATCACGCCGGTCGACCCGTAGGCCCCGGTGTCATGCGGGACGAGATCGGTGTCGGACTGGCGGACGGCGATCCGGTCGACGGTCGTGCCGAGTTCGGCGGCGGCGATCTGGCGGTGCACCGTCGTGGTGCCGTTGCCGAACTCGGCGGTGCCGACCGCGAGGCCGAAGGAGCCGTCCGGCAGGAGCGCGGCCCTGACGTCGGCGATGTGGCCGCGCGGCGGGCTCGTCGCGATCATCGCCAGGGCGGCGCCCTCGCCGACGAGCCAGCCTTCCGGGGCGGGCTCGCCGCCCGGCTCGTCCGGTGCGCCGCGCAGGACGGCGAGGCACGCGTCGAGGCCGTAGCTGGCGACGTGGAGGTCGTCCTTCTCGCCGTCGAGGGTCGGCAGGGGCTCGTCCGCGCCGATGATGTTCGCGGCCCGGAACTCCAGCGGGTCCATGCCGAGCCGCAGCGCGACCTCGTCCAGCGCCGACTCGACCGCGAACATCACCTGCCCGAGCCCGTACCCGCGGAAGGCGCCGGAGGGAAGGGTGTGCGTGTAGACGGCGAAGGCGTCCACCTTCTTGCTCAGCGCGCGGTAGACCGACAGGGACTCACCGATGCTGTGGAACATCACGCCCGGCCCGTGGTTGCCGTAAGCGCCCGTGTTCGAGATGATCCGCAGCCTTAGCGCGCTCAGGACGCCGTCCTTGCGCGCTCCCACCTTGACCTCGACGGTGAACGGGTGCCGCGTCGTCGCGCCGTAGAACTGCTCGGCCCGCGTGTACTCCAGCTTGACCGGCCGGCGCAGCCGCAGGACGGCCAGGGCCACGATGTCCTCGACCAGCATCTCCTGCTTGCCGCCGAACCCGCCGCCGACCCGTCCCGCGACGACCCGGACGCCGTCGTGCGGCAGGTCGAACAGCCGCGCCAGGGCCCGCCGGGTGAGGAACGGCGTCTGGGTGCTGGACCGGACGACGAGCCGCCCGTCCTCGTCGAGCCACGCCACCGCGCCGTGCGTCTCCAGCGCGGCGTGCTGCACCCGCTGGGTCCGGAACGTCTCCTCGTACACGACGTCGGCTTCGGCGAATCCGGCCTCGACGTCCCCGACCTCGGCGTGCGCCTCGGCGACCACGTTGGCCTCCGGCCGCGCGATCCCCGCCCCGTCCTTGGCGTGCACGACGGGCGCGCCGGGACGCATCGCCTCCTCCGGGTCGAACACCGCGGGGAGCACCTCGTAGGTGACCTCGATCCTTCGGCAGCCCTCCTCCGCGGCGGCCTCGCTGTCGGCCACGACGGCGGCGACGCGCTGTCCGACGTGGCGGACGATGTCGTCGAGGACCCGGGTGTCGGCGGGGTCGTCGGTCGCGTGCTCGTGCAGGCCGGTCGAGAAGAGTCGGCCGGGCGCGTCCTCGTGGGTGAACACCGCCCGGACGCCGGGGACGCGCAGCGCGGCCGAGACGTCGATCGCGACGATCCTGGCGTGGGCGTGCGGGGAGCGCAGCAGCTTCAGGTGGAGCAGGCCGGGCACGTCGAGGTCGAAGGTGAAGCGCGCGGCGCCGGTGACGATCTGGGGGCCCGCGGGCGCGGCGAGGTCACGGCCCACGGTCTCCCCGGCGGCCGCCTCCTCGACGTTGCACCTGCCGCGCACCGCGTCCTCGATGGCCCGGTATCCGGTACAACGACAGAGATTGCCCTTGAAAGCCCGGGGCAGATCGGCGAGCTGTGCTTCGTCCAGTTTCGCGGTGGTCATCACCATTCCCGCGGTGCAGAACCCGCACTGGAAGCCCTGCGCGTCGAGGAAACGCCGCTGGACGGGGTGCGGCTCCCCGTTCGGGCCGGCGAGCCCCTCGATCGTGGTGACGGCGCGGCCCTCGGCGCGGAAGGCCGGGTAGAGGCAGCTGTGCACCGCCGCGCCGTCCACGTGCACGGTGCAGGCGCCGCAGTCGCCGGTGTCGCAGCCCTTCTTCACCCCGTGCCAGCCGCGCTCGCGCAGATAGGTGCGCAGGCACTGGCCGGGACGCGGCTCCTCGGCGTGCGCGTGGCCGTTGACCTCGATGCTCACTGCGCCTCCTCAATGATCGCGGGGGCCTCCAGTTCGCGGCGGATCTCCTCGGCGAAGCGGAGCGTCATGTGCCTCCGCCACTCCGGGAGGCCGTGGACGTCGTCGAACCAGACGCCGCCGACCGCGTCCTCGATCGCCGTGCGCACGTCGTCGGCCGTCGGCGCGGAAAGCCTGACGGCGACGGGCCTCGGGGTGGAGGCGGTGACGGTGATCGTCACCGCGCCGTCGGTCGGATCGAGGGCGCCGATGACGAGGACCGCGGAGCGGCCGAGCCCGTGGAGGGACGCCTGCCGGAAGGCCGTCCGGCGCTCGAGCGCGCGGGCGGGCAGCGTGACCGAGCGCAGCAGCTCGCCTTCGGCCAGCACGTTCTCGCCCGCGCCGGTGACGAACTCCACGGCGGGCACCGTCCGCCGACCGCCGTCCTGGGCGAGGAGGAGGCACGCGCCGTCGAGGGCTGCCGTGAGCGAGATCATCGGGCCCGCCGGGAGCGCGTTGCAGAGGTTCCCGCCGACCGTCGCCATGTTCCAGACCTTGAACGAGGCGAGGAACGCCCGGCAGCACTGCTCGAACAGCGGCCCCGCCGGACGGTCCAGCCCTGCCGCGAACCTGGCCAGTTCCGCGATCGTGCACGTCGCGGCGATCTCCAGGGCGCCGTCGGGCAGCGGGGTGAGCGGGGCCCACCCGGACCGGCTCAGGTCCAGCAGACGGCGCAGGTGCGGCTGCGGCTCGGAGAACAGGTAGGTGCCCCCGGCCAGCCACGCGTCGCCGGGCAGCCAGACGACGGGACGGCTCGCGTCCCGCACCTCCACGACGGTGTTGAGATCCATGACCGCAAGTCAAGCAACGCGAGCCCGTCCGGCACATGACCTGCGCCTACGGAATGATCGCCCTTTACCGCCGCCCGGTCTGGAGGATCGCCCAAGACCGCCCGGGAGGGCCCGGCCAGGTGAGCCGGTGCCACACCCACTCCAGCGGCCCCCTCCGATGGCTGCGCAGCCACAGCGCGCACCCCGTCCACTGGACGACCAGGATCGCCGCCGCGACCGGGAGCACCCCGACCGCGCCGACGAGCGGCGCGGCGGCCAGCACCAGCACCGTCGCCGACAGGTAGCAGGTGAGCGACATCCGCCCGAGCGGCGCGAACACCGCGGCGAGGAGCCCCCGCAGCCGCGTCCGCAGCGCGAGCAGCACGACGCACACGTACACGCCCGCCACGAGCAGCCCCGCCAGCGCGGACCCCGCCTCGTCCGACGGATCGTCGAGTTGAACCACCAGCGCAGGCACCGCACCCGCCGCGCAGATCAACGCCGCCCCGGCGACGCCCCACCCGGCCCTGTCGAACACCTGGACCGCCCCGTACCTGGCGGACACGGCCCCCGCCAGCACCAGCCCCGGCACCAGCGGCGCACCCCCGCCGCCCAGCAGCAGCGGCCCCACGACGAGCACGCCGGCCGCCCCCGCCGCCGCCCAACGCGGCAGCCACGAGGCGGGCAGCAGCACGGCGAGCCCCACCACGGCATAGAGGGCCAGAATGTCCCCCTGCCAGAGCAGCGACAGATGAACCAGTCCGAACCCGAGCAGAACCACCAGCCGACGCACCAGCACCCCACGCGGACGCGCGACACGGCAAGCCGCGCTCTCCAGCATCAACGTGAACCCGATCCCGAACAACACCGAGAAGACCGGAAAGAACCGCTGCTCCACAAGCAGCCCCATCCACCACCCCGGCACCCGCCCGGCCTCGCCCCCGACCCCGACCGCCGCGATCGGCCCGACATCGGCCACCAGCACCCCGCACAGCGCGAACCCCCGCACCACGTCCAACCCGAGCACCCGAGCCCCCGAAAAACCCCGCCCCGCCCCCGAACACGGCCCCGGCATCTCCGCCTCGACACCCTCGCCGCCACCCATGCCGTCGAGGATAGGCGCCCGCCCCATGACCTCCCTTCCGTGGCGAGGAGAGGTGGGCTCTTCCTGCCGGGGCTGGTGAAGTCTGCCGGAGGGAAGCGAGTACGGAGGTGCGGCGGTGTGTGCCGTTCCGGGTCAGGGGGCGGCGGTCAGGCGGAGGAGGGGGATGGTGCGGCCGGCGGTGGCGGCCTGGGCGCGGTAGGCGGCGTAGACGGGGAAGACCCGGTCGGCCAGGGACCAGAGGCGGGGGTGGGCCGCCTCGTCGGCGGGCTCGGCTCGGAAGGGGTGGCCGTTGAAAAGGACGGCGGGGGTGGCACGGGCGTTGTGGTACCAGGCGGGGTGGGTGGGGGCGCCGGCGTGGGAGGCGACGATGACGATGTCGGCGCCGTCGTGGAAGTAGATGACCGCGTTGCGGCGCACCTTGCCGGAGCGCGCGCCGTGCGTCTCCAGGAGGCCGGTGGGCAGGAGGAGGCCCATGCCGAGCCGCCTCCCGGTCAGGCGCATCAGCAGGACGTCGGTCCTCCACATGGCCTTGTTGGTGAACACGCGCATGGCGAAGCGGGTGCCGAGGAACTTCAGGAAGGCCCGGTGGAAGCGGCCGTGGGGGGCATGCGGATCCACATGCCGAAGGCCCGGCAACTCTGACATATCCAACTCCCTGGGCGGGGGGACACGACCTCTTTTCGAGCCTACTCCCGCCTCTCCGCAGCGCCCTTCGGGGCCTGTGCTCCGCGGGAGACCGGAACGGGCACCGGGTCCGCGACACGCGCGACGGCGAGAGGCGACCGGCGACGGCGCAGGTGAAGCGGTCCCCCGGCCCGGCGATCCGCGCGGGGCGGCCCTGAGCCCGTAGGGCGCGCTCTAGGCGTCCAGGGCGGTGAGGAACCAGTCGAGTTCTCGGCGGGGGTGGCGGGCCGGGCCCCAGCCGTTGACCCGGGCGAGCAGGGTGAGGTAGCGCTCGCGGCGCGGGTCGTTGGCCGCCTCGAGATGGGCGCGCAGTCGGCTGCGCGGAGTCGTGTCGGCGAGGGGGGCGGCGACGAGGGTCGTGTAGGTCGCCAGGACCTCGTCGACGATCCCGACCGCCTCCGGGGAGTCGGGGGCCGTGCCCGAGGCGAGGGCGGCTTCCGCCTTCTGCTGGATGACGGCCACTATGTGGCGTCGGGGCGGACCGTGGTGCTGGACGGCCGAGGCCGCGTACTCCTCGTAGACGCCGCGCATGAGCGCGCGGAACTCCTCGTTCTGGAGGAGTTCGGCCAGCTCCACCCACGCGTCCACCTGCTCGGGGGTCGGATCGTCCGGGAGCGTGGGCGTGAGCGAGGTGCGGAGCGCGCGCAGGGTCGGGACGGTGAAGGCGCTGTCGAAGAAGGACGCCACCAGGGCGTCGCGCTCCGCGGCGGACAGACGGGCGAGGCGGTGCATCAGATCCAGTTCCTCCGGGGTCGCGGCGCGCCGGACGGCGGCCGTCAGGACGGCGTGCCGCAGCCGCAGCATCCGCATCTGGACGGCCACGGCCTCGGCGTGGGCGGCGGCGACGTCGGCGAGGACCGCCTCCCGATCGAGGATCTGCCGAACGGTCGGCAGGTCGATCCCCAGCTCGCGCAGGGTCCTGATCAGGCCGAGCCGGGCCAGCGCGCCCTCGCCGTACCGCCGGTGCCCCGACGGGCCGCGCCCCTCCACCGGAACGAGACCCTCGTCGGAGTAGAACCTGACGGTCTTGACGCTCGACCCGGACAACCGGGCGATCTCACCGATCGAGTACCGCACACCCCCAGCGTCGCATCTCCCGTCACGGGAGATGCAAGCCCGTCATCGGTCTCCGGGCTGGCGAAGCGTGTGGGCGGCGGCCTGGAGGAGCGCGATGAGCTCGTTGGCCAGGGAGGTGGGGCGGCGGCGGTGGACCATGGAGATCAGGCGGGTGGGGGTGCTGCCGGCGAGGTCGCGGAAGACGACGCCGTCCGGAGCGGACAGGACCAGCGCGGGGACCAGGGAGATGCCCAGGTTCGCCCGGATCAGGGCGAGGGTGAGGGTGTAATCGCGCGTCTCGTAACCGATCTGGGGAGTGAAACCGGCGGCTGACGCGAGGGTGTTCAGGCAGACGCGGTTGGGGACGCCCGCGCCGCCGGAGATCCAGGGGGCGTCGCGCAGGTCGGCGAGGGGGATCGGTCCAGGGTGTTCGGCCAGCGGGTGGCCGACGGGAAGGACGAGGCGGAGCGGATCGGACAGGAGGGGGCGGCGGGTGAGTCCCTGGGCGGGCACCGCGGGGACGCCCGGGTAGCGGTGGGTGATGAGGAGGTCCAGGTCGCCCGAGGTGACGAGGCCGTAGCCGTCGGGCGGCTCCAGGTCCAGGAGGGTGAGGTCGGCGTCGGGATGGCGGGCGCGCAGTTCGGCGAGCACGCCGGGGACGAGGGCCGCGCCCGCCGTCGCGAAGGTGCCGAGGGCGAGGCGCCGGCGGCCGGCGCCCATGGCGGCGCGTGCGGCGGCCTCTGCCTCGCGGAGCTCGCCCAGGACCCGCTCTCCGTGCCGGACGAGGACCTCGCCGACCTCGGTGAGACGCACGCCGGCGCCGGTGCGCTCCACCAGGCGCGTCTGGAGTTCGGTCTCCAGTTTCGCGAGCTGCTGCGACACCGCCGACGGCGTGTAGGCCATCCGGCGGGCCGCCTCCGCGATCGAGCCCGCGCGGGCGACCTCGACGAGCACGCGCAGCCTTCCGACGTCCAAGGGCATGAAGCAATGCTAACGGCACCCTAGAAATCGTCGCTGGCGCTGATGGGTGGTGGCGGAGCAGCATGGATCCATGACCGTCACCACGTTGCCGGGCGCCGCCGACGTCTCCGCCGCCGCCGCCCGAATCGCCCCGTACATCAGGCGCACTCCGCTCCTGGACACCCGGGTGGACGGGCGCCGAGTGCTGTTGAAGCTCGAACACCTCCAACTCAGCGGGTCGTTCAAGCTGCGGGGCGCCGTCAACGCGATCCTCGACGGGCCGGGCGGGCAGCACATCGTCACCGCTTCGGGCGGCAACCACGGACTCGGGGTCGCCACCGCGGCGTCGCTCCTCGGCGTGCCGGCCACCGTGTACGTGCCGGAGACCGTCCCGGAAGGCAAGGCGCGCCGCATCGAGGCGGCCGGGGCCCGGCTCGTCCGCCACGGCACGACCTATGCCGAGGCGGCGGCCGCGGCGGAGGAAGCAGCCGCGCGGCCCGGCCACACGTACCTCCCCGCCTATGACGACGCCGCGGTCATCGCGGGCCAGGGCACGCTCACCGCCGAGATCGTCGCGGACGCGCCCACCGTCGACACGATCGCGGTCGCCGTGGGCGGCGGCGGCCTCGCCGCGGGCACGGCGCTCGCCGCGGGTCCGCGCACCACCGTCGCCGTCGAACCGCAGGGCTGCCGGGCCTTCGCCGCCGCGCTGGAGGCGGGCCGCCCCGTCGACGTCGAACTGGACTCCGTCGCCTCCTCGGCCCTCGGCGCCACCCGGATAGGCGCGCTTCCCTACGCGCTCCTCAGCACCGCACCCGTCCGCTCCGTCCTCGTCTCCGACGCCGAGATCCTCCAAGCCCGCGACCTCCTGTGGGAGCAGTTCCGCATCGCCGTCGAACCCGCCGCCGCGGCCCCCTTCGCCGCCTGGCTCACCGACCGCGTCCCCGGCGCCCTCCCCTGCCTCGTCCTCTGCGGCGCCAACACCGACTGGACCCCCTCCTGAGCACCGGACTCAACGGTTCCTGACACGCGAAAAGCACGACCCGGAAGAGTCCCGGAAATGCGAAAAGGCCCCGAACCTGGGGTTCGGGGCCTTTCCTCACAGATATTGCGGCGGTGTCCTACTCTCCCACACAGTCTCCCGT
>NZ_BAAGPQ010000011.1:0-156719 GCF_054783995.1 Actinocorallia aurea
TAGAACCGGCGGAGTGGTGGGCCATGCCTGTCAGTGCACCGCACATAAGCCCACAGTGCACCAAGCCGGTCCTCGGCGTGGCTATGAACGTGAGAGCGGGCACCGGTTCGTCACCGGTTTGAGCACCACTTGGTGATCGTCGGGTGGGTCGTGCTCACGACTCTGAGCACCACTTCTGGATCTTGAGAGGAGGTCCCCCCGCTTTCCGGCGCCCTCATCGCCTACGGCCCCCTGCTGTCCGACGACGCCACCACCTGGCTCGGCACCGCCGCGATCCTCCAGGCCGCCTCCCCCGCCTCGGCCCGCGCCCTGCTCACCGCGTCGGCCTACGCCGCCGTCGAGGTCCACCACTGGAGCCCCGGAGGCCGCCCGGCCTGACCCGCGGACCGCCCGCCGTCCGGGACAGCCGCGGACGCCCGGCTTCGAGACGGCGGGGCCGGGCGCCCGCCCGTCGGGAAAGGCTCCCTGCGCGGGGCGAAGAAGACCGGGAGCGCCTGGACCTCGGCGACGGGCGCGAGCGGCGGTGCGCCGGGGCCGGCGTGCCGTCAGCGGCTTCCGTCGGCGGAGCCCTCCGCGGTGTCGGGGGCGTCGGTGGCGGGGCCCCAGCGGGAGGCGATCTCCGGCCAGGTGGGCGGCGGGCCGGGAAGGGGGGCGGGGCCGGCGCGGAGGCCGTCGAGGGCGAGTGCGAGGTAGCGGGCGCGGAGTTCGGCGGTGCGGACGGGGTCGGGGGTGTGCGTGGCGGCGAGGAGCTGGAGGAGCAGGACGAGGTCGCCCGGGCAGACGCCGGGGCGGAGCGAGCCCTCGGCGGCGGCCCGGTCGAGGACGGCCTGCATGGCGGCCGAGCCTCGGCGGCTCAGCTCCACCATCTCGGGCGTGACGGGGAAGGACCCGGCGAACCGGGCCATGATGCCGACGCCGCAGTCCAGGGAGTCGCTCATGAACCGGACGAGGGCCGACCAGCCGTCGGGCTCCTCGGCCAGGGCGCGCTCGGCGCCCGCGAGGGTGCCCTCCATCGAGAGCGTGCACAGGTGCCGGGCCAGGGCGTCCTTGCTGGGGAAGCGGCGGTAGAGGGAGCCCATGCCGACGCCCGCGCGTTCGGCGATGGCGGACATGGGGGCGTCGAGGCCCTGTTCGAAGAAGACCTCGCGCGCCGCGTTGATCACCGTGCGGTCGTTGCGCGCGGCCTCAGCCTTGCGGCCGCCCGCCGGAGACGTCTTCATGTCCGCGAGTGTATCTGGACCGGAGCGGTTCGTTCCGTTAGCCTTTCCGAGCGGAATGTTCCGCTCCGATTGGAGTTCCCCGTATGACGTCCACCGAAGCTCCCCCCGCGACGCCGACCGGCCGGCGGGCCTCGCTCGTGCTGCTGGTCGCCTGCCTCGGCCAGTTCCTCGTCGTCCTCGACGTCTCGATCGTCAACGTGGCCCTGCCCGCGATCCGCGCCGAACTCGGCTTCGACGCTACCGGCCTGCAATGGGTCGTCAACGCCTATGCCCTCACGTTCGCGGGCTTCCTCCTGCTCGGCGGGCGCGCCGCCGACCTCTTCGGGCAGAAGCGCGTCTACCTCGCCGGACTCGCGCTCTTCAGCGTCGCCAGCCTCGCGGGCGGACTGGCCGGATCACCCGGCCTGCTCGTCGCGGCGCGGGCGCTCCAGGGCGTCGGGGCGGCGGTCCTGTCCCCCGCGACGCTGACCATCCTCGCGACGACGTTCACCGACGCCTCGGCCCGCACCAAGGCGCTCGCCAGTTGGAGCGCGGCGGGCGCGGCGGCCGGGGCGATCGGCTCCGTGCTCGGCGGGGTCCTCACCGAGTACCTGTCGTGGCGGTGGGTGCTGCTCATCAACGTGCCCGTCGGAGGCGCCGTCCTCCTGGCGGCCTCCGCCGTCCTCGCCGAGCGCGCCGCCCCGTCCGCGCGCAGGCTCGACGTCGCGGGCGCGATCCTCGTCACCGCCGGATTCTCGGCCGTCGCCTACGGCACCGCGCAGACCCACGAGCACGGCTGGGGCTCGCTCGCGGCGCTCGGCCCGCTCGCCGGGGGCGTCGCGGCGCTGGCCGTGTTCCTGCTGGTCGAAGCCCGTTTCGCGACGGCGCCGCTGGTCCCGCTCGGCATCTTCAAAGCCCGAGCCGTCTCCGTGGCGAACCTCATCATGGTGCTGGTCGGCGCCGCCTTCTTCGCGATGTGGTACTTCCTGTCCCTGTACATGCAGAACGTCCTGCACTACAGCGCCGTCCGCGCGGGCCTCGGGTTCCTGCCGCACACGTTCGCCATCATCGCCGGCGCCCGGTCGGCCCCCCACCTGATGCGGCGGCTCGGCGCCCGGCGCGTCCTGGCGATCGCCTCCGTCCTCAGCGCGCTGGGCTTCCTCTGGCAGGCGCAGATAGGCCCGGACACGTCCTACGTGAGCGGGCTCCTGGGTCCGGCGATCCTCATGTGCCTGGGTTCCGGCCTGCTCTTCACCCCCGTCGCGGCCCTGGCCACGGGCGCGGCGACCGCCTCCGGCACGGGCCTCGTCTCCGGCCTGGTCAACACCTCCCGCCAGGTGGGCGGCTCCATCGGCCTCGCCGCCCTGGCGACCGTCGCGGCCTCCGCGGCGTCCCCCGTGACCGGCTACCGGCACGCCTTCCTCGTCGCCGCCGTCGGCATCGCCCTCATCCTCCCGCTGAGCCGCGCCCTGCCCCGGTCGTGACGAACGCGCTCTCTGGCGACGACCACGACGTCATGCTCCGCTGCTTCCGCGACGCCCTCGGTTACACCATGTAAACCTTCCCTCTGTCCACGTCGGACGATGACGCCCGCCTGTTCATCGGCCTGGGCGAAGGCACTCGCATGGACGAGGACCCTCCTTCCCGCGCGGGCGCCCCCGCTTCCCTCGCCACGAGGACCTCCGGAGCGCGGCCGGTGCGCCCCGAGCGCGGCGAGCCGGCCGCACCCGTCACGGCCTCAGACCGTGACGGTCGAGCCACGCGAGCGTGTCGTCGGCGATCTCGCGCCACCCGTGGTCGAACGGAGCGCTGTGACCACGGTCCTCGTAGGTGCGGAGCTCGGCGGGGACGCCACCGTCGGCGTACAGCCGGTGCGCGCCGCGCACGACGACCGCCGGCACGGTGCGGTCCTCGCCTGCGGCGATCAGCAGCAGCGGCCCCCGGTCACCGCGACGGGTGTCGACCGCGGTCGGCGAGGTCCTGCGGAAGTTGGCGGTGGACGCCTCGAAGAGCGGACGTCCCGGGGACGGGATCGCGAGATCGGCGAACAGCCTCGCGGACTCCTCCGGCGGGATCGCGTTGCCGAACGAGTAGGCGAACTGGCGCGGCGTCAGCGCGACGGCCTTCCGCCTGTTGGCCGGGCTCCTCAGCACCGGAAGGCTCGAGCGCAGCAGACTCGGCGGCACCGCCCGGACGCCCTTGATCGGCGCAGGTGAGATGCAGACCGCGCCGGCGGCCAGCCCGCGGTCCCACAGCTTCTGCGCGATCAGCCCTCCGAAGGAGTGGCCGACCACGATCGGAGGCTCGGGCAGGTTCTCGACGACCTGCCCGTAGGAGTCGGTGACCGCGTCGACGCCGACGTCGAGGAACCCCCCGGCACCGGCACGTGTGGCCGCCGCGGTGCTCCCGTCGCCCGGCCAGCCGGGCGCGAGGGTGCGGTAGCCCCGCTCCTCGAAGAGATCCTGCCAGGGCCGCCAGGAGACGGAGTGGACCCACAGGCCATGGATGAAGACAACGGATGAGCTCACTGGTCTCTCCCTCGTTCGGCGGTGGGGACCCGGCCGTGAGCCGGTCCCACCTCTCAGGCCGAGAACCTAGGAGCGCGCTGTGAAGGAAGAGTGAAGGACTCCTGATTCGCCGTGCCCGCGGGCGCCTCGCCGCCCACTTCGGCGAGAAGGCGGTCGGCGCGTTGCGCGAAGAGATGCGCGCCCTGCCGGACCGCCACGGCGCGGGACCGGGCGGCCAGGCGTACGGCACCGCGGTCATCCCCGGCGACGTGCGCCAGCCGCGCGCGAACGAGGATGATCAGCGCCTCCGCCGAGCGCTGGCCGTAGCGCTCAAGGCACGCCTCGGCGCTGTCGAGCGCCGCCGCGGCCTTGTCCAGAGCACCCTCGGCGAGGCGCATCTCACCCAGCAGCGCGTACCAGGTCGAGACGCAGGTGCGGGCCGGGCTGACCAGATGGGTGCGAATGAGCCGTTCGGCCTCGTCCGCCGCGGCCGCGGGATCTTGCCCCGTGGCCGCCAGCCCCCAGCACCGCGCCAGGCGCAGGTAGGTGCCGAGGGAGGCGAAGGAGAAGTGCGGGTCGGCGGCAATCCCGCGCTCGGCCGCGCGCAGGGCCCACCCGGGGTCACCGACGACCACGGCGGTCCTGGCCTCGAAGGAGGTCGCTGCGGTCACCGCGTAAGGGTCCTCGCCCGTCGTCTTCGCCAGGGTGCCGAGCACCGCGCGCGACCTGGCCGTCTGCCCGTGGTAGGCCGCGATCTCCGCGAACATCCCTGCGGTCATCAGGTACACGCCGTCCCGCACCGGATCGGGCTCGGCGTCGCCGTGCTCGGCGAGGATCTCGGGGCTGAGCGCGCTCAGCCGTCGGAACGACTCGCCGGTGTTGCCCAGACACCATTCGTGGATGCCGACGGCGGCACTGCCGTAGCAGCGTACGACCGGGTCCTCGGACGTACTGCTCAGTTCCTTGAGGCGACGGGCGAGGGGACTGCTGCGGTCCAGGTCGAGGGCTTGGCCGTGCGCGGTCCAGCGGGAGAAGAGGAACCCGGCCGCCTCGCGATCGCGTCCGAGTCGCTGGGCGACCTGCTCTGCCCGCTCGAGCAGGCTGACGGAGGCCGTACCGTACATCGAGCGCATCCCGACGACCGCGATCAGCTGGGAGAGCGCCGCGAGTTCCAGTTCGAGAAGCGATGCCCTGCGGGCCAGCTCCACCGCCGACCCGAGGTGGCGCTCGGCCGCGCCCAGCGCGGTCTTCGCCTTGGCCCGGGCGCCGGCGCGGATCAGTGCCCCGACGGTGCGAGCCGGGTCCGCCATCGGGCCCGCGGTCCACAGGTGGTGCGCCATCCGTTCGGCGACGGACTCGTCGCTCAGGCCGACCTCGTCGATGGCGTCGGCGATGGCACCGTGCAGCGCCGCGGCTCGACCGGGCGGGACCGCCTCCGAAACCGCCTGGCGCACCAGATCGTGGGTGAAACGGTAGGAGAACGGGTCGCCTGGCGTCGGGCCGACCAGACCCAGGTTGCGGACGGGCTCCAGGCGTTCGAGGCAGGAACCCACGTCGAGGCGAGCCGTTCGGGCGAGCAGGGCCAGCTCCACGCTCTGGCCGACCAGCGCCGCGATCTCGAGCAGTTCCCGGGCCGGGCCGTCGAGCGCGGCGAGGCGGTCGCGCACGACGTCCCGGACCGTCATCGGGACGGTGCTGCGCAGCACCGTCTCCGCGGTGACCTCGCCGCCGGCGGCCCAGAGCCGGCCCAGTTCCCGGACGAAGAACGCGTTGCCGGCGGTGCGCGTGTGCACTGATCCGGCCATGTCGGCGGCAAGGCGGACGCCGGTCTCGACATGGATGATCTCGGCCACCTCGTCCGGGTTCAGGGGCCCGACCAGCAGCCGCCGGTGGCCTGCCGCCCGGCTGGCGGCGGCCAGCGTCCGCACCAGCTCCAGGCCGGGTGCGGGTCCGCGGTTGCGCAACGCGCCGACGACCGCCGTACCCGGATGAAGGCGGGAGAGGACATGATCCAGGAGCTGGAGCGAGCTCGGGTCCGCCCACTGCAGATCGTCGAGCATCAGCACGACCGGTCGCTCGCCGGCCGCCTCGGCGATCAGATCGGCGACCTGTTCCAGCAGGCGGAAGCGGGCGTTGCCGTCCGGGATCGCGGGGGTCGCCGACCGCTCGACGCGGGAGCCGACGAGGTGACCGAGATCGCGGGCCACCCACTGCTGCCTGCGTTCGGGTGGCAGGACGGCGAGCAGGCCGGACACCGTCTCGACCCACGGCCACATGGTCGGTCTGCCCTCACCCTCGACGCAGCGGCCCCAGACCACGAGGGCGCCACGGCCCTGGGCATGGGAGGCGATCTCCTCCATGAGCCGGCTCTTGCCCACCCCGGGCTCGCCTTCCAGCAGCACCACCGCCGTGCCGTTCTCCAGGGCGGGCTCGACGGCGCGTCTCAGCACCGCGAGCTCGTCCGACCGGCCGATCAGCCGACCGGTGTCGCCCGCCAAAGGCGGCGGGTTCGCCGGAGGCGGCACGTCCGAGGGCGCGGCCACCGGAACCGCGACGGCCCGAACCTGCGTCGCGGTGGCCTGGATCGCAGGCGCCTGGATCGCGGAGGTCTGGATCGCGGAGGTCTGGGTGAGGACCCGCTGGTGAGCGGTCCGCAGCACCTGCCCGGGGTCGATGCCGAGATCCTCGGAGAGCCGTCTGCGCACCGTGTCGAACACGGCCAGCGCCTCCGCCTGCTGACCCGAGCCGCCCAGGAGGGTGATGAGGGCGGCCTGCACCGGTTCGTGCAGCGGCGCCATGGCGGCGGCCAGGTGCAGGGAGGGCAGTACCCGGGCCGGCCGCCCGAGCGCCAGCGCCGCGTCGGCCGCCTCGACGCACGCCAGGAAGTACTCCTCGTTGAGACCGGCGAAGATCGGCGCGGCCACCGGCCCGTGCGCCCACCCGTCGCCGGCCGGACCGCTCCACAAACGCAGCGCGTCGAGGTAGTGATCCAGCGCCGCGGCGGCGCGCCCTTCCTCCTGCGCCCTGCGGGCGGCCGCGGCCTCCTGCCGGAACCTCGTGAGGTCGAGGACGTCCGCCCCGGCCGCGCACAGATAGCCGGCGCCCCGGCGCAAAAGGTACGTGCCCGTTCCCCGCGGGGGCAGGCTCGGCTCCAGCAGACGGCGCAGCGAGCCGACATACTTGTGGATCACGTTCAGGGCCCTTGCGGGCGCGCCCTCGCCCCAGATCAGGTCGATCAGTTCGCCGGTGCCCGTCGGGCGGCCCCCGCGGGCGAGCAGGAGCGCCAGCAGGTACGCCTGCTGGCGCGGTCCGGGCTCGATCTCACTGCCGCCCCGCCACACCCGGAGCGGACCGAGCACCTGCAGGCGAAGTGGACCCTCGATCTGCCGCCCCCTGACCACGTCGGCGCTCTCGGGAATGACGAGCACTGCCGTCATATCTGGCCCCTTCAATGTGCCGACCGGACCCACCGCCCGACGGCGGCCGACCGGAGTTGCACTATTATGGCTACAAGCAAACTCTACTCGCTGGAGTACCACTCTAGCCAGACTCATTTCCGATCAGGTGAGGCACAGTGACCGGCGGACGGAACCCTCGTGCGGCGTTCCGGCAGGGCGACACCGAGGCTGCGCGCCGGATGGCGGACGCGGAAGTGGAGCGCTCGCGGGCGGCGGGCGACCCGGTCGGCGAGGTGGAGGGGCTGTACGGTCTGGCCCGGGTCGCCCTCCGCGAGGGGGACCTGGAACAGGCCACCGGCCTGGCGCAGCGGGCCATCGGCGTCGCGCGGCGTGCGGGTGAGCGCCGGCTGGAGGAGCGGCACGACGTGTTCGGGTCCGAGTACGCGGCAGGTGCGGACCGGACCCCGGGTAGAGCATTCGGCCTTACCTGGTCCGGCTCCGAAGGTTCCCATCAGAAAGAGGAGTGAGACGTTGCCGAACCGAGCACCGAATCGTCGTGACGAGTACGCCGAGATGACCCGGCAGGAGATCATCAGGGCCGCGCGCAAGCTGTACGCCGTGCCCGGCTACGCGCAGACGACGGTCGAGAAGATCGCACGCGAGGCGCGGGTCTCGCCGGCCACCGTCTACGCCCAATGCGGTGGAAAGGAGGGCCTGCTCCGGACGCTGATGGACGTCTGGACGACGAGCCCCACCGTGGGCAGGATCATCACCGACGCCGCGGCGGCGCCCACGGGCCGGGCCAAGCTGGAGACCTTGGCCGCGGGCTACGTCGTGCACGCCGAGGAGGCCGGGGACATCATGCGCATCATGGAGCGGGCCGCACCCGCCTCCCCCGCCGCCCAGGAGTTCCTCGACATAGGCGACGAGCGTCATCTCGCGGCGCTGGCGATGATCGTCGAGAGCATCGCCGAGATCGGCGACCTGGCCGAGGGGCTCTCGGTCGAGGACGCGGCGAAGATCATCTTCTTTCACTTCCGCAACCCGCAGCTCGTCCTCGCCGTGGAGACGTTCGGATGGGGCGTCGAGCGCGCGACGCGGTGGCTCGTGGACAGGGTCGCGGCCGCGATCCTCAGGGGCTGAGGCCGGGGCCGCGGCGCCCGCTTCCCGGCTTCACTATCCGTTCACAGCGCGTCCATAGGTTTCTGTCACCACTCCAAGGCCACGGATGAACCAGGCGAAGGCGGCACAGAACATGGTCACGATCCACCACCGGTACGCCATGGTCGGTGGCCACCAGATCTTCTACCGAGAAGCGGGGTCGACGGGCCGACCCACCCTGGTGCTCCTCCACGGCTTCCCCGCCAGCTCGCTGATGTTCCGCAACCTCTTCCCACGGCTGGCGGACCGCTGGCACCTCGTCGCACCCGACCACGTCGGTTTCGGGCTCTCGGACGCGCCCGGCGCCGACGAGTTCACGTACTCCTTCGACTCGCTCACCGACATCACGGAGTCCCTTCTCGCGCAGCTCGGCATCGAGCGGTACTGCCTCTTCGTCCACGACCACGGCGCGCCCATCGGGTGGAGGCTGATCCTCAGAACTCCGGCCGCGGTCACTGCGATCATCACCCAGAACGGCAACGCCTACGAAGAGGGCCTTCAGCCGGAGTTCTTCACGACGGTGCGCGACTACTGGCGCGAGCAGACGCCGCAGACCGAGGCCGGTGTCCGCGAGGCGCTCACCCTGGAGCTGACCCGCTGGCGGTACCTCGCCGGCGTGCCCGATGAGACCCTGGTCGACCCCACCACCTGGACCCACGACCACGGCCTCCTGTCCCGGCCCGACCACGACCGGGCACAGCTCGCGCTGTTCCTGGACTACGCCTCCAACCTGGCCCTGTACCCCGAGGTGCAGCGGTGCTTCCGCGAACGGCAGGTTCCGCTGCTCGCCATCTGGGGGAAGGGCGACCCGATCTTCGGGCCCGCCGGCGCGCTCGCCTTCGCCACGGATCTTCCCGACTCCGAGGTTCACCTGGTGCCCGGAGGCCACTTCCTGCTGGAGAGCGCCCTCGATGAGGCCGTGCCGATCATCCGGTCATTCCTGGACAAGCACCTCGGGAACCACCGAACCAGCCAAAACGATCCACATATCGGTCACTAGTCATTCACCGCATCTCCCTAGCGTCGAAGGCGATGGCAGGGGCTCCCCCGAGGAGCACCCGGCATCCGACGGACGCGCCGGACGGCGCGTCCCCACCACCGCCGCCGGCGGTTCACTGAGGGAGAAGCCATGTCCAGCACGCCCACCGTGGTCCTGGTCCACGGAGCTTTCGCCGATGCGTCCAGCTTCGCCCGAGTCGTCGCGGAGCTGATCTCCGACGGCACCCGGGTGCTGGTTCCCGCCGCGCCCAACCGCGGCCTCGCCGCCGACGCCGCGTACATCGCCTCCGTCGTCCGGCAGATCGAGGGCCCCGTCCTCCTCGTCGGGCACTCCTACGGAGGCGCGGTCATCACCGTCGCCGGTCGCGAGGACAACGTGGTGGGGTTGGTGTACCTGGCCGCCTACGTCCTCGACGAGGGCGAGAGCCTCGGGGAACTCCAGAGCCGCTTTCCCGACTCACCGCTGGCCGGGGCGCTCGTCTACACTCCCTTCCCCGTCTCGGGCTCCGACGAGCCGGGCATCGACGTCTCGGTGGACGTCTCCAGGTTCCCGGAGATCTTCGCCGCCGACGTGGACGAGGCCCTCACGCGCGTCCTCGCCGTGTCCCAGCGGCCCCTCGCCGGAGCCGCCTTCGGCGAGCCGGCCGGGGCTGCGGCCTGGAAGGACGTGCCCGCGTGGGGGATCGTCGCGGCCGAAGACAAGGCCATCAATCCCGACGTCCAGCGGTTCGGCTACGAGCGCGCCCAGGCCAAGGTCACCGAGGTCGACTCCTCTCACCTGGTGATGCACGCCGCCCCGGCCGAGGTCCTCAAGGTGATCCGCGAGGCGCTCGCCTCCGTGGCCGCGTGAGATCCACCGGTCGCCCGAACCACGACGGACGCGGCCGCCGCCGACGTGCCGTGCCCGCACCCACCAACTCATCAGGAGCCGCAGTGAGCCCCTTCCGAACAAGCCGACTGCGCACGGCCGGTCTTCTCGTCCTCCTCGGACTGCCGGTCCTGACCGGTGTCCCGGCGGCCGGTGCGACCGGCGACGGAGACGGCGGGCGCCCCCCCACGAGCGCGGCGCCTTCCCATGAGTCGCGTCCCAAGCCGACGGTGGTGCTCGTCCACGGGGCCTGGGCGGACTCCTCGGGATGGGCGAAGGTCACCCGCCGGCTACAGGCCCAGGGCTACCTGGTCCTCGCAGCGCCGAACCCGCTGCGCGGGCTCGCCGAAGACTCCGACTACCTTGCCGCGTTCCTCCGCGACCGCACCACCGGCCCCGTCATCCTCGTCGGCCACTCCTACGGAGGGGCGGTCATCACGAACGCCGCCGGGTCGGACCGGGACGTCGAAGCCCTGGTCTACGTCAACGCGTTCGTTCCCGACGAGGGTGACAGCGTCCTCGGGCTGCTGGACCCCGACCACCATCTCGACCCGGCCGATCTGTTCGACTTCTCGCGGTACCCAGGAGCTCCGGACGGCGACTACGACCTCTTCCTGAAGCAGAGCGCGCTGCCCGGCGCCATCGCGAACGGGATCCCGGCGCGTGACGCCGCGGTGATGGCCGCGACCCAGCGGCCCGTCACCCTCAGCGCGCTCACGGCCGAGTCCGGTGCACCGGCCTGGAAGTCGCTGCCGAGTTTCTCCCTGATCGGCACCCGTGACCACATCGTCCCCGCCGCCTTGCAGCGTGCGATGGCCGAGAACGCGGGGGCCGAGATCACCGCCGTCGAGGCGGGACACCTGTCCATGATCACCGACCCGCGCGCCGTCGAGGAGCTGATCGTCGAGGCCGACCGGTCGACGCCGGCCGGGTAGCCGACGCAGCCCCTGACCGTCCCGGCCATCCGCGTGCACGCGGACGGCCGGGCGGGAGGCGCGACGATCGCGCCGGACCCTGCACGAGGCACGCTCCGACGGAGGAAAAAAGATGAGCCGCAACTACCATTCGATCGCATTCACCGAGCCGGTCCTGAAGGCTCAGGAACAGTACGGGAGCAGGACCGCCCTCCACCGAGCGGAGCGGCGCCTCGCCGGCCGGGGCTCCTCGGGAGCCGCGGTGACGGACGGGACGGACCCGGCTCCGAGCGGCGGACCCGATCAGGCCGGTGACCCCCTGGGCCACGACGAACAGGACTTCATCACCGGGCGGGACGGCTTCTATCTGGCGACCGTCGCCGCCGACGGCCGACCGTACGTCCAGTTCCGCGGAGGACCGCCGGGATTCGTCACCGCTCCGGACGCGCACACGCTGGCGTGGGCCGACTTCCGCGGCAATCGCCAGTACATCAGTACCGGAAACATGGTGCACGACCCACGCGTCTCCCTCATCTTCGTGGACTACGCCCGACGGCTGCGCCTCAAGCTGTTCGGAGTCGCCACCATCACCGACGTACGCGGCGAGGGGCCGTCGGCGAGCGCCTCCGCGGTCTCCGGCTACCGCGCGGTCGTCGAACGCGAGGTGCGGATCGAGGTCACCGCGTTCGACTGGAACTGCCCGCAGCACATCACTCCGCGCTACACGGCCGAGGAGCTGGCCCCGGTGCTGCGCCCTCTCCGAGACCGCATCGAGGCGCTCCAGGCCGAGAACGACCTGCTCCGCGGGCTGCTCGCCGCCGCGCAGAATCCAACGTCCGGCTCATCGAAGCCAGAGCGGGCGGAGGAGGACCGGTGAACGACGACACCATCCTGGAACGGATCACCGCGCTGGTCGAGCGGGAGCACGAGTTGCGAAGGCAACGAACCGAAGGCTCCCTGAACGAGCGGACCGAGAACCGGGAGTTGCACACGGTCGAGGCGCAGCTGGATCAGTGCTGGGACCTCCTCCGGCAGCGCAGGGCGAGGCGGGACTTCGGTGCGGATCCCGACGAGGCCGCCGCCAGGTCCGTCTCGGTGGTCGAAGGCTACTGGCAGTAGGTCGCGGGGAGGCCGGAACGGGAGCGGGTGATCGGAGTGAAGGCAGGTGATCTGCTCGCCGGTCGTTATCGTTTGGAGCAGCTCTTGGGCCGCGGCGGAATGGGACAGGTCTGGCAGGGGACCGATGAGACGCTGCGCCGCCGGGTGGCGGTCAAGGTGCTCCTGGCCGGCCTCCGGGACGACGATCCGGAGGGCGAGCTGGCGCTGGCGCGGTTCCGGCGGGAGGGCGAAGCCGCGGCGCAGCTGAACCACCGCACCATCACCGCGGTCCATGATCTGGGCGACCACTGGGAGAGCGTTGACGGCGTGGAGCGGATCTCTCCGTTCCTGGTCCAGGAGTTCGTCGACGGCCGCGACCTCAAGTCGCTGCTGCGGGACCGCCCCGGCGGGTTGCCGATCAGAGACGTCCTGGAGTACGGGATGCAGGTCTGCGACGGTCTCGCCGCCGCTCACGACGCGGGCATCGTGCACCGTGACATCAAGCCGGCCAACCTCATGCTCGGGACCGACGGCATCGTCAAGATCTGCGACTTCGGCATCGCGCGGATCCAGGACGTCACCGTCGGGCTGACCGCCGACGAGGCGCTGTTGGGCACTCCCGCCTACATGGCCCCCGAACAGTTCAACGGAAAGGGGGCCGACCACCGCGCCGATCTGTACGCGCTCGGCGCGAGTCTCTATCACCTGCTCACCGGGCGACCGGTGTTTCGCGCCGATGCTCTGCTCCCGCTTTTCGGCATGATCCTGACGCGGGTCCCCGAGCCGCCGAGCGTCCATCGGGCAGGGGTCTCGGTCCGCATCGACACGGTCATCATGTCTCTTCTCGACAAGGATCCGGACCGGCGGCCCGGCTCTGCCGCGGAGGCGTCCCTCGGCCTTCGCGCGGCCTCCACCGCGCCCGGCCCGGTAGGTGTCGGGAGCCGCCTGCGGAGGGTGACCGGTTTGTGGGATTCTCGGGCGAGGCGAGTGGGGGTGGTCTAGATTGGCGTTCCGGTTTTTCTCAGCTAGGGAGCGTTTGTGCGTTCTGTTCGGGTAGCAGCCGTGTTGGCGGCCATCGCGTTGGTCCTCGCGGGCACGGGGACCACCGCGTCGGCGGCGGCGAAGCCGACGCTGAGGTTCGGCAAGATCCAGTACGACGCGCCGGGGGCGGACAACGGGGGGAACGCCCACCTCAACAAGGAGTACGTCGTCCTCAAGAACGCGGGCGGCAAGGCGGTGAAGCTCAAGAACTGGACGCTGCGCGACGCGCAGAACCACGTCTACAAGTTCCCCGCGTTCACCCTGAAGGCGGGCAGGTCCGTCACCGTCCACACGGGTAAGGGGAAGAACTCCGCGATGCACCTCTACATGCAGCGCGGCTGGTACATCTGGAACAACTCGGGCGACACCGCGACCCTCCGCGACGCCCAGGGCACCAAGGTCCTCTCCAAGACCTGGAAGAAGACCAAGCCCAAGCCCCCGGCCGGCAACGACCCCAAGTTCGACACCTGCGCCGAGGCCACCGCCGCCGGCTACGGCCCCTACTACGAGGGCACCGACCCCGAATACGCCTGGTACACCGACCGGGACGGCGACGGCGTCGTGTGTGAGTAGCACGAAGAAGGTCAGCGACCTCGTCCCCGTCTGCTACTTCCTGTGCGTGGTCGCGGCGTTCGCCGTCGGGGTCGTCGGGTACGGCATGGGCGGGTGGGACGGCGACGAGCACAAGCTCGGGTTCGTCTGGCTCATCGTCGCGGCGGCGCCCGCGTCGGTTCCGGTCACGCTGTTCCTCACCACCCCGTGGACTCTGGTGAACGCGGTGCTGGTGCTGGGGGCGGGGGCGTTGCAGGCCGTCGGGCTGCGGTGGCTGCTGCGAAGGCGATGAGGCGAAGGGGGGCGCGCTCTGGGGGTGGGGCGCGCCCCGAAAACGTCAGGGGCGGGCTGGGGCGGGGGCCCGGTGGAAGGTCTCGGTCAGGGAGACGTGGGGGGTGGGGGCCGCCGGGAGGGTGGCCAGGGCGTGGGTTTTGAAGGCTCGGGCCGCGGTGCTGAGGTGGTGGCGGACGGGGGTGATGGCGTCGGGGAAGGTGGGGGGATGGGCCGGGCCCCAGACGCGGATGTCCGTCGTGGAGGTGTCGATGGCCTTGCGCAGGAGGGAGCCCACGCGCGGTTCCAGTTCGCAGAGGTGGGCCTCGACGGCGACGGCGGCGGGGCGGGGGCCGGGGACCGAGCGGAGGATCGCGGCCTCCAGGTCGCCGGGGCGGGCCCCGAGGATGCGCAGGGCCGTGGGGTCGGCCTTGCCCGGGGTGAGGACGGTGACGTCCCAGCCCGCCATGACGCAGTCGAACAGCCAGCCTCCGGCCGAGCGCACCGCCTCGTCGGTGCTGGAGGCGGCGATGAACAGCCGGGGCCTCAGGACGCGTCCGACCTTGGGGCGAGTCGCCGGTCGAGTGACGCAACGTACTCCCTGAAGACCTCGTTCAGGGGAAGCGAAGGGTCGAGCAGCCATGTTGTCTCTATCCCGTTGATGAAGGCGACTATCTCGGCGGCCAGGACGGCCGGGTCCACCTCGGTCCGGTACTTGCCGGAGCGCTGGCCGTCCCGGATGAAGGCGGACACGGTCTCCAGGGCGACGCGGTGCCTGCTGCGGAACCGGTGGTGCAGAGGGGCGTCGGGGTCGATGTTCTCCATGCGCAGCACGGCGAACAGCCCCACGAGGTCGGGTGACCGCTGGAAGCGCTCGGCGAGTTTGCCGAGTTCTTCGACGAGGTCGCCCGACATGTAGTCCGCGTGCGACTCGTCGTCCGCGTCGCGGGCGTCGAGGATCGCGTGGAGCAGCTGCTCCTTGGACTCGAAGTGGTGCAGGACGCCCGCGGTGCTGATCCCGGCTTCGCGGCCGATCTGGGCGAGCGTGGTGCTGCGCCAGCCTTGGCGCCGCAGCAGCCGCTGGGCGACCGCGAGGATCCTCTGCCGCCTGTCCTCGCCCTTGGCGAGGAGGGCGGCGTAGGGGCGCGGGTCGGCGGCGGAAGCGGCAGAAGTTCTGTCCTGTTGCACCGACCGGCCCCTTTCGAACCAACCTACTGAACACACACTAGGTTGGTTACGCCCCTGTGACAAGGCTCACAGGGGCGTAAAAACTGGGCAGCCGCTCAGCATAGGACCGAGGCTAATCCCTCACCTGCCGTTCACCAGCCGAGGCGTCCCTTTCCGGACACCAGCGACTTGGCGATGATGAGCCGCTGGACGTCGTTGGTGCCCTCCCCGATCGCCATGAGCGGCGCGTCGCGGTAGAGCCGTTCGACGACGAACTCCGCCGAGTACCCGTACCCGCCGTGGATCCGCATGGATTCCAGCGCGCACTTGATCGCCACCTCGGAGGCGTACATCTTGGACATGCCCGCTTCCAGGTCGACGCGCCCGCCCGTCGCCTCGGAGCGGCACGCCGCCCAGTAGGCGAGCAGCCGCGCGGCCTGGATCTCGGTGGCCATGTCGGCGAGTTTGAGCTGGATCGCCTGGAAGTTCGCGATCGGCCTGCCGAACGCCTCGCGCTCCCGCGCGTAGTTCAGCGCCGCCTCGTAGGCGGCCTGCGCGACGCCGACGGCCCGCGCGGAGATGTTGATCCGCCCGATCTCCAGCGATCCGAGCACGTGCTGGAGCCCGTGCCCCTCCTCCCCGCCGAGCAGGTTCGCCGCGGGGACGCGCACGTTCTCCAGGACGAGTTCGCACGTCTCGGGCCCCTTGTACCCGAGTTTCGGCAGGTCCCGCGTGACGGTGAACCCGGGCGTGTCGGTCTCGACGAGCAGCACGGACATGGCCTCGTGCCCGCCGCTCACCGCCCCGGTCTTGACGAGGATCGGCAGCATCCCGGCGACCCGCGCGTTCGTGATCCAGGTCTTCGCCCCGTTCACGACGTAGTGGTCGCCGTCGCGCACGGCGGTCGTGACGATGCCCTGCAGGTCGGTGCCCGCGCCAGGTTCGGTCAGCCCGAGCCCCGAGCGGAGTTCGCCCGACGCCATCCGGGGCAGGAACCGCGCCTTCTGCTCGCCGGTCCCGTTCCGCGACACCATCCAGCACGCGACGGAGTGCGGCCCGAAGAGCCCTGCCGCGCCGAGCCACGCCCGGGCGATCTCCTCGAACGCGAGCGCGTAGGACACCCGGTCGGCGCCGAGTCCCCCGTACTCCTCGGGGACGTTAAGCCCGAAAAGCCCCATCTCGCGGAACTTCTCGACGAACTCGGCCGGGTACCTTCCGGTGCGCTCCCACTCGGAGGCGACCGGCATGATCTCCTTCTCGGCGAAGTCGCGGAGCGTCTGGCGGAACAGGTTCTGCTCGGCGGTCAGCTCGAAGTCCAAGGGTCACCTTCTTTCGGTCCTGAGGCCGACGCGGACCGCGCCGGCCCCTGCGGAGACTCCGGCGTCACTGGGCGGCGCGGGCGGCCGCGGCGCGGGCGCGCTGGCGGAAGCCCTCCAGCTTCTCCTCGGGCGCGACGATCCGGTGGCTGCGCGACTGGATCGACACGTCGTGCCCCAAGGAGGCGGCCCGCAGCGCGCCGACGGTCGCCTGCTCGCGCGGGACGTGCGCGAACGGCTCGAACCGGTACCAGCGCATCGCGTTCTCGTGGGTCATCTTGTTGATCTCGTCGTCCGGCACCTCGTACTTGGTGAGGACCTCGTGCAGCTCCTCGGGTGCGTTCGGCCACATCGAGTCGCTGTGCGGGTAGTCGGCCTCCCAGCAGATGTTGTCGATGCCGATGTCGTGGCGGAGCCGGACGCCGAGCGGGTCGCTGATGAAACAGGTGAGGAAGTGCTCGCGGAACACCTCCGACGGCAGCCGCCCGCCGAAGTCCTGGAGCGTCCACGTGGAGTGCATCTCGTAGGTGCGGTCGAGGCGCTCCAGGAAGTAGGGGATCCAGCCCGTGCCGCCCTCGGACAGCGCGATCTTGATGGTCGGGAACTGCTTGATGACGCGCGACCACAGCAGGTCGGCCGCGGCGGAGACGATGTTCATCGGCTGGAGCGTGATCATCACGTCCGGCGGGCAGTCCACGGCCGGGATCGTCAGGCGGCCGGACGAGCCGATGTGCACGTTGAGGATCGTGCCGGTGTCGGTGAGGGCCTGCCACAACGGGTCCCAGTGCTCGCTGTGGAAGCTCGGGTAGCCGAGCGCGGCCGGGTTCTCGGTGAAGGTGAGGGAGTGGCAGCCCTTCGCGGCGACGCGGCGGACCTCCTCGGCGCACAGCTGCGGGTCCCAGATCGCGGGCAGCGCCATCGGGATGAAGCGGCCGGGGTGGGCGCCGCACCACTCGTCGATGTGCCAGTCGTTGTAGGCGCGCACCAGGGCCATGGAGAAGTCGGCGTCCTCGGTGGCGAACAGGCGCGCGGCGAATCCGGGGAATGACGGGAAGTTCATCGACGCGAGGATGCCGCCCGCGTTCATGTCCTTGACGCGTTCGTGCACGTCGTAGCAGCCGGGCCGGATCTCGTCGAGTCCCTGCGGCTCCATGCCGTACTCGGTCTTCGGGCGGCCCGCGACGGCGTTGAGCGCCGCGTTGGGGATGACGGTGTCGCGGAACGTCCACACGTCGGTGCCGTCTTCGCGGTGGACGAGCTGGGGAGCGTCGTCCTTGTACTTCGCCGGAAGGTGGTTCACGAACATGTCGGGCGGTTCGATGATGTGGTCGTCGACGCTGATGAGGATCATGTCGTCGCGGTTCATGGCCTTTGTCCTTTCAGTCCGAGGCGGGAAGTGGCTTGGCGGCCTTCAGGGAGAGGGGCGCGCCGTCGTACGTCAGCTCGCCCGTCCCTGCGGACGTGCAGAGCAGTTCGAGGGTCTCGGCGGCGTCGGTGTAGCGCTTGCCGAGCAACGTCACCGCCTCGCCCGCCGGTGTGGGCGGCGCGGGCGGGGCCGACGCCGCGGGGACCATGGGGCTGCCGCCGCAGGCCAGCACACCGGACGCGCCCGCGGGGGCCCGTACGACGACCACCCGGGTGGCGCAGACGGTGCTGGCGAGCTGTTCGCCGTTGCGCGGTGCTGTCAACGTGGTTCTCCTTCAGTCGCGGGGGCCGTGCAGGCTTTCGGTGAGCCGGGCCAGGTCGAAGGACTGCCGGGCCATCCAGAACCGCAGGAATCCGGTCAGGGAGTAGCGCAGGAAGAGGGCGGAGCCGACGACGGCCGAGGAGACGCCGAGCAGCCCGAGGGCGAGGGCGTCGCGCTGGGCGAGCGGGTCGGTGGTGCCGTGCGCGAGGAAGTAGGCGACGACGCCGAGGGCGACCCCGAGGGCCATCAGGACGCCTCCCGTGCGCAGCCAGAGGGCGGCGCGGCCCGCTGCGGGGTCGGGGATCTTCAGCTCGGCCATCTCGCGGGCGAAGCGATCGGCGCGCGATCCGGGGTCCGCCGACGGCGCGGCGGGAGCGGTGTCGGGTGTCGGTGCTGTGGTCATGAGGCACTCCCCAGGTAGAGGGACGAGAGTTCGGCGCGCAGCTCGTCGTCGGGGCTGCCCTGCCGTTCGATGCGGCCGCGCACGAGGACCGCGGCGTGGTCGGCGATGCCGAGGACGGCGGCGGCGAACTGCTCGACGACGAGCACCGCGACGCCCGAGGCGGCGATCTCGGCGACCTGCTCGTAGAGCCGGGCGACGACGAGGGGCGCGAGGCCCATCGACAGCTCGTCCAGCAGGAGCACGGCCGGGTCGGTGGCGAGGCCGCGGGCGAGGGCGAGCATCTGCTGCTCGCCGCCGGAGAGGGTCCCGGCGGTCTGTCCGGCCCGCTTCGCCAGCACGGGGAAGCGGTGGAAGGCGATCTCCTCGATCTCCTCCCGGGGCCGCCCGGTGAAGGTCATCATCAGGAGGTTGTCCCGGACGGAGAGGTTCGGGAACACGCCCCTGCCCTCCGGGATGAGGCAGAGCCCGGCCTTGGCGAGGTCGCGCGGGGCCGCCCCGGTGACGTCCCTGCCGCCGAGGACGAGCCGCCCGGAGGCCGCCGGGTGGATTCCGGCGGCCACTTTGAGCGTGGTCGTCTTGCCCGCCCCGTTGGGCCCGAGCAGCGCGACCACCTGGCCGGGGCCGACGGCGAGGTCGACCCCGTGCAGGACCGTGATCCGGTCGTAGGCCGCGCGGACGCCGCGCAACTCCAGCAACGCGCTCATGCGTCCCCCAGGTAGGCGGCGAGTACCAGTTCGTTCGCGCGGACCTCGTCGGGGGTGCCGAACGCGATGATCTTGCCGAGGTCCAGCACGTGGACCCGGTCGCAGACGGACATGACGAGGCCCATGTCGTGCTCGACGAGGACGACGGCGGTCCCGTCGGCGGCGACCGAGCGCAGGAGGGCAGCGAACCGGTCGGTCTCCTCGGCGTCCTGTCCGGCGGCGGGCTCGTCCAGCAGGAGCAGGGACGGCCGCACCGCGAGCGCCCTGCCGACCTCGACGAGCCGGGCGAGCCCGGTCGGGAGGGCGTCCACCTGGTCGCCGGCGACGGCGCGCAAGCCGAGCCGGTCGATGATGGCGGTGACCGCGGCGTCGGCCCTGCGCTTCTCCGGCCCGAGTTCGGCGGCGACGCGCAGGTTGTCCCGGACGCTGAGCCGGTTGAAGAGCTCAAGCCGCTGGAAGGTCCGGGCGAGCCCGCGCCGCGCCCGTTGCGCCGGGCCCAGCCGGGTCACGTCCTTCCCGCCGAGCGAGACCCGCCCCGCCGACGGCCTGCGCAGCCCCGACACGACGTCGAAAAGGGTGCTCTTGCCCGCCCCGTTCGGTCCGATGAGGCCGGTGACGTGGCCTTCCTCGGCCGTCAGGGCGACTCCGTCAAGCGCGCGGTGGCCGCCGAACACGACGGTCACCCCGCTAACCTCCAGCGACGCCACGGGCCAACACCTCCTCGTCCTCGCCGCGCCACTCGCGGCGCAGCCCCCACCATTCGACGGGGATCTCCGGGGTGGCGGGCGCGCTGCGCGCGGTCTCGCGCGCGGCGGCCCAGGTGCGCAGCGCGACCGCGGCGACGACGCAGAGGCCGGTCAGGGCCCAGCCGCCGATCACCTCGGCGAGGCGCAGCGCCCACGCGCCGGCGAGCGCGGCCACCAGCAGCGGCAGCACCAGCCTGTCGCGGCCGAGCGGCCCCCACTGGCTGCGGAACCCGCCGATGATGCCGTCGGGGCTGCGCGCCAGGCCGAGGCCGGCGAGGCTCGGCAGCAGCGACAGCACGTTCGACGCCCACGGCCCGAGCAGCGCCAGGCCGTGCGCGGGACCGAGGAAGGCGACGCCGGTGAACAGCCCCGCCCCGACGGAGCCGAGTCCGCCGATGACGGCGACGAGGAACAGCGGCAGCCCGGCGATGAAGCTGAACTGCTCGGGCGTGACGGCCCGCTGCTGCATCCCGTAGAGGGCGCCGCCGAACCCGGCGATGCCCGCCGACAGCGCGAACACGCCGACCCTGGCGGCCAGCAGGTTGCCGCCGAGCGTGGCGTAGGCGGCCTCGCTGTCGCGCAGTGCGATGAGCCGCCGCCCGAACCTGCCGCGGCGCAGCGCCGCGACGCCGATCGACGCGAGGCCGAGCGCGACCGCGGCGAGCACGAGCAGTTCGGCCTCGGTGTCGAGCGTGAAGCCGAAGAGGGTCGGCCCCGCGACGTCCACCGCGCCCTGGTCGAAGAAGGCGATCCGGACGCCGAGCACGTCGAACGCGGGCAGCGAGAAGATCCACCGGTCGAGCACGACCGCGAACGCCGCGGTGCCGAGCGCCAGGTACACGCCGGAGAGCCGCAGCGCGGGGATCGCGACGAGCGCCCCGGCCAGCGCCGCTACGGCGACCGCGACGAGCAGCGCCCAAGGCTGCCCGTCGGCTCCCGCGTGCGCCCAGACGACGGCGCCGATCCCGGCCATGCTGAGCTGGCAGAGCGAGATCTGGCCCGCGTAGCCGGCCAGCGGCACGAAGGAGAGCGCGACGATGCCGAGCGAGAACATCGGCCCGTAGCTGACGAGCTCGGAGGGGCTGAGCACCGTCGCGAGGACCACGCCGAAGGCCACGACGACCGCCGCGAACACCAGCGTGCCGCGCATGCCGGGTTCAGGGACGCGCCGGGCCCGCTTGTCGCCGCCGTGCAGCCGCCGCTGCGGAAAGACCAGTAGGGCGAGGAACAGCAGCAGGGCGGGCGCGGCGAGCCGCAGTCCGGGCAGGTAGTCGTTCTGCGGGAGGAACCCCGTCAGGTAGCTCTCGGAGCAGCCGACGACGACCGCGCCGAGGAACGTCAGCGGGAGGCTGCGCAGCCGTCCGAAGATGGCCGCCGCGTAGGCGCTGACGATCAGCAGGGAGAGCTGGACGGCGTCCAGCGCGACGGTCGGCGCGATGAGGATGCCGCCGACCGCCGCGAGCTGCGTGCCGAGGACCCACGCGACCCGGCCCGCGCGCAGCGGGTCGGCGCCGGTGAGGCCGACGAGCGCGCGGTCGTCGACGGTCGCGCGCATCTCCGCGCCGACCCGCGTCCGGAACATCAGGACGCGCAGGCCGACGGCGACGGCGATCGCCACGATCATGGTGATCGCCTGGTGCCAGGTGACGGTGGCGGGCCCGAGGCGGATCGGGTCGGCGTCGGCGAAGAACGTCGGCAGGGGCCGGGGCTCGTTGGGGTCCCAGATCCAGCGCGCCGCGGCGATGAGCCCGCTGAGCAGCGCGACGGTCATGACCAGCCGTTCGGCCTCGCCGAGCCCCTGGACGGGGCGGAGCACGAACTTCTCCACCGCCAGTCCGAAGAGCGGCGCGAGCACGAGCAGCACGACGGCGAGGGCGAGCGGGACGGGCAGGCCCCAGCCTTCGGACAGCTGCCAGTAGGCGAAGGCCGAGAGCATGCCTGCGGCGCCGTGCGCGAAGTTGAAGACGCCCGTGGTGGTGTAGGTGAGCACCAGGCCGCTGCCGATGACCGCGTAGATCGCGGCGGTGCTCAGCCCGACGACCCCGAAGATCAGAAGCTCGTCGATCACGGGGTGTCCGAGGCCGCTCTTCGGCGGGCGGCGCTGGTCTCATGCGGTTTCAACGGGGTCTCCTCCTCGTACTGCTCCCGGCCTGCGCCTGGGTTCACGCGGGTCGCTGTCCGCGTGCGGGGTGTTCGGTGGATCACACTCCTACCGGTGAGAGGAAACTAGCTTCTCGCTCAAAGAGAATCAACCATTCAGTCTGGCAAGGGTTCTTCCCCAGCTCGTCGCGGATGACTCCTGCCGTCGCATTGACTCGGGGACCCAAACCGTGGAAATCTGGTGCTCGAAGATGAGAACGCCATTCTCCTAACCGAGAGGGAGGAACCATGACGCGCCTTCCGCCGATCACGGCCGAAGAGTGGGGCGACCAGGAGCGCAAGGCGGTCTCCTACCTGATGCCCGAGGGCCGGCGCGAACGCGCCGACGTCGGCGCCGCCCTCGCCCAGCTCGTGCGGCACCCCGCGCTCGCGCGGCGGTTCCTGACCTTCAACACCCACCTGCTGATCCACTCCACGCTGCCCGCGCGGCTGCGCGAACTCGCGATCCTGCGCGTCGCCCGCCGCCGTGACTGCGCGTTCGAGTGGGTGCACCACACCCAGCTCGCGCTGGAGAACGGCCTCACGCAGGAGGAGATCGACGCGGCAGGGCGCGGCGAGGCCGCCGACCCGCTCGACGCCGCGGTCCTGCGGGCGGTCGACGAACTCGACGACACCTCGAACCTGAGCGACGCGACGTGGAGCGCCCTCGGCGCGCACCTCTCGGAGCACCAGCTCATGGACCTGGTCTTCACCATCGGCGCCTACTGCCTTCTGGCCATGGCGTTCAACACCTTCGGCCTGGACCCCGACATCCACCACTGAACG
Organism: Actinocorallia aurea; assembly: GCF_054783995.1. Taxonomy (NCBI): domain Bacteria; kingdom Bacillati; phylum Actinomycetota; class Actinomycetes; order Streptosporangiales; family Thermomonosporaceae; genus Actinocorallia; species Actinocorallia aurea. The sequence continues at coordinate 22,956 of NZ_BAAGPQ010000011.1, forward strand.
CGCACGAAAGGTCAATCAACGTGGCCCATTTCGCCAAGCCCCCGGCGGGGAGCTGGACGGAGCAGTACCCCGAGCTCGGCACCGCGCCCGTCGACTACACCGACTCGATCGACCCCGCCTTCTACGAGGACGAGCGCGCGGCGATCTTCAAGCGGACGTGGCTCAACGTCGGCAGGGTCGAGCGGATCCCGCGCACCGGGAACTACTTCACCAAGGAGCTGGCCGCCGCCGGGACGTCCCTCATCATCGTGCGGGGCGCCGACAAGAAGGTGCGGGCCTTCCACAATGTCTGCCGCCACCGCGGCAACAAACTGGTGTGGAACGACTACCCCAACGAGGAGGTCTCCGGCACCTGCCGGCAGTTCACCTGCAAGTACCACGCGTGGCGCTACAGCCTCGAAGGGGAGCTGACCTTCGTCCAGCAGGAAGGCGAGTTCTTCGACCTGGACAAGAAGGACTTCGGGCTGAAGGAGGTGGCCTGCGACGTCTGGGAGGGGTTCATCTTCGTGAACCTCGACCCGCAGGAGACCCTCACGGAGTACCTCGGCGAGATGGCGACGGGCCTTGAGGGCTACCCGTTCCACGAGATGACCGAGGTCTACACCTACAAGGCCGAGATCGGCTCCAACTGGAAGCTGTTCATCGACGCGTTCGCCGAGTTCTACCACGCGCCCGTCCTGCACCAGAAGCAGGCGACGAAGGACGAAGCGGACAAGCTCCTCGGCTACGGCTTCGAGGCGCTGCACTACGAGCTGTTCAGCCCGCACTCGATGATCTCCTCCTGGGGCGGCATGGCCCCCCCGAAGGACCCGAACATGGTGAAGCCGATCGAGCGCATCCTGCGCAGCGGCCTGTTCGGCCCGTGGGACCGGCCGGCGATCGAGGGCCTGGAGCCCGGGGAGCTGCCGCGCGGCATCAACCCGGCCAAGCACCGCGCGTGGGGCACCGACTCGTTCGAGTTCTTCCCCAACTTCACCCTGCTGTTCTGGGCGCCCGGCTGGTACCTCACCTACCACTACTGGCCGACCGCCGTGGACCGGCACGTCTTCGAGGCGAACCTGTACTTCGTGCCGCCGAAGAACGCCCGCGAGCGCCTCGCCCAGGAGCTGGCCGCGGTCACGTTCAAGGAGTACGCGCTGCAGGACGCCAACACCCTGGAGGCGACCCAGACGATGATCGCCACCAGGACCGTCACCGAATTCCCGCTGTGCGACCAGGAGCTGCTGCTCCGCCACCTGCACAAGGTCGTCGCCGACAAGGTCGAGGAGTACCGCGATGCCGCTGCCCGCTGAGTTCGCCGATCTGGAGCGCTTCACCGCCGACTGGGCGCTCGCGACCGAGCCCGAGCGCTACGCCAAGCGCCTCGCCTCCACGATGGACGAGATGCAGGCGCTCTACGACGCGGCCATGCCCCGTCTCGAAGCCGCGATGGACCACTGCGACAAGTACGACTTCAACGACCTGCCCGACGACGTCCGGACTCTGATGCATCTGCTCCAGTCCCTCGTCATGGTGTCGTTCCCCGTCGAGTGCTGGAGCCAGGCGCGCGTGCCGGACAGCGGCGCGGCCTACCTCGACCTCCTCGTGGAACCGGGCTTCTGATGCTCACGCTGAAGGCCGCCGGGCTGCTCGATCTCGACTCCGGCGAGATCGTGCGGCCCGGGATCATCCGGGTCGACGGCGACCGGATCGCCGGGATCGGGGGCGCGCCGGAAGGCGAGGTCATCGACCTCGGCGATCTGATCCTGCTGCCGGGGCTCATGGACATGGAGGTCAACCTGCTGATGGGCGGGCGCGGCGAGACCGTCGCGTACTCGCCCGTCCAGGACGACCCGCCGCTGCGGATGCTGCGGGCCGTCGGGAACGCGCGGCGCACCCTGCGCGCGGGCTTCACGACGGTCCGCAACCTCGGCCTGTTCGTCAAGACCGGCGGCTACCTGCTGGACGTCGCCCTCGCCAAGGCGATCGACGCGGGCTGGATCGACGGGCCCCGCATCGTCCCGGCCGGGCACGCCATCACCCCGACCGGCGGGCACCTCGACCCGACGATGTTCGCCGCGTTCGCGCCCGGCATCATGCCCCTCACCCTGGAGGAGGGCATCGCCAACGGCGTCGACGAGGTGCGCAAGGCCGTCCGGTATCAGATCAAGCACGGAGCGCAGCTCATCAAGGTGTGCTGCTCCGGCGGCGTCATGTCGCACACCGGCCTGCCGGGCGCGCAGCACTACTCCGACGAGGAACTGCGCGCGATCGTCGACGAGGCGCACCGGCGCGGGCTCAAGGTCGCCGCGCACACGCACGGCGCGGGCGCGGTCAAGAACGCGGTCCTCGCCGGGATCGACTGCATCGAGCACGGCTTCCTCATCGACGACGAGACGATCAAGCTGATGCTGGAGCACGGCACCTGGCTGGTGCCGACGACGTTCCTCGCGGACGGCATGGACGTCTCCAAGGCCGCGCCCGAGCTGAAGGCGAAGGCCGCCGAGATGTTCCCGCGCGCGCGGGAGTCCGTGCGGGCGGCCATCGAGGCGGGCGTGAAGATCGCGGTCGGCACCGACGCGCCCGCCATCCCGCACGGCAAGAACGCCGCCGAACTCGTCGCGCTCACCACGCGCGGCATGTCGGAGCTCGCGGTGCTGCGGGCCGCGACCGTCAACGCGGCGGAACTGATCGGGGTCACCGACCGGGGACGGCTGGCGCCAGGGCTGCTCGCCGACATCATCGGCGTCCCCGGAGACCCGCTGGCCGACATCTCCGTCACCCAGCACGTCAAGTTCGTCATGAAGGGAGGGAAGGTCTTTGCCGGCTGAATCCCCCTCGGTCACCGAGGACCTCGTCGCGATCCACCAGCTGCTCGCCAAGTACGCGGTGACCATCACCCGGGGCGACATCGAGGGCCTCGTCTCGGTGTTCACCCCCGACGGCACCTACAGCGCGTTCGGCGACACCTACCCGCTCACCGAGTTCCCCGACCTCGTCGCCGCCGCCCCCAAGGGCCTGTTCCTCACCGGCACGGCCCTCGTCGAGATCGACGGCGACGCCGCGAGCGGCACCCAGCCGCTCGCGTTCATCGACCACACCAACCACCACATGCGGATCGGGTACTACTCCGACACCTACCGGCGCACCGCCGACGGCTGGCGGCTCGCGACCCGCTCGATGACCTTCATCCGACGCAACGGGGACCACGACCACGGCATCCCGCACGCCTACAAGGAATCCCTCGGGTGAACGTCGCGGAGTTCCGGTCGGGGCTGCGCGCCTGGCTGACGGAGAACGACCTCGCGCCCGGCCCCGACCACTCGCTCGAAGCCGAGGTCGCCCAGCTCGCCCGCGTCCGCCGGGAGCTGTTCGACGCCGGCTGGATGCGGCACGGGTGGCCCGAACTCGTCGGCGGGCTCGGGGGCCCGGCCGTCCTGCGGGCCGTGCTCGGCGAGGAGGTCGCCACGAGGGGGCTCGCCGCGCCGGGCATCTACTCGATGGTCGAAGTGCTCGTGCCGACGCTGATCTCCTACGCCAAGCCCGCGCTCGCGGCCGAGATGGTGCCGCTTCTGCTCAGCGGGCGGGAGCAGTGGTGCCAGGGCTTCTCCGAGCCCGGATCCGGGAGCGACCTCGCCTCCCTGACGACGAAGGCCGTCCCGCGGGGCGACCACTGGATCGTCAGCGGGCAGAAGGTGTGGACCAGCCTCGCGCAGTTCTCCCAGCGCTGCGTGCTGCTGACGCGGACCGCGCCCGGCCACGCGGGGATCACCGCGTTCTTCGTCGACATGGACTCCCCCGGCATCACCGTCCGGCCGCTGCGCACCATGCACGGCGTCGACGAGTTCGCCGAGGTGTTCTTCGACGACGTCGCGGTGCCCGCCGACCGGATGCTCGGGAACCCCGGGGACGGCTGGAGCCTCGCGATGGACCTGCTCCCGCACGAGCGGTCCACCTGCTTCTGGCACCGCATCGCCCACCTGTTCGCCCGGCTCGACCGGGTGCTGGAGCAGGCCGACCTCGACGCCCGCGACGACGCCGCGCTCGGGGCCGCCTACCTCGCGCTGCACACCGCCCGGTGCCGCTCCCACACCACCCAGGAGCGGCTCGGCGCGGGCGCGAAGCTCGGACCGGAGACGTCGGTCGACAAGGTGCTGCTCGCGACGGCCGAACAGCGGCTGTTCGACACCGCGCGGGACCTCCTGCCGGGCGTCCTGGAACTCGGCTCGTCGCCCTGGCAGCCCGAATACCTGTACTCGCGCGCGGCGACGATCTACGGCGGCACCTCCGAGATCCAGCGCAACATCATCGCCCGCCGCCTCCTCGACCTCGGAAAGGAGTGACGGCCATGGACGCCGCCGAACGCGACCTCCTCGCCGAGACGCTGCGCAAGACGATGGCGTCGGCTTCGGGGGCCGCCCTGGACGCGGCCCTCGACGAGCTGGGCTGGCCCGACCTGCTGCGGGAGCTGCCGGAGGTCGCGGTTCCCGCGGTGTTCCGGCTGCTCGGCGAGACGGGCGCGCACGCGTCGGTGCTGAACGACGTGGTCCTCGCCGAGGCCGGGCGACCGTTGGGCGGCACCCTTACGCTCCCGTATGCGGGGCGCGCCCATGTGGTGTGGGAGCGCACGGACGTCCCGGGCATCTCCCTCGATCCGGCGCTTCCCCTCCGCACGGCCTCCGGCAGCGACCCCGTCCCCCTGGCGGCAGGCCGCCGCGCGCTGGGCTGGTGGCTGCTCGGCACGGGCCACGCGATGCTCGCCCTGGCCCGCGCCCACGTCCTCGACCGCGTCCAGTTCGGCAAGCCCCTCGCCTCCTTCCAGGCCGTCCGCCACCGCCTCGCCGAGACCCTCGTCGCCCTCGACGGCGCCGAGGCCGCCCTGGTCGCCGCCACGTCCCGCCCCGACGACTTCGCCTCCCTCCTGGCGAAGGCCGCCGCGGGCGAAGCCGCCCTCACCGCCTCCCGCCATTGCCAGCAGGTCCTCGGCGGCATCGGCTTCACCGCCGAACACCCCCTGCACCACCACGTCAAACGCGCCCTGGTCCTCGACGGCCTCCTGGGCAGCGCCAAAGAGCTGGGCCGCGAGGCCGGCGCCCTCCTGCGGTCGGAGCGCGCCGCCCCCCGGCTCACCCACCTGTGACGGTCCGCGAACAGCACAGGTGGAACCGGCCGGGCCTCTCGCGGGGCCCGGCCGCCTCACGTCAGTGGTAGGGGCCCTTCCCGTCGTCGCGATCGTGGTCGAGGAACGGCACAGGGCCCCGCGCGCCCACGACCTCGACCGTCCCGTCGAACTCCACCATCGGCAGCCGCCTCCTAGGCGTTCCCATACGTGGGCGCGGGGCGAGGGCTTGCCCTTGCTGACGTAAGGTGGCCGTCGACACTCGCGACCGGAGGCCAGGAGCCTTGTCCGACCAGCAGGCCGTGCGCCGCGCCGTGCCGGCGCTCACGCAGTTCGCCACGCCGGGGCTGATCGCCTCGATCGTCTACGACGGGCGTCCCGCCGAGGACGACCCGGGCTGGGCCGCCAGCGGCGCCCCGACGCGGGCCGACTACGGGATCTGGTCGCGGCGGTGGTGCGGGCTCACCTGTCTGCGCATGGCCCTCCTCGCGCGCGACGGGCAGGCGCCGACCCTGTGGGAGCTGCGCACCGGGGCCCTCGCGCACGGCGTCTACGAGGAGCGCGACGACGGCACGACCGGCCCCGGGCTGCTCTACCGGCCCTTCGTCGGGTACGCGGCCGAGCACCACGGCCTCTCCGCCGAGGTCATCACCGACCTCACCCCGCAAAGGCTGCGCGCCGAACTCGACGCGGGCCGCCTCGTCATCGCCTCGGTGCACGTCGAGATCCGCCGCCCCGACCGCCCCTCCCCCGGCCGCGGCGGCCACCTCGTCCTCGCCACCGCCCACCCCGGCGACACCGTCCACTTCCACAATCCTTCCGGCCACACCCCCGAAACCGTCGCCGCGGCCCTCCCCGCCCCTACTTTCGACTCCTTCGCCGCCCGCCGGGGCATCGCCCTGCATCTGTGACCTGCCGAGAAGCCCCGCCACATCCCGAGCGCACCGGCCCAGCGCGCTCGGGGCGCACGGAGCGACCCGTCGGCGGGCCCGCTCCGCGACGAAACCGGTCGCGGGTCCGGCGCGCGTCGCCGACCCGCGCCGTCTGGTCGTCGCGGGTCGGGACGACGTCTCAGCGGCCGTGCCGGGGCTAGTCGACCTGGACGCCCTTCCAGAAGGCGACGCGGCCACGGATCTCCCGCGCCTTCTCGGAAGGCTCGGGGTAGTACCAGGCGGCGTCCTCGTTGACCTCGCCGTCGACCACCACGTGGTAGTAGGAGGCGGTTCCCTTCCAGGGGCAGACCGTGTGCGTGTCCGACGCGCGCAGCTCCGCGCGCACCGACTCCACCGGGAAGTAGTGGTTGCCCTCGACGATCACGGTGTCATCGCTGTCGGCGATGACCTGGCCCTTCCACATCGCTCGCATGAGTCCATTGTCCCCCGCGGCCGATCCGTCCGGCCGCGGGGGTGCACGGCGACGCGCCTCGGCGCGCTCGCCCCGGCCGTCCGCCCGGCCGAGCGCGATCAGGTGATGGGCTCGCCGAACCAGCGGGTGAGGTGGTGGTTCAGGTCTCGCTGGTCGTCGCCGATCCAGGCGACGTGGCCGTCAGGGCGCAGGAGGAGGCACGGGACGTCCAGAGCGGCGGTGGGGTCCGCGAGGTGGTCGACGCGGTCCGACCAGGCGCCCGCAGTGAGGCGTCCGGTCCGGTCCAGCAGCAGGCCGCGGCCGCGGTGCAGCAGGTCGTAGAGGCGGCCCTGCCGCACGTCGATGTCGCGCAGGCGGCGGCCGAGCAGGTCGGGGCCTTCGCCGAAGTCGTAGCGGACGTCGATGGCGGTGATCTTCTCGATCAGGCGGCGGTTCACCTCCGCGAAGTCCATCAGTTCAGTGAGGAGCCTGCGCACGGCCTGCGCGCCGGGTTCGGCGGACTGCAGTTCGAGCTGGGCGCGGGTGTTGTCCAGCACGTCCGCCGCGACGGGTCGGCGTTCGGCCTCGTAGGTGTCCAGCAGCGTTCCCGGCGCCCGGCCGCGGATCAGCGCGGCAAGTTTCCAGCCCAGATTGACCGCGTCCTGCACGCCCAGGTTGAGGCCCTGTCCGCCGGCAGGCGGATGGATGTGCGCGGCGTCGCCGGCCAGCAGCACCCGCCCGACGCGGTAGCGTTCGGCCAGCCGGGTGGCGTCCCCGAACCGGGACAGCCAGCGCGGGGAGTGCACGCCGAAGTCGGTTCCCGCGACGGCGCGCAACGCCCGCTGGAAATCCGCGAGGGTGGGCGGTTCCGCGCGGTCGCCGACCCCCTCGGCGGGGACGACGACGCCGTGGACGCCCGCGCCGAAGGGCCTGAGCCAGAACGGCCGGTGGGCCGCGCCGACCGCGGCGGTCTTCGCGGCGATCTCCTCCGGTGACGCGCGCACGCGCATCTCGCCCATCAGCGTCTCGTTCCGCGAGGGCTCGCCCGGGAAGCCGACGCCGAGCAGCTTGCGCACCGTGCTGCGCCCGCCGTCGCAGCCGACGAGATAGCGCGCCCGCAGCAGTTCCCCGTCGTCCAGCTCGACCGTCACGCCCTCGTCGTCCTGCACGAGACCGGCCAGCGCGCGACCGTGCCAGACCTGCGCGCCGAGTCCGATCGCGTGCTCTTCGAGGAGGCGTTCGATGACGGGCTGCGGGAGGCCCAGCAGATAGACGTGCGCGGAGTCCAGGCCCGCGGGCTCGGGTTTGGCGATGCCGGCGAAGAACCCGGCGGCCGGACGGCGCCTCCCGTGTTCGAGGAGGCGGTCCAGCAGCCCGCGCATCGCCATCAGCTCGATGCTGCGGATGTGCAGGCCGACGATGCGGACGAAAGACTTGGGCTCGGTCTCCTTCTCCAGAACGAGCACCCGCACGCCGTGCAGCCGCAGTTCCGCGGCCAGCATCGCGCCGGTCGGCCCGCACCCGGCGATGATCACGTCGAACCTCGGCGCTCGATCGGCGCCGGAGCCTGAAAACGATGGGACGGTCGACTGCGAAGAGTCCATGGTGTTGCCTTTCGGGAGTGCCCTGTCAGGGAGGCGCTCCCGGCGACACCTGCGTCAGTCGCCGGCCGTGGCGGTAAGGGGGAGCACCCACATCGGTACCTCGTTCATGGGTCTCACCTCCTCGGGCCGTGTCACGGTCGCGTGCAAGCTACCGGCCCGCCCGTCGCCTCGTCCACTTCTTTTCCGGCCGCCTGACGTCCACGGCCGGTCGCCGCCTCAGGCCGGGAGGGGGCTGCGCATGTCGGCGAAGTAGGACTCCGGAGGGGACGCCAGGTGGTCGGCGATGCGGGCCAGGACGTCCTGGAGGAGGGGGGTGGCGTTGTGGCGGTCCAGGTCTTCGCGGGAGTGCCAGACCTCGTAGAGGAAGAAGCGGCCGTCCTCCTGTTCGTGGAGGTGGTACTGGAGGCTGCCCTGGTGGGTTCGGGAGGGTTCGACGAGGGAGAGGAGGAGGGCGCGGAGGGTGTCGGCGCTGCCGGGCTTCGGGGTGAGGAAGCCGTAGAGGGTGACGGGCCGGTGGGTCGCGTTGTTCGTCATGGTCGGACCGTATGATCTGACATTGATGTGAGGTTCAAGTGCGCTCGATGTGGGGTGGGTCACGTGCGGATCGGGGAGCTGGCGCGGGAGACGGGCGTGGCCGTCCGACTGCTGCGTTACTACGAGGAACAGGGACTGCTGACGTCGCGGCGGTCGTCCGGCGGGCACCGTCAGTACGAGGCGGACGCGCCCGAGACCGTCGCGCGGATCCGGGGGCTGCTCGCCGCCGGGCTCCCGACCAGGGTCATCCGCGACCTCATGCCCTGCTTCACGCCCGACGGCGAAGCCCTCCAAACCTGTGTCGCAGACCACCTCGCCCGTCAGGCCGCGGAACTCGACGCCCGCATCGCCGAACTCACCTCCGCCCGCGCCGCCCTCGGCACCCTTCTCACGGCCTCCGCCGCCTCCTAGGCGACCGGGCCCGGGGACCGCGCGTGGCCCACCGCCAGAAAGGACAAGGCCCCAAAGCAGAGGGACCTTGTCAGTGGGGGTCAGTACCTGTTCGCCTTGACCGCGCCCAGAAACTCCCGGAATCGGGACGCGGGCAGGGTCAGATGGCCGATCCGGATGTGCTTGGAGTCGCGAATGCCCACCATGGTGGATCCAAAGCGGGCGGCTTCGACTGGGAATTACACGCAAGCCGATTTTGTCCAGCTTTGAGAATTCTAGGAGTTGTGCGAGCTGTGCGCGCATGATCTCCGGATGGCCGCTGAACTTGCTCAGCACGTCTTCGTCGATGAGCGCCCACAGGTGCTGGCTTCCCGCGAGGTAGCGCTCCTGCCTTTGCATGCGTTCCCGAAGCAGTTTTTCAGGGTTCTCCGGGTAGCCCGCATTGATCACTTCGCGCGCGTAATCCTGCGTCTGCATCAGGCCCGGAACCCACGCCGGCTCCCAGACGCGGGCGACGGTGGCTTGCTCCCGGTGCGTTTCGTAGGCCTCCCGCCAGTCGTCGGAGTTCTCACGACCGGCATGGAAGACGAGCAACTCCCACCGGCCCGCCGACAGTGCGGGAGCCCGGCTGACGAGACGGGTCCTGCCGCTTTCCGCGAGCTTCATCGTGAGGACGGAGCGTTCCCAGACATCGAGAAGACGGGCCTGGTTCGGCTTGAGGCGCAGTTTGCCGTGCTCGATCTTGGAAACCGCGGCCTTGTCGACACCCAGAATCGCCCCGAGCTCACTCCCCGTGAGGCCGAGGACCGTGCGGAATTCATGCAGCTCACGGGCCACTACGAACCAGAGCGACGCAGCCGGGTCGGGATAAGTCGACTCACCCATCTGCCGCCTCCAAAGTTGTGAGCGGTTGTTCGAGTTGTTTTGGCATTGCGGAACGGTTGGACACGGCACGCGCCAGGTCTCACTCTTGCAGCAAGAACAGGTAATACAGACCGACGACAACATCAACAATCGAAAATGTTCCATGTCGAGCCCCCAATCCCGGGAGTCCGATTTGGACCCTTTATGGAGGTGGGGCGTGGCATGCCGGGCGTGGTGCCTGCCCGAGGAACTCGTCGAGACGGCGGAGCTGATCGTCTCGGAGATCGTCACCAACGCAAGTCGAGCCCGGTCAAGTCGAGCCCGGAGGGGGACGCGCTGCGGGCGACGACGCGGCCGACGCTGTCCGGCGGGATCTACTTCGACTGCGCCGACCGGCTCCGGGAGTGCCCGGACACCCCCGGCATGCCCGACGGCGACGCCGAAGGGGGCCGCGGCCTCCCGCTCGTCGACATGCTCGCGACCGAGCACGGCTGGACCCGCCTTCCCGGCGGCTGGAAGTCCCACTGGTTCCTCCTCGACCCGCCGCCCCACGAGCCCGCCTCGTCCGGCCCCGTCCCCGACCTCCCCGGATCTCCGGCTTCCCCGACCGGCGCGGACCGGGGAAGCCGGGCCGCGACCCCCGCAGAGGCTCCACCCTCCCGCGGGGAAGGCCGCCCGTCCCGCCGTGTCCACGCGACCCCCGCGGTGTCGACGGGGCGGGCGGCCCGCCGCTTCCCTGTGAACCCCGGGGAACGGTTGGGAAGAGAGTCAGGATCTGTGTTGAATGAGGACTCGAAGCGCGTTAACTTCGCCCGATGGAGGACATTGACGCCCGGGTGGCGGCAATTCGTGACTTCGCCTCGGTCCTACGGGACCTTCGCACCTCACTCGGTAATCCATCTTTCCGCGAGATGTCCGGACGATCCGGGGCGATCTCGCACACGACCCTGTACGAGGCCACCAAAGGGAACCGGCTTCCGAGCTGGGAGACCACCGTCGAGTTCATCAAGGCGTGCGGCGCGGATCCCGCCGATTACCGGGCCCGCTGGGAGCAGGCGAACCGGACGGTCAGGGGAGCGAGCGCCGCCGGCGTCCCCGTCACCGCCAGCGGCTCCCCTGCTCTCCGGGCCACCGAATCCGACCTTCCGGACCTACCTCTGTCCGACCAGAGCACCGACCGGGCGAGCCCGCCGCCCGGCCGGGAACGGCCACGGCTCTCCCGCACCGCGCCCGCCAACTCCGACGGCCCGATACGACCCCGGCTCTCCACCCCGGCGAAGGCGGTGCTCGCGGTCGCGGTCTTCGGCGCGGGGGCGGCGGCCTTCTTCACCCTCTCCGGCGACCCCGGTTCCGGGGCCGACGAACCGACCGGCAGCCCGGCCACCGTGGTTCCCGGCCCCGCCGACTGCCCCGTCCTCACCCCCAACCCTCCCCCCTCCCCTCCCGCGCATGCCGGCGACCTCGCGGTCTTCGTCGCGGACGTCACGCTGATCGACTGCGCCCGGGTGCCCCCCGACGAACCCGTCACCAAGGTGTGGCGGCTTCAGAACGCCGGGACCGTCCCGTGGAACGGCTACAGCCTGCGCCGCCTCGACTCGCCGCAGCAGATCGGCCGGTGCCAGACGATCGCCGAGGTGCCGATAGACGACACGCCGCCCGGCGCTACCGTCGAGATCCGGGCCCAGGTCACCCCGCAGAAGTCTCCCGGCCTCTGCTACATGCTTTTCAAGATGGTGGACGCCGAGGGGCGGATCGCGTTCCCCGGGACCCGCCCCGTCAACTTCCAGATCATCATCGACCCGCAGGCCCCCGCCGTTCATGACACGGCGGGGGCCGCGCGACATCAGGAGCCGAGCACGATCCCGGAGTAGTAGCTCCGGAGGATCGCGGCGTAACCGGCGCCCGCCGCGGCCTGGTCGGCGGAGCCGTACTGCGACATCCAGTCCCCGGTCACCCAGCCGCCGCATGCCGTGGTCGTCGAGCAGTAGTGGGCTTCCAGGATCTTTCCGGAGCGGGTCATCCGGGTGCCCCACGTCGCGTCGACCGCGGCGTTCGTGGCGGCCGTCGCCGAGCCGGGCACGTACACCTGGCTGGAGGTGGTGTCGGTGACGTCGTAGCACTCGCCCCACGACGTCGTGCGGGTGGAGGTCAGCGCCCAGTGCCAGCCGAAGCTCTTGACGGCCATCGCGCCCGCCTTCAGCGACTCGGCCGGCCAGCTCGGGATCCACTCCTTGGGCAGCACGTTCTTGACGTAGGTCTTGAAGTCCACCCGGTCCACGCGGCCGAGCGACACCCGGTACACGAGGATCGACGTGGGCAGGGTGCTGTGCGTCCCGTCGGTCTTGCACCCGGTGCCCGTGGTGAGGAACCGGTGCGAGGCGTTCTCGTTCTTGAGGGTGGCGTTCAGATTGGCCTGGGCGCCGGGCGCGAAGTCCTGGTAGGAGCCGCTGTAGTCGCTGTTGTAGTGGACCCGGACGGTCTTGCCGCTGCGGTTCCAGGCCGAGGCCGCCTCGTTCTTGACGCACAGCCCCTTGCCCGCGCCCGCCCCCTTGAAGTCGTAGCAGGACGGCTGCTCGGTGCCGTAGTCCGGGACGGAGTCGGTGAAGTCCGACAGCGATCCCGAGAGGCCGCTGTTGTAGTAGTAGCAGAACTCGCCGCTGTCGCAGACGCCGTCGCGGGCCGCCGCCGAGGCGGGCGTCGCGGTGGCCAGGACCGCTCCCCCGAGGGCCACCGCGGCGAGCGCCGCGATGGCCCGGGAGAACGACCGTGCGAACACGTTCGTCGTCTTCATCGTCGTCAGGCGATGCTGTAGCCCTGGCTGCGCCAGAACGAGTACGGGTTCGGGTTGTCGAGCACGGGGTCGCCGACGCTCACCGAAGCGGCGGTCTGGCGGCCGTAGCGCATCTCCACGTGGGTGTGCGCCGCGCCGCTGGAGCTGACGCCGCGCCACGCCTCGTCGGCGATGGTCTGGCCCTTGCTGATCGACTGGCCGACCGACAGGGTCCGCGGGGCGGTGTGCAGGTAGATGATCGTCTTGTCGAGCGTGGCGTTGTAGATGGCGATGGTGGACAGGCTGCCGCTGCCGTTCGCGCCGTAGGTGACGCGGGTGACGGTGCCGCTGACCAGGGCGTGGACGTCGGAGCCGACGCTGCGGGCGATGTCGATGCCCTCGTGGCGTCCGGGGGTGCTGGTGTAGCCGTCGAACGGGCAGCTGATGCCGCCGCCGCTCGCCTGGTAGAGCCCGTGGGACAGGCTGGTGGTCGCCGCGCCGAACTGGTGCGAGGCGTTGTTGTTCTTCAGGGTGGCGTTCAGGTTTCCCTTGGCCCCGGGCGCGAACGACTGGGACGAGCCCGCGTAGTTGCTGTTGAAGTAGACCGTGACGGTCTGGTCGCTGCGGTTCCAGACCGAGGCTGCGTCGTTCTTGATGCACTGGCCCTGGCCGGCGCCCGCGCCCTTGAACTCGTAGCAGTCGGGCTGGGTCGTGCCGTAGTTGCCGAGGGAGCTGGTGAAGTCCGAGACCGACCCGGCGTTGTCGCTGTTGTAGTAGTAGCAGAACTCGCCGTCCTCGCAGACGCCGTTGCGGGCGTCGGCGAGGGCGGGCGTGGCGGTGACGACGACGCCCAGCCCGACGGCGAACAGGGCGGTGACGGTGGAGAGGAGCTTGCGGGGGGTTTTCATGGTCTTCTCCGAGATGAGAGTGGCGGGGGTTCAGAGGCGCTGGTATTCCTCCCAGGTTCGGATCTCCACCTGGGGGCCGTCGTCGGGGCCGCGTCCGGCGAGCCCGTTGAGGCCTAGGTAGTAGTCGCCGGCCTGGTGCTGGGCCTGGGTGGACAGGTCGGTGTCGCTGATGGCGACGGCGTGGATGTGCCACGGCCAGTCGCCCTGGGCGGGGCTGCGGAGCCAGGCGGCGAAGCCGACCCGGCGCAACGCGGTGACGGCCTGGGTGCGGGCGGCGGTCGTCAGCCCCTGGACGGAGATGTCGACCACGCCGCCGCCGTCGTGGGTGCCGGCCGACGTGGGGTCGCCGCCGGGGTTGTAGGAACCCTGCTCCAGTACGAGGTCGACGCCGAGGAGCTGTTCGGCCTTCGCCAGCATGTTCTGGGTGCGGGTGTTGACGGTGAGGGCGTCCACGATCACCTTGGCGCCCGGCTGGAGGACCGCGGTGACGGTGAAGCGCCCGCTCCCGAGCGCGGTGAGCGACGTCTTGCCGGGCAGGCCGTTCGCGTCGAGCCCGGTGTAGCCGAGCGACTGCTGGTACTGGGCGTAGGCGGTGACCGTCAGGGTGCCGAAGTAGCCGTCGACCCACTGCGCGGCCAGGAGGCCCCGGTCGCGCAGCGCCTGCTCGACGAGGAGCACGCTCGCCTTCGCGCCGGGCGTCAGGGTGCTGTCGGCCCGGCGCGGGTCGATCTGGGCGGCCTTGACCGTGGCCTCCATGTTGACGGTGGGCAGTGCCGCGGACGCCGCCGTCGGGAACGCTCCGAGGAGCGGACCGAGCAGGGCGGCGACCGCGAGGGCGGCCGGTGAGGGCGACTTCATGGTTCTCCTGATCGCGGCGCTTCGGGAAACGGCCGGGGACGGTGCCGCGGCCTGGATCAACTGTCGGCAACGGCCCGGGTGATCCACAAGGAGTTGCCGTTGTCAGCCTGTTCAGCGCGCAATTCAGTTCTGTCAACCGTGCCTGAACTGTGGTGATGACAGAACCGCCGAACAGGTCTGCACTTCTGGAGAACGCCGCGGGGATCCGATCTTGAAAGGCGCGGAGCGGGAATGGGGCGATCGCGCCGTCGAGTTCCGCGTGCTGGTCCCTCTCGAGATCACCCACGGGGGTGCTCGGTCGCCCCCATCGCGGCGAAGGACGGGGCCTTCCTGGCGGAACTGCTCGCCCTAGACCGAGCCCCCTCCATCGCCGGGCGGGCCGCGGGCCGGCCGGACCGCCGAGTCGGACGGGGCTAGTCGGCCGTCGAGGACGGGCCGTGCCAGTCGAGGAGGAGGACTGTGGCGTCGTCTTGGAGGGGCTGGGCGTGGTGGGTGAGGAGGGCGGAGATGAGGCGGCGGAGGGTCTCGGGGATGGGGAGGCCGTCGGCGGTGTGGCGGATGACGAAGTCGACGAAGCGCTCGAGGCCGAACTCGCGGCCCTGGCGGTCGCGGGCCTCGATGATGCCGTCGGTGTAGAGCAGGACGCGGTCGCCCGGCTCCAGCTGCTCGACGCACAGGGACACCGGCAGGCCCAGGTCCATGCCGATGGGGTGGGAGGGCGGGCAGGACAGCGTGGTGATCCAGCGGCCGTGCCGGATCACCACCGGCGGGTGGTGGCCGCGGTTGACCCAGGTGAAGCGGCCGGTGACGGTGTCGAGCTCGGCCATGATCGCGGTGACCGACCTGGCGTCCTCACCGAACTCCGACAGGAGGACCGCCTCGATGCCCTGCGTGAGCTCGGCCAGCGGGACGCCGTGGCGGCGCTGGTTGCGGCAGGCCGCGATCGCGAGGTTCGCCGCGAGCCCCGCCGCGACGTCGTGGCCCATCGCGTCGAAGACCGCGAGGTGGACGGTGTCGCCGGCCGTCGCGTAGTCGAACGCGTCGCCGCCGACCTCGTAGGCGGGCTCGACGACGGCGCCGATCGCCACCCGGTCGCCCGCGAAAGTCAGCGGCGGCAGCAGGTTCCATTCCATCTCGGCGGCCACGTTCATCCGCTCGGTGCGCACGAGGCGGGCGTAGGAGTCGCTGTAGGGGCGGGTGCTGACCAGCATCAGCGCGACCAGCGAGGCGAGGTGGCGCATCCGCCCGAGCTGCGGCTCTTCGGCCGGACCCGCCGTGCGGACCCGCATGACGCCGAGGCGCTCGGTGCCGTCCAGGAGCGGGACCCAGGAGTACTGGGCCGGGGCGTCCGGCTTGGTCGTGAGGACGCGCAGCTCCTGGAACGCCCGGCCGCCCATCGTGCCCTCGACGCGTACCTCGGCGTCCTCGCCCGCGGAGGTGATCGGGCGCAGCACCCGCTGGCGCAGGTCGACGAGGTAGATGAGCACCTCGTCCAGGCCCGCGAGGCGGGCGTGCGCCGAGACCACCGAAGGAAGCTGCTCGAACGACACCCTGTGGCTCGCGTCGAGCAGGCCCGTCAGCATCCGTTCGAGACCGTGTCCGTCCTCCACCCGTCTCCCCCCGCGGCCGCCCGTTCCCGCGCCCCTACCCGTTTTCCGGCGGGGCGGCACCTCGCGCGGGGAAATCGCGGATCACGCCGTTACCTCACTTCAGCTTCCGCTTCATCTCGTCGAGCTTCACGAGGATGGGGTAGCCGCCGACACTGAGCGCGTTGCCGTGGCCGGTCTGGTGAACGTCGAAGACCGACTGGATCGCGGCGTAGAAGCCCTGGACGTCGAGGGTCTGGTTGACGGCGCGCTTGGCCTGGCGGAGGCCGAACGACGGCATCTCGGCGATCTGGGCGGCGAGGGCGCGGGTCTCGGCGTCGAGGTCGGCGCGCGGGACGACCCGGGTGACCATGCCGGTCTTCTCGGCCTCTTCCGCGGTGAGGGGGCGGCCGGTGAAGAGGATCTCCTTGGCCTTGCGCGCGCCCAGCTCCCACGTGTGGCCGTGGTACTCGACGCCGCCGATGCCCATCGTGACGACGGGATCGGAGAAGAGGGCGTCGTCGGAGGCGAGGATGAGGTCGCACGGCCAGCACAGGAGCAGGCCGCCCGCGATGCAGCGGCCCTGCACCGCGGCGATCGTCGGCTTGGGGATGCCCCGCCAGCGGAGGGTGTATTCGAGGTAGCGGCGGGTCTCGGCGTTGTAGATCCACTCCAGGGTGATCTCGTCCGGGGAGGGCCAGCGGTCGTTCAGGTCGTGGCCCGCGGAGAAGTGCTTGCCGTTCGCGCGCAGGATGATGACGGCGACGTCCTCGTCCGACGCGCCCTGGGCGAAGGCCGCGTCGAGCTCGTCAAGGAACTGCATGTTCTGGGCGTTGGCCGCTTCAGGGCGGTTCAGGGTGATGGTCGCGATCCTGTCGGCGACCTCGTAGTCGATGAATGCCATGGAGGGCTCCTCAGGCTCTCGGGAGGCCGAGCACGCGCTCGGCGATGATCGTGCGCTGGATCTCCGAGGTGCCGCCCGCGATCGTGCCGGAGAAGCTCCGGACATAGCGCTCGAACCAGCCGGCGGAGAACTCGTCGAGGTTCAGCGGGGCGAACGGGGCGGTCCACGCGGGGTGGGCGAGCGCGGCGCCGCCCGCGGAGTCCAGGGCGGCCTCCGAGGCGGACTGGACCGCCTCGGAGCCGAACACCTTCAGGACCGACAGGGCCGCCACGTCCTGGTCGCCGCGCGCGGCCTTCGCCAGGGCCGTCGAGCCCATGAGGCGCAGCGCGTGGGCGTCCATGACGAGGGTGGCGAACCTGTCGCGGTCGAGCGGCGTCACGGGCTCGAAGTCGCGGACGAGGTCTTCGAGCCGGTCGGCGAAGCTCAGCCACAGAAGGGTGCGTTCATGCCCCAGTGAGCCGTTCGCGACCCGCCAGCCGTCGTTCAGCGGGCCGACGAGGTTCTCCTTCGGCACCCGCGCGTTCTCGAAGAAGACCTCGTTGAAGTCGAGGTCGGCGCGTCCGGCGATGGAGCCGAAGGGGCGGCGGGTGACGCCGGGGGTGTCGGTCGGGACGACGAGGACGCTGATGCCCTTGTGCTTGGGCGCCTTGGGGTCGGTGCGGACGAAGGCGAGGATCACGTCGGCGTCGTGCGCGCCGGACGTCCACACCTTCTGCCCGTTCACCACGAACTCCTCGCCGTCCAGGACGGCCCGGGTGCGCAGGCCCGCGAGGTCGGAGCCGGCCTCGGGCTCGCTCATGCCGAGCGCGGCGGTGATCTCCGCGCGCAGGATCGGGACGGCCCAGCGGCGCTTCTGCTCGGGCGTGCCGAACGACAGCAGGGACGCGGCGATGATGCCGAGGCCCTGCGGGTTGAAGCTGTGGTAGATCCGGCGGCGCGCCAGCTCCTCCAGATGGACGTACTGCTGGATGATGCCGGCGTTCCGGCCGCCGAACTCGGGGCTGTTGCCGGGCAGCAGCCAGCCTGCGTCGAACAGCCTGCGCTGCCAGGGGCGGGCCCAGTCGGGGATGTGCGCGGTCGAGTTCGGGCGCTCGGCGGCGTCGGCCTCGGACGGCAGGTGGGCGTCGAGGAAGGCGGCGAACTCCGCGCGGAACGCCTCGACCTCGGCGTCGAAGGTGAGCCGGATGGACCCCTCACCGGAGGGCGCGGCGGCGATGAACGCGCGGTGCTCGGCCGCGCCGCCCAGCAGCAGTTCTCCCGCCTTGGCGCGCTTGAGCGCGAACTGGAGGTCGTTCTCCCACGTGTAGCCCATGCCGCCGAACAGCTGGAGGCCGTGCCGGAAGACCAGGGACTGGCATTCGCCCGCGGCGGCCTTGGCCATCGCGGCGGCGAGCGGGCGGCGCGGGTCGCCGTCCGCGACGGTGCGGGCCGCGTAGTAGGCGAGGGCCCTGGCGCGCTCGATCGCGACGTGCATGTCGGCGGCCTTGTGCTTGACGGCCTGGAACGAGCCGATCGGCACGCCGAACTGGCGCCGGTCGCGGACGTGCGCGAGCACGAGGTCGAGGACGCGGCGGCAGGCGCCGACCATGGTGAGGGCCAGGCCGGTGCGCGCCAGGTCGAGGGCGGCGGCGGGGTCGGCGGCGCGGCGCTCGGCCCCGGTGACGCGGACGCCCTCGAAGACGAGGTCGGCGAAGTGCAGGCCGGGGTCGAACACGGGCACCGGACGGGCCTCCACCGCGGACGCGGGGACGACGAACACCCCCGCGTCGGTCACCACCGCGATCTCGGCTGCGCGATCCCCGTCGAGGACGTTGCGGGCGGTGCCGTCCAAGAGCCATCCGTCGCCATCGGGCGCGGCGGTGACGCCGTCGAAGACCGCGGTGCCCGGTGCTCCGTCCGTGGGGGCCTCCCCGGCGAGCGGGGCGAACCAGGTCATGGTGGCGAGGTAGGGGGTGGGGTCGCAGGCCGCGCCCAGTTCCTCCAAGACGATTCCGAGTTCGACGGCTTCGGCCTGTTCTGTCAGTTCGGTCCAGCCGAGTCCGGTGTAGGCGCGCCAGGGGGGGCCGGAATCGGCCCCGTCGTCGACGACCGCACGGACGAGCGCGGGCGGGCACTCCTTGGCGACGACACCGCGGACGGTGTCCTGCCACAGCCGCTGGTCGGCGTCGAACTCGAGCAGCATCGGACCTCCGGGTTTCGCTCGGCTTCCGGCGGAGAATAACATTCTCTTAGAATGAAAGTAAGAGTCTCGCCGGAACCAACCCCTATCCCGCGACGTCAATAAGGCGACGTGCCAAAGCCGTGCAGTAAGGTTCTCCTATGGCCCAGAAGACGGACCCGCCCGTGAGCAGCCCGAGTGAAGAGCCGGCATGGAAGCAGCGCGCGGTCGAGCGCTCCACCAAGGCCGCCAAGCTCCGCGCCGAGCAGAGGGTGGAGCGCTTCCTCGACGCCGCCCAGGCGATCATCACCGAGAAGGGCACCACCGACTTCACCGTGCAGGAGGTCGTGGATCGTTCCCGGCAGTCCCTGCGCAGCTTCTACCAGCACTTCGACGGCAAGCACGAGCTGCTGCTCGCGCTGTTCGAGGACGCGCTCCGCCGCGCCGCCGACCAGATCCGGGCCGCCTCGACCGGCCTGCCGGAGCCGCTGGAGCGCGTCCGCGTCGCGGTCGAGCTGCTCTTCGAGCTCTGCCGCCCCGACCCCGTCGCCCAGCGCCCCCTGTTCACCGACTTCGCCCCGCAGCTCCTCGTGTCCCACCCGGCCGAGGTGAAGATCGCGCACGCCCCGCTGCTCGCGCTCTTCACCGAGCTGATGGACGCCGCCGCCGAGGCGGGCGCGCTGCGCGAGTTCATCACGCCGCGCCGGGCGGCGGCGCTGACGATGCAGACCGTCATGTTCATCGCCCAGTCCAACGGCTCCGAGGACGACCACACCCAGCACCCGGTCACGGCCGAAGAGGTGTGGGACTTCTGCGCGGGGGGCTTCGCCGCGCACTAGGGCGTCGGGGCGAACTCGACCCGGCGACGGAGCCGACCCGAGAACGCCATTCTCAGATTCATAGAGCGTGCCTTACAGTGGGCTGATCGACCACCCCACTGACTCCCCGACGGCCGGTCCCGACGCGGCCGACCCTCGGGTGGAAGGCGAACGCCGTGACCGATCTGTGGACCGACCTCCTCGGCTGCCTGGAACTCACCGGCCCCGCCGAGGACGGCTCCTTCGAGGGCCGCAACCAGGCGCTGACCTACCACCGGTTGTTCGGCGGGCAGCTCCTCGCGCAGTTCGTCCGCGCCGCCGAACTGACCTGCCCGGATAAAGCGCTCAAATCGCTGCACACCCTCTTTCCCCGCGCCGGACACGCCGACGAACCCGTCCGCTACGAGGCGACCGTCCACCACGCGGGATCGTCGTTCGCGACGCTGACGCTGAACGCCGTCCAGTCCCGGGGCGTCATCGCGACCGCGTCAGCCTCGCTGCACGCCGTCGAGGAGGGCCGCGCGCTCCAGACCGTCGCCGAGGCCCCGGCCGTGCCCGGCGCGGACCAGACCGTCAAGCTCGACCTCATCCCGTGGGAGACCCGCGCGACCACCGACCTCGACACCGCCGGGTCCGAGGCCCCCGAGTACGAACTCTGGACGCGCACGCCCGCCACCGAGCCCGCGTACGCGCCGGCCCTGCTCGCCTACGCCACCGACCTCACCCTCATCGGCACGGCTCTGCGCCCCGTAGCGGGCGTCTCCCAGCAGGACGCGGGCAAGGCCTTCACCTCAGCCGTCACCTCCCACACCCTCTGGTTCCACCGCCCTGTGCCCTCGGCCTCCTGGCTCCTCCTGCGCCAGCACAGCCCGATCCTCGCCCACGCCCGCACCTACGGCCGCGGCGACGTCCTCACCTCCGACGGCACCCTCATCGCCTCCTACGCCCAGGAGTCCATGGTCCGCTTCCACGCCTGAGCCCCTCCCCTCGCGCTTCCCGCACCGCGCGCGCCGAGGCGGGGGCGCTCACCTGCCGCGGCGGCTCCTGCTCGTCAGATGCCAGCCGCGGCAGGACGGGCAGCGGTAGACGCTGCTGATCGCCTTCTCCCGGCGCTCCCAGCCGCCGTTCGGCCGCTGCAGTGCGGCGAGCGCGAGTTCCGCGGCGATCCGATCACGGAACCACAGCTTCTCGGGGCTGATCCGGCACGCAGGATTCTTCCTGCCCTTAGACCTCAAACGCACGCTCCCCGCGACCCGTCGACGTCGTCGCCGACGCTTGACCGCAGATCATCCCGCCGAGCGCCCGCCACCGGCAGGGCCGTGACCCCGACCGGCCACACCCGCCGCGGCCGAACCCGCGTTGGTCCGCCGTCCTGGCGCGGGCCCATCGGGCGGCATCGCGAGCGCTTTGACGCGAATGTCCTTGATGTAGCGGGTGTCAGGGGCCTCATGTCTAACGCTGTCATCACGGCCCGGAACGGCGCGGGGCGGGCGGCGGTCACCGAGCGTAGATTCTCGCGTGACCAGAGGCCCGCGCCCGGGTGCGGCGTGGCCTCACCGGGATGGGCCGTTCGAGGGAGAACGCGTGCGCGGGTACGCCGTGGTGGATGTCGAGACGACGGGGTTCACGCCGTCCGCCGGTGAGATCGTCGAGGTCGCGATCGCGCAGACCGACGCGGCCGGAACCGTCACCGCCTCGTGGGACACCCTCGTCCGCCCGCGCGGACCGGTCTCGGGCACCCACGTCCACCGCATCACCCCCGCGATGGTCCGCGACGCCCCGATGTTCCAGGACATCTCAGCCCAGATCCGCTCCATGCTCGCAGGCCGGGTCGTCGTCGCCCACAACCTCCCCTTCGACGCCCGCTTCCTGACGGCCCAACTCCACGCCGCGGGCCTGCCCGCCCCGCAGATCGCCGAGGGCGTCTGCACCCTGAAACTGGCCCGCCGCACCCTCGCCGGCCCCACCTTCAAACTCCCCGACTGCTGCTACGAGCTGGGCATCCCCTACACCGGCGCGCACGCCGCCCTCGCCGACACCCTCGCCACCGCCCAGCTCTTCCGGCACCTCCTCACCACCCACCCGGCGCCTTCCGGCCAGCCCGTCCCCGCGCTCACGATCCCCGCCCAGCGCCCCGCCCCGCCCCGCCTGTCCCGCGCGCTGAACTAGCCGCCCCGCCGACGACGGCGAACGTCCGGCGACACGACGCCGCCGGACAGCGCCGAGTCACGCAGGGGCCCTCCTCTGCGCGGTCCAGGAGACCAACCGGTTGCTCAGGCCGTTGCGAAGCCGAGGCCGAGCCGCGTCGGCCACCCGCGAGCCCATGGGTCGCCGACCGCGCGGTGAAGGACGTCCACCGGGGCCGGGATCTCGGTCCGGCGCCGGACCCGGGTCAGGGGGAGGTGTTGCTCTGGAAGAGGAGTTTCACGGCGGCGTAGGGGTCCAGGTCGCCGGAGGCCACGGCGGAGGCCAGCCAGGGGAGGTCGGGATGGGTGCGGAGGCGGGTCTGGGCGAGGGCGAGGAGCTGGGTGGCGGCGCGGGCCGCGGCACGGGCCGGGTCGGCGCTGCGGTGGTGGGAGTCGATGGCCTCCATGAGGGCGGGGACGCCTTCGGCCCGGGAGGCGACGAGCTTCAGGATGGGCAGTTCGGTCTCGATGTGGAGGTCGCGGACGGTCTGGTCGGCGCCTTCGCGGTCGGCCTTGTTGACCACCAGGAGGTCGGCCACCTCCAGGAGGCCCGCCTTCGCGGCCTGGACGGCGTCGCCCGCGCCGGGGGCCAGGATCACGACGGCCGGGTTCGCGACCGCGGCGATCTCGATCTCGGACTGGCCCACGCCGACCGTCTCCAGGAGGACCAGGTCGTAGGAGAGGGCGGCCAGGACGCGGATCGCGGCGGGGACCGCCGCGGAGAGGCCGCCGAGGTGGCCTCGCGCGGCGACCGAGCGGATGAGGACGCCGGGGTCCGTCGTGTGCTCGGCCATGCGGATGCGGTCGCCGAGGAGGGCGCCGCCGCTGAACGGGGACGACGGGTCGACCGCCAGGACGGCGACGCGCAGGCCGCGGGCGCGGTAGGCCGCCACGAGGGCGGCCACCGTGGTCGACTTGCCCGCGCCCGGCGGGCCCGTCACGCCGACGACGCGGGGGCCCGCGGCGTCGGCGGGGAGCGCGGCGAGGACCTCGTCGCGGGCGTCGCCCTCGACGAGGGTCAGCAGCCTTCCCGTCGCCCGCACCGAACCGTCGCGCGCGGCCTTGAGCAGGACCGCCGGGTCCGTCGAGGCGGCGCGCGCGCCTCCCAGCCGTGCGCGCCGCCCGTCCGGCGCCCCCGCCGCGGGACGGTTCTCGGTCACGGGGCGGGGACCTCGATGACGGCGGCGGAGCCCATGCCGCCACCCGCGCACATGGCGGCGACGCCGATGCCGCCGCCGCGGCGGCGGAGCTCGTGCACGAGGGTGACGAGCATGCGGGAGCCTGTGGCGGCGACGGGGTGGCCGAGGCCGCAGCCGCTGCCGCTCACGTTGACGCGCTCGGGGTCGAGGCCGAGGAGCGAGATCGTCGCGACGCACATCGACGCGAACGCCTCGTTGATCTCGAAGAGGTCGACGTCGCCGGGGGTGAGGCCGGCGCGGGCGAGGGCCTTCGGGATCGCCTTGACCGGGGCGAGGCCCGTCTCGGCCGGGTCGACGCCGACGGACGCCCACGACCGGATCGTCGCGAGGGCGGGCAGCCCCAGGCTGCTGCTCGCGACGACGAGCGCGGCGGCGGCGTCGTTCACCCCGGACGCGTTGCCCGCGGTGATGCTGAACCCCTCGATCTCGGGGTGCAGCGGCTTCAGCGAGGCGAGCCTCTCCAGGGTCGTGTCGCGGCGCGGGTGCTCGTCGGTCTCGAACAGGCCGCGTGGGGTCTCGACCGGCACGATCTCGTCGGCGAAGCGGCCTTCGTCGATGGCGCGGAGCGCGTTCCGGTGCGAGCGCAGCGCCCACGCGTCCATCTCTTCGCGGGTGACGCCCGCGCGCTGGGCGGCGTTCCACCCTACGGTGATGGACATGTCCCGGTTGGGGGCGTCCGGGCGGTTCGGGTGGGTGGGCGAGTTCCAGTCGACCCGCTCCTCCCCCACGACGCGGTAGCCGCGCGGCGACGTCGACATGCTGTTGACGCCGCCCGCGATGATCAGCTCGTCCATGCCGGCGCGGATGCTCGCGGCGGCCATCTGCACCGACGACAGGCCCGCCGCGCAGTGCCGGTTGAGGGCGAGACCCGGCACGTCTCGGAGCCCGGCCGTCACGGCGGCGTGCCGGGCGACGACGCCGCCGCCGTACAGGCCCTCGCCGAGGATGACGTCGTCGATCGCGCCCGGGTCGAGTTTCGCCGCGGCGGCCGAGACGATCCGGTCGGCGAGCGCGAACGCGTCCACGTCGCGCAGGGAGCCCTTGAACGAGGTGCCGATGGGGGTGCGCAGGGCTTCGACGATCACGGCTTCAGGCATGGGACGTCTCCAGTTCCGCCACGAGGGTGCGGCGTAGCAGCTTTCCGGTGTCGGTCTTGGGCAGCGCGTCGCGGAAGACGATGGTGTCGGGCGTCTTCGACGAGCGGAGCCGCTCGCGCACGTGGGCGCGGATCTC
This sequence comes from Actinocorallia aurea, assembly GCF_054783995.1. Lineage (NCBI taxonomy): Bacteria > Bacillati > Actinomycetota > Actinomycetes > Streptosporangiales > Thermomonosporaceae > Actinocorallia > Actinocorallia aurea. Next base: position 47,410 of record NZ_BAAGPQ010000011.1, read on the forward strand.
CTCGGGGTCGGCCTCGCCGACGACGACCGCGACGATCCGCTGCCCCCACTCGGGGTCGGCGACGCCGATGACGGCGGCCTCGGTGATGCCGGGGTGGGTGAGGATGACGTCCTCGATCTCGGCGGGGGCGACGTTCTCCCCGCCGCGGATGATGGTGTCGTCGGCGCGGCCCTCGATGAAGAGGTAGCCGTCCTCGTCGAGCCGGCCGCGGTCGCGGGTGGGGAACCAGCCGCCGGCGTCCAGCGCGCTGTGGCCGCCGTACTCCCCGGACACCTGCTCTCCGCGGGCGAAGACGAGGCCCGTCTCCCCGGCGGGGAGGACCTTGCCGTCCTCGTCGCGGACCTGGAACTCGACGCCGGGCACGGCCCTGCCGACGGAGCCGAGCCGTTCGCGGTGGGCGGGGTCGGTGGCGGCGATGGCCTTGCGGTGGTCGTTGGGGCCCAGGACGGCGATGGACGACGCGGTCTCGGTGAGCCCGTAGGCGTTGACGAACCCTGTGTCGGGGAAGACGGCGAGCGCCCTTTCCAGCACAGGGCGCGGGGTCCGGGCACCGCCGTAGGCGAGGTTGCGCAGGGTGGGTGTAGCGGCGTCGTCGCCTTCGACCTCCGCGACGATCCGGGCCAGCATCGTCGGCACGACGAGGGCGTGGGTGACCTTCTCGCGGCGGACCGTCGCGAGCCACTCGGCGGCGTCGAACGCGGGCAGGTAGACCACGCGGCGGCCCGTGTAGAGGTTGGAGATCAGGTTGGCGAGGCCCGCGATGTGGTACGGCGGGACGGCGACGAGCGCGGCGTCGCCCTCGCCGGCGGAGGCGAACTCCAGCGTGTTGAGCACGTAGGCGAGCAGGTGCTTGTGGCGGAGCAGCGCGGCCTTGGGGGCCGCCGTGGTGCCGCTCGTGTAGAGGACGACGGCCACCGCGTCGCGGTCGTCGGGCACGGGGGCGGGCTCGTCGGGCAGGGCGACGGCGTCGAGTCCGGCGACGAAGCCGTCGAGGTCCTCGGGCCGGAGCACCAGGGCCCCGTCGTGCTTGTCGAGGAGCGCCGCGATCTGCTGGTCGCTCAGCCGGTAGTTGAGCGGCACGAACGGCACCCCCGCGCGGGCCGCGCCGAAGAGCGCCACCGGGTAGGCCAGGTGGTTGGCCCCGAGGTACAGGACGGCCGGATACCGCCGGAACCTCTCAGCCGCCGCCTGGGTGAGCCGCACCAGCTCCGCGGCCGTCAGCGTCCGCCCGTTCGCGGTCAGCGCCGCCCGATCCCCGGCAGCCGCCGCCATTTCGAGAATCATGTTTATGTTCATGAGAGTCAGATTCTCACCCATGAAGAGACCTACTTGCAAGAGTCCTCCCGGCAGGCCGGTGCGCGGCCACCGACAATATCCCTTGTCTTGACAAAATTTATTGTCGGATGCATCCTGGGGGCATGTTGGAAGTGGCGGTGATCGAAGAACCCGCGGCGGCCGAGGCGTCGCTGGCGCCCCTGCGGGCCCGCGTGCTGGCCGCGCTCGCCGAGCCGGGGTCGGCGGCGATGCTGGCCGGGAGGCTGGGGCTGCCGCGGCAGAAGGTGAACTACCACCTGAAGGAGCTGGAGCGGCACGGGCTGGTCGAGCTCGTCGAGGAGCGGCGCAAGGGCAACGTCACCGAGCGGGTGTACCGGGCCACGGCCGCGTCGTACGTGATCTCGCCCAGCGCGCTGGGTGCGGTGAGCCCTGATCCGTCGAGGTCGCCCGACCAGCTGTCAGCGCGCTGGCTGCTCGCGCTGGGATCGCGGCTGGTGCAGGAGGTCGGCATGCTGCTGACGGGCGCGGCCAAGGCACGGCGGCGGGTCGCCTCCTTCGGCATCGACGCCGAGGTGCGCTTCGCCTCCGCCGCCGACCGGACCGCCTTCGCCGACGAGCTCGCCCGGACCGTCGCCGCGCTCGTCAGCCGCTACCACGACGAGTCCGCGCCGGGCGGGCGCGCCCACCGGGTGGTCGTCGGCCTGCACCAGATCCCCGCGGCCCCGCCCGCGCAGCACGACACCGAGACCGAGACCGACGCGGCCGGGCGGACCGCGCCCGAGACCGACGCAGAACAGGACGACCGACGATGACGCACCCGTTCGAGATCGAGCTGGAGACGACCCTTCCCGCGAGTCCGGAGCAGGTCTGGGACGCGATCGCCACCGGACCGGGCATCGACTCGTGGTTCATGGGCCGCAACGAGGTGGAGCCGCGCGAGGGCGGCGTCACGGTGATGGAGACCGGCGGGAACCGGGAGGAGGCGGTCGTCACCGCGTTCGAGCCCGGCCGCCGGTTCGCCCTCCGGAGTGCGGAGGCCGAGGACGGCAGGTTCATGGCCTTCGAGTACCTCATCGAGGGCCGGGAGGGCGGCAGCACGGTCCTGCGCGTCGTCCACAGCGGCCTGCTCGGCGACGACTGGGAGGACGAGTACGACGCGCTGCGCCGCGGCTGGCCCTTCCACCTCCACACGCTCCACGAGTACCTGGCGCACTTCCCCGGCCGCGTCGGCGTCCCCGTCTTCGCCTTCGCGCAGACGGACCCGGCCCAGGACGTCAGGGCCGCCCTCACCCGCGCGCTGGGGCTCCCGGCCGAACTCGCGGTGGGCACGCCCGTCCACGCCGCGCCCGAGGGCCTGCCGCCTCTGGACGGCGAGGTCGTCTGGGCCGACGCCGAGCGCTTCGGGATACGCACCGCCGACGCCCTGTGCACCTTCCACCACTTCCCCGGCGTCGCCCTGATGTTCCACCACCTGTTCGCGCCGGACGCCTCCGGCGCGGAGGCCGCCTGGCAGAGCTGGCTCACCGGCACGCTCACCTGACCGACACCCGAGAAACCGAGGAAACCCCGATGCGCACCCTGATCAGCACCGCCTTCATCTCCCTCGACGGCGTCGTGGAGGCCCCGGGCGGCGAGCCCGAGTACCGCAACTCCGGATGGACCTTCAAGGACATCGAGTTCGTCCCCGAGGCCTACGAGATCAAGGGCCGGGAGCAGGAGGAGGCCACCGCGATGCTCCTCGGACGGGTCAGCTACGAGGCCTTCAGCCCGGTCTGGCCGAACATGGCGGACTTCGCCCGCTACAAGACGCTGCCGAAATACGTCGTCTCCACGACCCTCACCGAGAACGCGCTGGTCGACGACTGGGGTCCGACCACGATCCTCCGCTCCCTCGACGACGTCGCCGCCCTCAAGGAGACCGAAGGCGGCCCGATCATCGTCCACGGCAGCGCCGCCCTCAACCAGGCCCTCTCCGACGCCGGCCTCATCGACCGCTACCACCTGCTCGTCTTCCCGCTCCTCCTCGGCGCCGGCAAACGCCTGTTCAGCGCCACCGACAAGGACACCCAGCACCTCAAGCTCGTCGAGCACGAGACCTACGCCAATGGTCTCCAGAAGAACGTCTTCGACGTGGTGCGCTGAGCGCCGCCGCGGCCCCGCTCAGGTGAGGTTTCGGCGGAGCCAGGAAGGGGCGGGGTCGACGTGCGCGCGGTCGGCCAGGATCACGGTGGGGACGGTCTCGTCGCCGCCGGTCACGGCGCGGACCGCGGCGGCGCCCTCGGGATCGCGCCAGATGTCGACCCAGTGGGCCCGGCGGGCGACGCCGAGCAGGCGGAGGCGCAGCCTCAGGCAGTAGCGGCAGCCCGGACGCCAGTACACGACGGGGCGGCCGTCGCCCTCGCTGCGCCGCCGCGCCTCCGCGGCGGAGACCGAACGCGGGAAGGCCAGAGGCGACAGCAGAGCGCCGAACGCGGCATAAGCGACGATCCACGCGACGGCGGCCCCGTGGTTCCCCTTCGCCGCCTGCACTCCCCCGATGACCAGTGCCATCCCGAGCAGCCCCAGAAGGAAACCCCACCTGCGCATCACACGGCCACGCTGGCACATGACTCCCCGACCGCGCAAAGCCGCCCGTGCTACGAACCGCGCGTGACAGGGCTCTGAGAGTCCGCGGGGACGGGCGACCAGTCCATGGTCCTGACGTTCAGGACCGACCAGTTGGCGGGGTCCCCGTCGGCCGCGAGGCCGGTGACGCACACGGGGCCGTGGGGCATGGGGGCGGTGCGCTGGTACGGGCGATGGAGGTGGCCGTGGATCAGATGGGACGGCCTGATGTCGTCGACGACGGCCTGGAGGAGGGCGCGGTGGGCCTCGTTGCGGTCGACGTCGGCGCGGGCCCACCAGGACGGGGGCGGGCCCCACTCGTGGCCGACGGCGGGCGGGCAGTCGTGGGTGACCATCACATCGGCGGGGCCCGCCGCGCGGACGGCCTCCGCCTCGGCCTCGGTGATCTCCTCCTCCGGCCACCAGGTCTCGCCCTCGGTCCGGGCCACCGCGTCGAGGGTGACGGCGCCGCCGAGGGCGAGCCAGGTCCTGCCGTGCCACGTCCAGCGGTGGCCGCGGCGCAGGTGCCAGACCCTGTCGCGGACGCGGCCCCTGCCGTCGAGTTCGGGAGCGGCGTGCAGGACGGGGAACTGCTCATGGTTGCCGTCGACGAACCCCAGGACGGCGTCGGCCTCGGCGAGCGCGGTGTCGACCTCGCGCAGGTACTCCTCGCCGCCCGGCCACACGCCGAAGTCGCCGCAGTGCAGGACGAGGCGCGGGCTCTCGTCCGGGAGCAGCGCGGGCAGGCGGCGGATCACGTCGCGCGCCCACGCGCCGTTGCCGTGCCAGTCCCCCGCGACCAGGATCTTCTCGGGCGTGCTCACGTCTCACATCCTGGCAGGCGGTGGGCCGGATCGCGGGCCGACGGGCTGCGGACCCTTCCCCTTCGGGGGCCGAAGGTGGATGCTGCGTGGATGGGGCGAGGACGAAGGCTGTGGCGGGTGGTCCGGCAGGCGCTGCGGATCAGGGCCGACCTCAGGATGCTCGACGAGGTGGAGATGCTGCTCGTCGAGATCCGCGAGGAGATCCACCTCGACGGTCCGACCGGCCGCTTCGCCGGGGCGCTCGCCCTGCTCGTCGACGAACTCGAGGCGAGCCGGGCGCTCGATCTGAACACCGACGGGGAGTTCGAGGCGCTGCGGGACCGCGCGCTGCTGCTGCTCGCCGAGGTGCGGATGGCGAACGGCAGGCCCGCGGACGACGCAGGGCGCGGGCCCCGCTGAGCGGTCGCGGGCCCCTCAGGCGGTGAGGCCCCTCAGGCGGTGACCTTCGCGAGGAAGGCGGCGAGATTGGCTTCGGCGCGGATGATCTTCTCCTCGACGGTGAGGGTCTCGTCGAGGCCCTGGGCGGCCTTCGTCCGCCGCTTGCCGCGGACGTAGAGCGGGCAGGCCAGGTCGGCGCAGAAGTAGAGGCCGACGGTGTTGCCGAGGCGGCCCGCCTCGCCCGTCCGGCGGGCGGTCATGAGGGAGGTGCCGCCGCTCGAGTGGACGGTCAGGCACACCGAGCACATGCCGCGGGAGGTGAAGCCGCGGGAGGCCGAAGGGGCGGCGCGCAAGGCCACGCCCACAAGGCCGCCCGGCTGCTCGATGACGAGGTAGCCGCGGTCGGGCGCGCCGGGATCGCGCCAGCCGAAGAAGTCCAGGTCGTCCCACGGGCGCTCGGCGAGGTCGTGAGGCACGTCGATCCGCTTGGCCTCGCCCTTGGAGCAGTTGACGAACGAGGCGCGGATCTCCGCTTCGGAAAGGTGTCGCATGTTTCGCGAGGCTACCCGCAACTAATAGAATTAGGCAAAACATTAATTCATCTAGTCCGGGAGGTCGCATGGCGCGGTCGGGCATCACCCTCGACGGTCTGACCAGGGCCGCCGCCGACCTGGCGGACGAGGTCGGCTTCGAGCATCTGACGGTCTCGGCGGTCGCCCGCAGGCTCGGCGTCAAGGACCCGAGCCTTTACGCGCACATCTCCAGCGCCCACGACCTCAAGACCCGCGTCGCCCTCCTGGCCCTGGAGGAGCTGGCCGACCGCGCTGCCGAGGCCCTGGCCGGCCGGGCCGGGAAGGACGCGCTCTTCGCCTTCGCCAACGCCTACCGCGACTACGCCCACGCCCACCCCGGCCGCTACGCCGCCACCCGGTTCGACCTAGACCCCGAGACCGCCCTGGCCAGCGCCGCCCCCCGCCACTCCGCCCTCACCCGCTCCCTCCTGCGCGCCTACCCCCTCTCCGAGCCCGCCCAGACCGACGCCATCCGCTTCCTGGGCGCCGCCCTCCACGGCTACATCACCCTCGAACTCACCGGCGCCTTCAGCCACACCCAACGCCCGACGGCCTCCTCCTGGACCTGGACCCTCACCGCCCTCCACAACGCCCTCGCCGCCACCCCCTGAGCCGTCAGCGGAGGATCTCCACGAGGAGGACCCAGGTGGTGAGGAGGCCCGCGGTGAAGGAGGTGAGGACGCAGGGGAGCAGCCAGTAGAGGCCGCCGGCGGTGTGCAGGGGGAGGGTCGCGCCGGCGAGGATGAGGGAGCCGGCGCACAGGGCGGTGGAGACGGCGCGCAGGGGACGGCTGCGGTCGCGGAGGTCGGGGGCGCGGGCCGCGCGGGCGTGGGCGGAGGTGAGAGCCCAGCCGAGGAGGACGCCCGCGGCGACGAGTTCGGCGGCCAGGGCCCAGCGGGGCTGGGCGGGCGTCAGGACGAGGGCGCAGAAGACCAGGGGCGAGGCGAAGAGGATCAGGGTCGCCGCGGCGCGGGCCGACAGCCCCGGGTAGGCGAGGATCCGGTCGATGTTGATGGTCACGGCGACGATCAGGAGACCGCTCAGCGCACCGGACGCGGCCATGACGGCCGCGGCGAAGTCGGCCCAGGCCCGGGCGTCGTGGCCCATGCGCACCTCCGTGATCTTGCCCATCCCTCCCATCGCCCTCGCGGCGCGTCCCGAAACCCGGGGCGGCTTGTCGTGCCGTGCGCCTGCATGAGAATGTGGCTCTCAATTTGGTAGAGCCTTACTTACGCGAGGAGGAAACCCTTATGGAGATCTCGGGGAGTTCGGCGCTGGTGGTCGGCGGCGCGGGCGGGCTCGGGGAGGCGACCGTGCGGCGGCTGCGGGCCGCGGGGGCCGAGGTGGTCGTCGCGGACCTCGCCGACGAGAAGGGCAAGGCGCTCGAAGACGAACTCGGCGTCCGGTACGTGCGGACGGACGCGACGTCCGAGGAGGACGTGAAGGCGGCGATCGCCGAGGCGAACGCGCTCGCGCCGTTCCGGTTCTCGGTGGACGCGCACGGCGGGCCCGCCTCGGGCGGAAGGCTCATCGGCAAGGACGGGGAGCCCCTCGACCTCGACGGGTTCCGCAGGACGCTGGAGTTCTACCTGACCGCGGTCTTCAACGTGATGCGGCTGTCGGCCGCCGCGATAGGGAAGCAGGAGCCTATCGACGGGTCCCGGGGCGTCATCGTCAACACGGCGTCCATCGCGGCGTACGAGGGACAGGTAGGGCAGCTCCCGTACGCGGCGGCCAAGGGCGGCGTCGTCAGCATGACGCTCGTGGCGGCCCGCGACCTGTCCCCGCTGGGCATCCGCGTCACCACGATCGCCCCCGGCACGTTCCTCACGCCCGCGTACGGGAAGGCCGGAGACAAGCTGGAGGCCTACTGGGGCCCGCAGGTCCCGCACCCGCGCCGGATGGGCCGGTCCCCCGAGTACGCCGCGCTCGTCCAGCACCTCTTGGAGAACGACTACCTGAACGGCGAGGTCGTCCGCCTCGACGGCGCCCTGCGCTTCCCGCCCAGGTAGCCGGTGCCGGAGGGCCCGGCTCGGCGCGTCCGAGCCCTCCGGCGGTCCTTGCCCGCGGCAGGCGCGCGGGTCAGCCCTTCTTGGCGTTCAGCCGGGTCACGATGGCGGCGAAGTCCTCGGTCTGGAAGGACTGCTCCTCCGACGTCATCGCGTAGTCGAGCGTGTTGAGGACGGCCCTCTCCAGGTGAAGGTTGAGCAGCCGCTTGGTGGACTCGACGGCCTGGCGGGGCAGGGTCGCCATACGCTCGGCCGTAGAAGTCGCCTCCTTCAACGCGTCCTCGACGACATGGTTGGCCAGCCCCATCGCGACCGCCCGCTCCGCGGAGATACGGGCCCCCGTGAGCGCGTACTCCTTGGCGTGCAGAAGGCTCGTGTGCAGCGGCCACGTCAAGGGCCCGCCGTCCGCCGCGACGAGTCCCACTTGGACGTGCGGGTCGGCGAGGTAGGCCGAGGCGTCCATGTAGACGATGTCGCTGAGCGCCACCAGGCTGCATCCGAGCCCGACGGCGGGCCCGTTCACCGCGGTCACCACCGGGACGCGGCAGCGGGCCATCCCGAGCACGATCTCGCGGCCGTGCGCGATCGTCCTGGCGCGCAGCGCGGCGTCGTCCTTCAACTCGGCGAGGTAGGCGAAGTCGCCGCCCGCCGAGAACGCCCGTCCGGCCCCGGTGAGGACCGCCGCGCGCGCGTCGCGGTCCTCCGAGAGCTGCGGCCACAGCTTGGCGAGCCCGCTGTGCAGGGCGTCGTTGACGGCGTTGAGCGCGTCCGGCCGGTTGAGGGTGATGAAGCGGAGCGGGCCCTCGGCCCTGACCTGGATCTCTTCCGGAAGGTCGTACATGTCAGGCTCCCAGTCCGAGGATGCGGCCGGCGATGATGTTCTTCTGGATCTGCGACGTGCCGCCCATGACGCTCTGGGCGCGGCTGTACAGGTAGGCCGAGAGCAGCTCGGGGTCCTTCACTCCCCCGACGGCCAGGGCCGCGTGCCCGACGGCCTGCTCCGTCCACGTCATGAGGAGTTTGTCGAGGGACCCGTCGGAGTTGTGGACGACGCCGTCGAGCTGTTCCGACAGCCGTCGTCTGACGTGCAAGCGCAGCATCTCGGCCTGGACCGCGGCCCATGCGAGTTCCTCGGGGACCCGGCCCGTCGTCTGGGCGGCCATCTGCCGGACGAGCTTGCCGTACCGGGCCGCGTACCCGAGCGTCGAAGGCTCCCGCTCATGGCCGACGACGGTCATGGCGAGCTTCCAGCCCTCCCCGGGCACGCCGACCATGTGGCTCGCCGGGACCCGGGCGCCGTCGAAGAGGACCTGGCCGAACTCCGTGGTCACCCCGTTGATCATCTTCAGCGGGCGCTGCTCGATCCCGGGCTGGTGCATGTCGACGACGAAGGCCGAGATGCCCTTGTGCCGGGGGGCTTCGGGGTCGGTGCGGGCGAGCAGGAGGCACCAGTCGGCGACGTCGGAGTAGCTCGTCCAGATCTTGTGGCCGTGCAGGACGTACGCGTCGCCGACGCGATCGGCCGTCGTCGTCAGGGAAGCGAGGTCGGAGCCTGCGCCGGGCTCGGAGAAGCCCTGGCACCAGCGTTCGCTCCCGTCGATCATGCCGGGCAGGAACCTTTGGGCCAGTTCCGGGCTGCCGTGGCGGCCGAGCCCGTGGACGAGGTAGCCGAGGCTCGGCCTTGGCGGTGCCCCGGCGAACGCGAGTTCCTCGTCCAGGATGACGTCGTAGACGGGCGGCAGATCGCGTCCGCCGTACTCCTTCGGCCAGGTGACGCCGAAGAACCCCGCGCCGTGCAGCGCGCGATGCCACTCCCCCGCCTTGCGCCAGTAGTCGTCGCCGGTGACGGCGAACTTCTTAGCGTTGCCCGTGAGCCAGGTCCTCAGCTCGGCCCGGAAGGCCGCCTCGTCCGGCGAGTCACGAAAGTCCAAGGTCGATCTCCTCCAGGCCTACGGGGAACAGGTGGGTCGAGGCCAGCGCGCGGCGCAGGTGCACGTGGGCGAGGCACTCCCAGGTGTTGCCGATGCCGCCGTGGACCTGGATCGCGGTCTCCGCGACGGTCCGGGCGGCGCGCGCGCAGTACGCCTTGGCGATCCGGGCGGCGTTCAGCGCCTCGGCGGGGGGCAGCTCGTCGACGGCCCAGGCCGCGTGCCGCAGGACGCTCACCGACCCCTCGATGAGCGCCAGGGACTCCGCGAGGAGGTGCGCGACCGCCTGGTAGGCCCCGATGGCCTTCCCGTACTGCTCGCGCACCTTCGCGTAGTCGACGGCAAGGGCCTGCGCGCCGCGCGCGGCCCCCACGAGGTCGGCGGTCGTGGCGACGAGCGCGAGCGCCCGGAACCGGTCAACGGCTTCGGCGGGCAGCTCCGCGAGCTGCTCCAGCGGGCCGACGACCTCCGCCTCCCGGCGCGTCAGGTCCGCGCCGGGCACGAGAGCGCCGACGCGGCCCGCGAGGAGCCGCCTTCCGGAGAGCGTGACGACGCGGGCGGCGCCGCGCGCGTCCATCGCGGAGGCGTCTGCGGCGAGGGTCCACGAGCCGGGCGCTGCGGCCTCCACGCCGACGGCGTGCCGCAGGAGGTCGTCGGCGAGCGCGGGGCCGAGGAAGGGCACGTCGACGAGGCCGCGCCCGAACTCCTCGGCGACCAGCGCGACCTCCACGCCGGAGGCGCCGTCGCCGCGCAGAGCGCGCCATCCCGTCGAGGCGACCGCCTTCTCCAGGCGGGCGAGGCGTTCGGCGTCGTCGAGGTCGAGGACGGAGCCGGGGCCGAGGTCGTCGGCGAGGCGGGCGGCGGCGGCGCGCAGTTCGGCCTGCTCTTCACTGAGTCGTGCGTCCATGGGTCTCCTTGAGCACGCGGCGGAGCACCTTGCCGGAGGGCAGGCGGGGGATCTCGGGCACGAGCACGACCCTGCTCGGCCGCTTGTAGGAGGCGAGGCTCGCGGCCACGAGGGCGATCAGCTCGGCGGGCTCCACGGGCGCGGAGGCGGCGACCGCGGCGACGATCGCCTCCCCGTCGGCGGGGTCGGGCTCGCCGAAGACCGCGCAGTCGGCGACCGCGGGATGCCCGTGCAGGACCGCCTCGACCTCGGCCGGCGCGACCTGGAAGCCGCGGACCTTGATCATCTCCTTGGAGCGGTCGGTGAGCCGGATCCAGCCGCGCGCGTCGACGCTGCCGACGTCGCCGGTGCGGTACCAGCCGTCGACGAGCGCGCCGACGGTGGCCTCTTCCGGGAGGTACCCGGCCATGACGGACTCGGCGCGCACCTGGATCTCGCCGGTCTCGCCGGGCTTGACCGCCTCGCCCGTCAGGAGGTCGACGACGCGGACCTCGACGCCGGGCACCGCCCGCCCTGCCGCGTCGAGCCTGCCGCCGATGAGGGGGTTGCAGGCGATGACGGGCACCTCGCTGGCGCCGTAGGCGGGCAGGAACCCTACGCCGGTCCGTCGGGTGACCTCCTCGGCGACGCTTTGGGTGACCGGGGTGGCGCCCCACATGATGTAGCGCAGGGACGACAGGTCGTAGGACTCCAGGTCCGGATGGGCTGCAAGGGCGAGCGCTATGGGTGCGACGGCCATCTCGATCGTCACGCGGTCGTCCTGGATGCCGCGGAGCATCGCGTCGAGGTCGAAGCGGCGGTGCAGCCGCGTCCACGCGCCGGTCTCCAGGGCGGTCACGATGTTGAGCAGGCCGAGGATGTGCGACGGGGGCGTCGTCACCTGGATGCGGTCGTCCTCGGTGAGGCCGAGGGCGTCGCGCCAGTGGGCGACGGCCGCGCCGAACGAGGCGTGGGTGTGCCGGACGGCCTTGGGCAGGCCCGTCGTGCCGGAGGAGAACACAAGGACGGCGTCGGCCTCAGGGTCCGCCCCGGGGAACGGCCCTGTGCCGGGCGGTACGGGGTCGTCCAGGTGGAGCATGGGCATCGCCTCGGCCAGGACGGGGTGGTCGCCGACCGCGTGGGCGGGCCGGGTGATCGCGAGGGCGTGGTCGACCTCGGCGCGCTTCCAGGCCGGGCTGAACAGCACGACCGCCGCGCCCAGCCGCCAGATCGCGAGGACCGCGACGACGAACTCCGGCCGGTTCGACGACATCAGCGCGACCCGCTGACCCGGCAGCGCACCCCGCGCGGCGAGGGCCGCGGCGAGCCCGTCGGCGAGTTCTTCGAGCCGCGCCGCGGAGTACTCCTCCTCCTCGAAGACGAGGGCGGCGCGGGTCATGCGCGCGCTCCCGCGCGCGGCGGGTTCCTCGGCGCCATTGGAAGCCTCCCATCTCGGTGACGAGAATAGTATTCTCGCTTAACTAGAACTTTCATACCAGAAGGAGAACCCCCATGCCGAGACCCCCCTTGTTCCAGCGCGCGCGGGTGGCCCGGATCGTCCGCGAGACCGCAGACGCCGCGACGTTCGCGCTGAAGCCGGACGGGGGGCCGTTCACCTACCGCGCGGGCCAGTTCTGCACCTTCCGCGTCGCCATGGACGGGGAGGATCTGCTGCGCTCCTACTCGATGTCGAGCGCCCCCGAGACCGACGGCGAGCTGACGACGACCGTCAAGCGCGTCCCCGGAGGCAGGGTCTCCAACTGGCTGCTGGACCACGTCGCCGAAGGCGACCACCTGGAGCTGACCCGCCCCTTCGGCGTCTTCTGCCTCCGCGAGACCGACGCCCCGCTCCTGGGTTTCTCCGGCGGCAGCGGCATCACGCCGATCCTCTCCCTCGCCAAGAGCGCCCTGGCCTCCACGTCCCGCAGGGTCCGCCTTCTCTGCGCGGACCGGGACGCCGACTCCGCCTTGTTCGAGGGGCCCTTGGCGGCGCTGGCCGCAGCCCACCCCGACCGCTTCTCTTACGTCCGCCACTACGACAGCGCAGGCGGCTTCCTCACTCCCGCCGCCGTCAAGGAGTTCGTCGGCGGCGACGTCACCGCCGACGCCTACATCTGCGGCCCCGACCCCTTCATGGACCTCGTCGAATCCGTCCTCCCCGGCCCCGGCAAGGTCTTCGTCGAACGCTTCGGCGGCGCGGCCCCCCTGCCCGAGCCCGGCGAGGAGATCGAAGGCACGGTGACGATCCGGCTGGGCCGCAAGAAGGCCTCGGTCACCCGCAAAGACGGCGAGACCCTCCTCCAGAGCGCCCGCCGCGCCGGCCTGGCCCCGCCCTTCTCCTGCGAGGCCGGCAACTGCGCCACCTGCATGGCCCACCTCACCGAAGGCTCCGCCACCATGCGCGTCAACGACGCCTTGGAGCCCGATGAGGTCGCCGAGGGCTACGTCCTCACCTGCCAGGCCGTCCCCGACACCCCGAACGTCACCGTCGTCTGGGAGTGACGCGGCCGGATCCGCCGCCGAGATCTCCGAAAGCCCGATCCTGCGGGCTTCGCGCGGCTAGGGTCGGGCCGTGACGACGCGGAACTCGCACTGCTCCTTCTGCGGCTCGCCGTTCGCGGACGGGGCCGGGTGGCCTCGGGTGTGCGCGGCCTGCGGGAACTGCAGCTACCTGAACCCGGTGCCGGTGGCGCTGCTGCTGCTGCCGGTGGGCGGCGGGCTCCTGACGGTGCGGCGGGGGGTGCCGCCGCATGTGGGGTCGCTCGCGCTGCCCGGCGGGTTCATCGACCACGGCGAGTCCTGGCAGGCCGCGGCGGTGCGGGAGCTGCGGGAGGAGACGGGCGTCGTCGTCGACGCGGGCGCGGTCTCCCTCTTCGACGTGCACAGCGCGCCGGACGGAACGCTGCTCGTCTTCGCGATCGGGCCGCAGACCGCCGCGTCCGCCCTTCCCGCGTTCGCGGTCAACGACGAGGTGTCCGAGCGGGTCGTCATCGACGGCCCGCGGGAGCTGGCCTTCCCGCTGCACACGCGGGTCGCCGCCGAGTTCTTCGCGCGCTCCGCGCGATGACGCTCGGCTCCCGCACGGCCCATTGATCTAGGCTTCTCCGGTGCGGATCATCTCGGTGAACGCGTGGGGCGGCGCGCTGTTCGACACCTTCTCCCCCTGGCTCGGCACCTGCGACGCCGACATCCTGTGCCTCCAGGAGGTCGCCCACGCGCCCGGCGTCGGCGGCTGGACCGACTTCGCCGACGCCGACCGGGCGATGCCCCAGCGCGCCGACCTCATGGCCGACGTCACCGCCCGCCTCCCCCGGCACCAGGGGCTGTTCGCGGTGAGCGACACCGGCCCCGTCCGGGACTCCTCGGGGAACGTCCACCCGCAGCACTTCGGCCTCGCCACGTTCGTGTCCGTGGAGCTGCCGCTCGTCGGCGTGCGGTCGTCGTTCGTCCACGGCTCCTACGTCGAGCACCGCGACGCCTGGCCGACCGGCGACCGCCCCCGCAACGCCCTGGCCGTCCGCGTCCACGACCGCGCGACGGGCCGGTTCGTCACCGTCGTGAACCTGCACGGCCTCCGCACCCCGGACGGCAAATCCGACAACCCGCAGCGCCGCGCCCAGGCCGAACGCCTCGCCGCCCTCGTGACCGCGGCCCGCGAAGCCGACGACCTCACCGTCGTCGCCGGCGACCTCAACCTCCTGCCCGACAGCGAGACCTTCGACGTCCTCGCCGGCCTCGGCCTCACCGACCTCGTCCGCGACGCCGACACCCGCACCTCCCACTACCCCAAACCCACCCGCCACGCCAGCTACCTCCTCATCTCCGACCCCTCAGCCGTCAAGCACTTCGAGATCGTCACCACCCCCGAAGTCTCCGACCACCGCCCCCTCCTCCTGGACCTGTGACCCGTGCGCCGCTTCGCATTCCCCGGCGCGGATCTGGACGTCTCGCCGACGAGCCCGGCCCCCCGGCCCTGCAGCCCATCGCGTCCGGGGTTCTGGTCGGGATCTGGGGGTGCTATCGCAGTTGGTCGCGGCGGCGGGTCAGGTAGGCGGTCTCGGCGGTGTTGCCCGCCAGTTCGATGGCTCTGACGTAGGCCGCGCACGCCTGCCGGCTTCGGCCCAGCCGGCGCAGCAGCTCGGCGCGGGTGGCGTGGTAGGCGTGATAGCCGGCCAGCCCGTCCTCAAGGCGGTCGACGGCCGCCAAGGCCACCTGCGGGCCGTCGAGTTCGGCGACCGCGATGATCCGGTTGAGGGCGATGATCGGCGAGGGATCGAGGCGGACGAGCTGGTCGTAGAGGGCGAGGACCTGTGACCAGTCGGTGTCGCGGATGTCGCGGGCGGAGGTGTGCACGGCGTTGATCGCGGCGAGGATCTGGTAGCGGCCCGGAGCCTCTCCGGCAGCGGCGGCGGCGAGGCGCTCGCGCACCAGCCGGTGGCCCTCGGCGATCAGACCCGTGTCCCAGGCGCCGCGGTCCTGCTCAGCCAGGGGGACCAGTGCGCCGTCGGCCGAGACCCGGGCGGTGCGGCGGGCCTCGGTGAGGAGCATCAGCGCCAGCAGCCCGGCCACCTCGCCGTCGCCCGGCATGAGGGCACGGATCAGGCGGGTGAGCCGGATCGCCTCGGCGGTCAAGCCATGGCGTACGGGATCGGTGTCGGGACCGGTCGCCAGGTAGCCCTCGTTGAACACCAGGTACAGCACGGCGAGTACGCCGGACACGCGTGCCCGCAGATCCTCCGCGGCCGGTACCCGATAGGGGATGCGGGCCGCCTTGATCTTGGCCTTCGCGCGGGTGATCCGCCGCTCCATGGCGGTCTCGGCCACCAGGTGGGCGCGGGCGATCTCGGGCACGGTCAGCCCGCCGACCATGCGCAGCGTCAGCGCCACGCGGGTCTGCATCGCCAGCGCCGGGTGACAGCAGGTGAAGATCAGCCGGAGCCGGTCGTCGTCGATGGCGCCGACCGGCTCCGGCGGTTCGTCGTACACCAGCCGAGCCTCCTTGTGCTTGTGGTCGCGCTTGTTCTCGCGGCGGATCCGGTCGATGGCCTTGCGGTTGGCGGTGGTGGTCAGCCAGGCACCGGGGTTGGGGGGCGTACCGTCGGCCGGCCACCGCTCGACGGCGGCCGCGAACGCCTCGGCGGCCGCCTCCTCGGCGATGTCGAGGTCACCGAAACGCCTGTTCAGGGCGGCGACCACCCGGGCCCACTCGTCGTGGTGGGCCCGGGTGATCACGTCCTCGACGTCACTCACTGGAACGGCCGCACCTCGATCTTCCGATCGCAGACCTTCGACGCCTCGGCGGCGAGCTTGAGCGCCGCATCCAGATCGGGGGCCTCCCACACCCAGACGCCGGCGAGATATTCCTTCGACTCTATGAAAGGCCCGTCGCTGAACACCGCCTGCTCGCCCCGGTTGTCGATGACCGTGGCCGCGTCGGTGTCCGCAAGTCCGCCGGAGAAGACCCAGTAGCCCTCGGCGATCAGTCGTTCGTTGAACGCGCTGATGGCAGGCCGCCTGTCCGTGCTGCCAGGATCGCTCCTGTCGTCGATCACGGAAACCAGGTATCGCATCTGAAGATCAACTCCTGTGGTGCCAAGACGGCATGGTTCGGTGGTCGGTGTATTCAGGCCGTTGGCGCATACTGCGGGCGCCCGGCCGGCCGGTAGACCTGGATCGACACGCCCTTGGCGTCGACCCGCGATTCGACCAGCTCGAGCGCAAGATCCGGGCCCGCGTCGGGGAACAACCGCGCCCCCTGGCCGACGACCACCGGGACGGTCATCAGGATCATCTCGTCGACCAGGTCGTTCTCCAGCAGCCACCGGATCAGGATGCCACTGCCGTGCACCTGCAGCTCGCCCCCGGGCTTGGCCTTCAGCTCGCCGATGGCCGCCGCGAGGTCACCGCGGAGAACTGTCGTGTCCTGCCAACGCGGGGCGGTGAGCATGGCCGAGGCCACGTACTTGGGGGCCTCGTTCAAGGCCACGCCGATGGGATGCGCGCGCATCTGGTCGATCGATCCCCACGAGCGGGCGAACAGCTCGTAGGTGTGCCGGCCGAACAGGAACGCCTCGGCGCGCTGGTAGGTCTGCGTGATGAACGTCCTGGTCTCGTCGTCGCCCTTCCCCAGGGCCCATCCGCCGCGCTCGAAGCCGTTCCTGCGGTCGTCCGACGCGCCGCCGTTTCCCTGCATCACTCCATCGAGGGTGACCTGAGTCATGGTCGTCAGCTTCATGATCGCGAATCCTTGCCTTGGCGCTGCCCGTGGTGGGCGGCTTCACCCCTGCTACGAACAGCACCACCCCGATCCGACACCACGTCCGGGATTTCTTTGCAGAATCTTCCGGGACGCCCGGTCGTCAGCGTCCGACTGCACGACGGCCTCGCGGCGACGGCGCGGTTCAGTAGGTGCGCGGGGCTGCGGTCGGCGGATCTGTCACCGCTCGAGGAGTTCGGCCAGCATGGCACTGGTCGCCTGGTCGGCCGGCAGGAACGCCTCGAGTCGTAGTTCGGCGACGGTGACGTCGACAGCGGTGCCGAAATGGGTGAGCGTGGTGATGAGCGTCAGCTCCCTGCCGTCGGCCGGATCATGTGCCCGAAGACGCAGCGGCACGGCGAAGCCGAGGTGGTGCGGTGACTCGCGGAGACGTGGTGGTGCCAGGTCGGTGAGTTCCGAGGCCAGGCGTTGGAGTCGGTCGTCCGGGTTGCGCACGCTCTCGGCCTGGATCCGGTCGATGATGTGCCACGCCCACTCGTCGAGGTTGACGATGCGCGGCGCGAGGCCCTGCGGATGCAGCAGCACCCGGGGAACGCTCACCGGCGGTACGAGCAGATGCGGAGCCACACCGGCGGTGAGGGCGCCGAAGGCGGTGTTGGCCGAGACGAGGTCACCGTGCCGGTCGACGACGACCGCCGGGTACGGCAGGTGGCCGTCCAGGATCCGTTCGAGGGCGGTGCGAATCGGTTCGAGCCGGGGATCGTCCAGGCGGGTCTGCGGGTAGACCGGTGCGAATCCGGCCGCGAGGAGCAGTTCGTTGCGCTCGCGGATCGGCACCTCCAGGGATTCGGCCAGCCGAATGATCATTGATCGGCCGGGGACCGACCGTCCGCTCTCGATGAAGCTGACGTGCCGCTGCGTGGTTCCGGCACGCATGGCCAGGTCCAGCTGGCTGACCCGCCGCCGAGTGCGCCACTCACGCAACGCTCCGGCGAGCCCGCCTCTGGTCGATTCACTGATCACTCCTCTTGTGTAACCCAGTCGGCTGCTGATCGGCGATTCCCTGCGAGGAATTGCCGCGCGACGGTCGGCGCAGCAAGGTCGTCGCCACACCGATCATTCGCGACCGAGAGGACCGACCATGGCCGACCACGACATCCACGACCTCACTGACCGCTACGTCGCCGTATGGAACGAACCCGATGCGGAGCGCCGCCGCACCGCGATCCGCGAGCTGTGGTCCGCCGACGCGGTCCATGTGCTGCAGCCCCCCACGGAGATCCTGCAGACCGCCGAAGGGCTGGGCTTCGACCGTCTCCTTCTGGAGGCGCGCGGGCACCGCGCGTTGGAGTTCCGGGTGACTCGCGCCCACGAGGAGTTCGTCGCGCCGGGCACTTTCGTCTTCCGGTCGCGCGGCAACGCCGACCGGCTCCACGACGTGGTCAAGTTCAACTGGGAGATGGCGCCCCGGGGCGGGGGCGAGGTCACCGGCGTCGGGCTGGAGATCCTCATGCTCGGCCCCGACGGCCGGATCGTCAGCGACTACCAGTTCATCGAGGGATGACCGCGATGACGGCGATACACCCATCGATGGTGCGCAGCTACCACGCCACCGCCGGCGGCGGGATCGACGGCCTGTCGCTGCGCACGCACAGACCTCGCACACCCGCGGAGGGGGAGGTCGCGGTCGCGGTCCACGCCACCTCACTGAGCTTCCGCGAACTTCTGGTGCTACGCGGGCAGTACGTGCTGCCCGTCAAACCGGACGTCATACCGGTCTCGGACGGTGCCGGCGAGGTCGTCGCCGTGGGTCCGGATGTCCGGCGGGTGCGCCTGGGCGACCGCGTCGCCGCCGCGCTGTTCCCGCGATGGCTGGACGGCCGGCTGGAACCGGCGTACCTGCCACAGCTGGGCGGCTCGCTCGACGGAATGCTGACCGAGGTGGCCGTTCTCCCCGAGGACGCGCTCGTGCGCATCCCCGACCACCTCTCCTATGCCGAGGCGGCGACTCTTCCCTGCGCAGCCGTCACGGCATGGAACGCCCTGACCGGCGACGGCCGCGGAATCCAGCGCGGACAGACCATGCTGGTCACCGGTTCCGGCGGCGTGTCGCTGTTCGCGGTGCAGTTCGCCAAACTCCTGGGCGCGAAGGTCATCGCCACGACAAGCCGCGCGGACAAGGAACAGCGCCTTCGCGATCTGGGAGCCGATGAGGTGATCAACTACCGCGACGTCCCGAACTGGCACGCCGCCACGCGTGAACTCACCGCCGGGCGCGGGGTCGACCGCGTCGTCGACACCGCCGGAACGCTGGAGCAGTCGCTGAAGTCGGTCGCCGTCGACGGGCACATCGCCTTCGTCGGGTCCGTCTCCGGCGACTGGCCACCGGTCGACCCTCGTCTGCTGTTCGGCGTCGCCGCTACGGTCCGCGCATTGGCCGTCGGCAGTCGCGCCCAGTTCCTCGCCATGAACGACCTCATCACCGAGCATCGGCTCCGACCGGTCCTCGACCGGGTGTTCCCGTTCGAAGAAGCCGCGGCGGCGTACGGGTACTACGCGTCGGCCAGCCCGTTCGGAAAGGTGATCATCAAGATCAGATAGCCGGCGCGCATGCGCGGCCGGGGGCGCTGATCGCAGCGGGACGGGCCGGGGACGCCGGATCACGGCGCGGCCGCTGTGCGTGGCGCTGATGGTGGCGGGGGCGGGTGCGTCCGGGGTCCGGCCGGCCGCCGCGCGGAGGGGGGTGGGGCAGGGCTTTCTGCTCCGGGACGGATCCGGGAGCGTACTCCCACCCCCCGTTGCCGCGGACCCCTCGAACGAGGGGATCTGACCGGCCATCAGGTGTGTCGCACGTTAGCGGACGGGGGTGACGGTTCATGGGTCCGGCGCGGTGACGGGCCGGGTCTGGAAGGCGGTCGGGGCGCTCAGGAGACTCACCTCGAACGGCTCAGGAGTGGGCGGTTCGGGTCGGCTTCGGGCTGTCCGGGGTGGGGGGCTCCACGCCGAGGTGGGTCAGGAGGAGTCGGGTGTTGTGCTCCAGGCGGGCCACGGTGCGGCGCAGGTCGGTGATGCGGGTCTTCAGCCACCAGAACATCGAGAGGGAGATAAAGACAAAAAGGACGAGGAATGCTGACATGGCCGAAACGGTAGTGGGTGGTAGGAGGCGAAAGCCAGCGGAAGATCAGGATGGGAGGGTGGGGGCCGGGACTCGGGGCCGGGAGGGGTGCGGTGCGGTTCAACGGGCAGGTGGTCGGGGAGGTGGATTCGCCGATCGAGGAGATCTCCGCGATGGCGGAGGGGGTGGGGGGCGAGGTCCTGGATCTGGCGCAGGCGGCGCCGCCCTATCCGGCGGCGGCGGAGGTGGTGGAGCACGTCGCGGCCGTCGCGCGCGACGGGCGGGGCGGGGCCTACACGGAGGTGCCGGGGCTGGCGAAGCTGCGGGAGGCGTTCGCGGCGGAGTTGCGGCGCGAGCACGGCGGGCCGGTCGAGGCGCGGAACGTCATGGTGACGGCCGGGTGCAACCAGGCGTTCTGCGTCGCGGCGACCGCGCTGGCAGGACCGGGCGACGAGGTCGTGCTGGCGCTGCCGTACTACTTCAACCACGCGATGTGGCTGCGAATGCAGGGGATCACGCCCGTCTTCCTGGAGCCGGGGCCCGACCTGGTGCCGCGCGCCGCCGACGCCGAGGCGCTCCTCACTCCCCGCACCCGCGCGATCGTGCTGGTGACGCCGGGCAACCCCACCGGCGTGACGATCGAGCCCCGCGAGATCGCGGCGTTCGCCGCGCTGGCCCGCCGCCACGACGTCGCGCTGGTCCTCGACGAGACGTACCGCTCGTTCCGCGACGCCGTGGGCCCTTCCCACACGCTGTACGCCGAGCCCGACTGGGACGACGCCGTGGTCACCCTGCACTCGTTCTCGAAGGACCTCGCGCTGCCCGGCTACCGGGTCGGCGCCGTCGTCGGCTCGCCCGCGCTGCTGCGGCAGGCGGGCAAGCTGATGGACTGCGCCGCGATCTGCGCGCCCCGCATCGGCCAGGAGGCGGCGTGGGCGGGCCTGACGCGGGCCTCGGCGTGGCGCGCCGCGCGGGTACGCGAGGTCGCGGACCGGCGCGCGCTTCTGGAGGCGGCCATGGCGTCCCGTCCAGGCGGCTTCGAGCTGCTGTCGACCGGCGGCTTCTTCGCCTGGATCCGGCACCCCTTCGAAGACCGCCCCACCCGCGACGTCGTCCGCGGCCTCCTCACCGAACACCGCGTCCTCGTCCTGCCCGGCACCGCTTTCCTGCCCGACGACCGCGCCACCCTCCGCGTCAGCGTCAGCAACGCCGCCCCGTCCGCGATCACCACCCTCACCGACCGCCTCCACGCCTTCGGCTCCGACCCCGCGCCCTGACCGTTTCTGGACAGCGGAGGCCGGGCGGCGCGCGCGGTTTCGGTCGAGAATCGGGGCCATGCGTGCAACTGGGCGGTGGGGCCTGTGGGCCGGGCTTGTCGTCGGCGGGGCCGCCATCGTGGCGGCCGGATTCGCCGTCAGGGCGATCGGGCTGGACAACGCGGACAAGGTGGCGAGCGTCGTCGGCCTGGGCATCGCCGCCGTCGGGCTCGTCCTGGCGGTCCTCTCGTTCAGGCGGGACGGCTCGGCGCCCGCCGGCTCGGCGGGGATCGAGGCCGGTGGCGACATCAGCGGCATCGCGGCGATCGGCCACGCGGGCGGCGCGCGGCAGGGCGGCGAAGGCGACCACGCCGCACCGGACGGCCAGGGCGGCCCGCCGCCGCAGGGCACCATCAAGGCGGGCGGCTCGATCTCCGGCATCGCCGCCATCGGCGACGGCCGGGCGGACGCCCAGGACCGGAACCGGTGAGCGGATGGCCATGGCGCGGCCGCAGGGCTGCTCCCGAGGTCGCCACCGCCGGTGATCTGCACGGCATCGTGGTGATCGGCAGCAACAACGTCATCACCCAGAACGCGCCAGCCCGTGCGATCGGCGCCGGGATCCGGCACACGCTCACGGGCTCGCCGGGCGCGCTCGTCGACCGGGTGGCCGAACTCGACGCGCTGCGCGCCCCCGTGTCACCTGCCGCACCGGAGTGCAGGGCGGTAGTCGGGCTGGGCGGCGTCGGCAAGTCGGCGCTCGCCCGGACCGCCGCCCACCACCTGCGCGACCAGTTCCCCGACGTCCAGTACGAACTCGACCTGCTCGGCCACACCCCGGGCGCGGAGCCGCTCAGCGCGGACGCGGCGCTGGAGCGCATGCTCTCGTGGGCGGCGATCGGCACCGATCCGACCGGTGACCTCGCGACCCGCGCGGGCGCCTGGCGGGGTTGGCTTCGCGGCAAGAGGTCGCTGCTGCTGCTCGACAACGCGGCGTCGTTCGAGCAGATCGAGTGCCTGCTGCCCGGCTACCCCGGGTGCCTCGTCCTGATCACCAGCCGGCACTCCTTCAGCGACGCGAGGGTCACCAACGTGGAGCTGGGCGGACTGCCCTCCGCGCACGCGGTCGAGCTGCTGACGGGAAGGCGGACGGAGGCCGTGCCCGCGCCGCGCGGCGCGGTCCTCGCCGAGATCTCCCGGGCCTGCGGGAACATCCCGGCGGCGCTGAACTCGGTCGCCGCGGTCCTGTCCGACGGCACCGACCCGGCGGAGCTGCTGGCGGACATGGCGGACGCGAGCCACCCGCTGGCCGGCCTGCCGTCCGTCGACGAGGCGATCGGCAAGGCGTTCGAGCTGTCCCGCAGGGCGCTGACCGACGATCAGCGCGACTTCCTCGGCCTGCTCGCCCTGCACCCGGGCCGCGACTTCACGGTGGACCTCGCGGCGGCGCTCGGCGGGCTGCCCCGGCACGAGGCCCGGCGCCGCGTCGCCGAACTGCGCGCCCGGCACCTGCTCGAACGCATGGGGGACGGGCGCTACGGCTTCCACGACGTCTACCTGCCCTACGCCCGCGCCCTCGCGCCCGAGGACGAGGCGACCCGCTCGGCAGTCCTCCACCGCATCTCCGCGCGGCTCGGCCCGGCCGCCGTCGCAGCTCTCGACGCGCTGGTCCGGGCGTCGTCCCCGGAGGAGATCCGCGAGGCGCGCACCTGGATCAGCGCCGAGCACGGCAACCTCGTAGCGGTCACCCTCGCGGCGGCCGGCATGGGTGAGGACTTCTCCTGGGACATGGCCGAGGTGGCCACCGCGCTCGGCGGCTGGCTGGGGTACCGCACGGTTAACAGCGACATCTGGCGGAATATGTTGTCCATGGCGGAGAACGACAAGGCCGAACACCGGCAAGCCAGGGCACTGCGCGGGCTCGCGCACGAGAGCAGGGTGCAGGGCCGCTACGACGAGGCGATCGACGGCTACACGCGGGCTCGCGACATCTTCCGCGACCATCACGA
Source organism: Actinocorallia aurea (assembly GCF_054783995.1). Classification (NCBI taxonomy): domain Bacteria; kingdom Bacillati; phylum Actinomycetota; class Actinomycetes; order Streptosporangiales; family Thermomonosporaceae; genus Actinocorallia; species Actinocorallia aurea. Next base: position 70,483 of record NZ_BAAGPQ010000011.1, read on the forward strand.
CAGACGTGCCGAAGCCGACACCTGGTGGGGACTCGGCGAGATCCACCGCACCCAGGACAGGCTCGACGAGGCCAGAGACGCCTACGGTCGGGCGAAGAACCTCTACGAGAGCGAAGGGGACAGGCGCGGCGAGGCCAACGCGCTGTGGGGCATCGGCAACGTGCTGCTCCACGAGGGCAGGTATCCCGAGTCGCGGACGGTCTTCGGCGAGGTGCGCGAGCTCTGCGCGGCCGTCGCGGACCGCCGGGGCGAGGCGCAGGCCATGCGCGGGATCGCCGACGTGGAGCGGATGCTCGAGCACCGGACGGAGGCCCGGGACTTCTACCTCCGGGCGATCGAGATCTACGAGGGCATCGGCGACCTGCACGGCCACGCGAACTCGCTGCGCGGCCTCGGACATCTCGACCGGGTCGAAGGACGGCTGGAGACCGCGGTCGGCAGTTTCACCAAGGCCCTCGACCTCGCCGAAGAGCTGGGCGATCTGCGCGTGCAGGCGAACATGCTCCGCGGACTCGGCGACGCCGAGCGTCAGCGGGGCCGCCTCGCCGAGGCGCGCGAGGCGCTCGTCCGGTCGGTGGACCTCAACCGCAGGCTGGGCAACAGCGCCGGTCTGGGTTACGCGCTGCGCGTGCTCGCCGACGTCGAACGGGCCGAAGGGCGATTCGCCGAGGCCCGCCGAGCCTACGAGGAGTCCCTGGCGGCCTTCCGCGCGGGCGGCGGCCGCGACGGCAAGGGCGTCGCCGATGCGCTCTCCGCCTTCGCCGAACTCGCCGTCGCCGAAGGCGAGTTCCCCGAGGCCCGCCGCCACCTGACCCTGGCGGCCGAGATCTACGAGGGCCTCGGCATCCCGGAACCGGCCGCCGCCCGCCGCACCCGCCTCAGCGACCTGCCCTCCGAGACCTGACCACCCGACCGCAGCGAAGGTGACGGACGTTCCTTTCCGCCCCAACGGCGCCCGGGTCTGTCGTTCCACGACGCCCCTCACGCCGGGTCGTGTTCGCCCAGGTGGGGAGGAGGGGCGAAGGACGGGGGGTGGCCTGGGGTGCGGATGGAGGGGCCGACCAGGCGGTAGGGGCCGGCTGAGACGATCATTTCCGGGTGGGCGGCGAGGGCCTCGGGGAGGGTGCGGACGGCGGCCACGGGGACGCCGGTGGGACGGAGGCGGGATTCCCACGACGAGGCGGTGTCCCGCCGCAGTGCCTCGGTGACGACGGCGAGGACTTCATCCCGTTGCGCCGCGCGTTCCGCCATGGTGGGAAACCCTTCGATGCCGGCCTCGGCGGCGAACGACTTCCAGAAGCGGTCGTGGGTGATGAAGAGGGCGAGCCATCCGGAGGCGGTGGGGAAGAGCTGGGCGGGGACGTAGAAGGAGTGGGCGCCGTTGGGGAGGCGGCGGGGTTCGACGCCGTCGTTGAGGTAGGCCGAGGCGCGGTAGTTCAGCTGGGAGAGCATGACGTCGCGGAGGTTGACCTCCACTTGGCCGCCGCGCCCGGAGACGATCTGGGCGAGGAGGCCCAAGGCCGCCGTCAGGCCCGAGGAGTTGTCGGCGGAGGAGTAGCCGGGAAGCGTGGGAGGCGCGTCCGGGTCGCCCGTTAGGGAGGCCACGCCGGTGGCGGCCTGAACGATGTAGTCGAAGGCCGGGTCGTCGCCCGCGTCGAGGCCGAAGCCCGTCAGGGCGACGCAGACGAGCTTGTCGTTGTACTGCCGCAACGCCTCGTAGGTGAGCCCGAGCCTATGGATCGCCGACGGCTTCATGTTGACGAGCAGCGCGTGGGCGTCGCGCGCCAGCTCGCCGAGGGCGGCGCGCCCCTCGGCGGTCGTGAGGTCGAGGCGGACGCTGCGCTTGCCCCGGTTGAGGCTGGCGAAGTAGGAGTCGGAGACCTGCCGTGAGATGTCGCCGGTCGGCGGTTCGATCTTGGTGACCTCCGCGCCGAGGTCGGCGAGCATCATCGTCGCGTAGGGGCCGGCCAGCATGTGGCCGACCTCCAGGACGCGGATGCCCGCCAGCGGTCCGCTCAACGGAGTTCCTTGGCGATCTCGGAGATCATCTCGCGGGTCCGCGTCTTCGACGCGATGAGCTCCTCCCGGTTCGACCCGATCGGCAGGAGCCGCACCGAGACGTCGGTCGCGCCCGCGTCGGCGAAGCGCTTCAGCCGCTCCAGGATGGCCGACTCGTCGCCCGCCGCGCACAGGTCGCCGACGTCGCGGGCGTCGCCGTTCTCCAGGAGGCGCTGGTAGTTGGGGGAGATCTCGGCCTCGCCCAGGATCCGGTTGGCGCGCTCGCGGGCGGCGTCGGCCTCCGACGGCGCGCACAGGCACACCGGGACGCCCGCGACGATCCGGGGCGCGGGCCGTCCGGCCCCTTCGGCGGCCTTGGTGATCTTCGGCGCGATGTGCTCGCCGATGGCCCGCTCGTCGGCCATCCACAGGACGGTCCCGTCGGCGTGCTCGCCCGCGAGCTGGAGCATCACCGGGCCGAGCGCCGCGACCAGCACCGGGATCGGCTCGGTCGGCGCGAGGTCGAGCGGGTTGTGCACGGTGAAGGTCCCGTTCTCCACGTCGACGGGGCCGGGGCCGGCGAACGCGGCGTTCAGGACCTCCAGGTAGTCGCGCGTGTAGGAGGCGGGCTTCTCGTACGGCAGGCCGAGCATGTCCCGCACGATCCAGTGGTGCGACGGGCCGACGCCGAGCGCGATCCTGCCGTGCGCGGCGGCCTGCGCGGCCATCGCCTGGCGGGCCAGCGCGATCGGGTGCTGGGCCTGGAGCGGCACGACCGCGGTGCCGAGTTCGATCCGCTCGGTCGCGACGCCCATGAGGGCGACGGTGATGAGCGCGTCGAAGTCGGTGGGGACCTGCGGGATCCACGCGGTGTCCATGCCCGCGGCCTCGGCCCATCTGATGTCCTCGATCATCCGGCCGAGCTTGCGCTCGGCCGCCCCGCGCTCGGGTCCGATCATCACTCCGACGCGCACAGTGCCTCCTGGTCTCGAATCGGTGCCGCGCCCTCGGGGGCGCGGGTCCTGTCGTGCTGCGGTGTCACGCGGAGGCGCCGGTGAGGGCGCGGATCTCGGTGACGAGGGCGTCCAGCGGCGTGCCGGTGGGGAAGACGGCCGCCGCGCCCGCCTCCTTGAGCCTGGGGACGTCGGCGGCGGGGATGGTGCCGCCGACGATGACGGCGATGTCGCCGGCGTCCGCGGCCCGCAGCGCCTCGACGGTGCGGGCGGTGAGCGCGACGTGCGCGCCGGAGAGGATCGACAGTCCGACGACGGCGACGTCCTCCTGGAGGGCGATCGCGACGATGTCATCGACCTTCTGCCGGATCCCGGTGAAGATCACCTCGAATCCGGCGTCGCGCAGCGCGCGGGCGACGATCTTCGCGCCGCGGTCGTGGCCGTCGAGGCCGGGTTTGGCGACGAGCACTCGGGTCTGCATCAACGCTCCTAAAGGCTGCACTCAGAAAACGACGGGTTGCCGGAACTCGCCCCAGACCGCCTTCAGCGCCGCGGTGATCTCCCCGACGGTGCAGTAGGCGCCTGCGCACTCGATGAGCGGGCCCATGAGGTTCTCGGTGCCTTCGGCGGCCCGGGAGAGCGCCGCGAGGGTCTCCTTGACGAGGCCGCCGTCGCGGTCGGCCTTCACCTTCGCGAGGCGTTCCAACTGGCGGGCGCGGCCTTCGGCGTCGAGTTCGTAGGTGGCGAGGTCGGGCGCGGGCTCGTCGGAGACGAACCTGTTGACGCCGACGACGGGCTTCTCGCCCGATTCGACCTCCTTGTGCAGCTTGTACGCCTCGTCGGCGATGAGCCCCTGGAGATAGCCGTCCTCGATGGCGCGGACCATGCCGCCGTGCGCTTCGAGATCGGCCATGATCTCCTTGATGCGCGCCTCGGTCTCGTCGGTGAGCGCCTCGATGAAGTAGGAGCCGCCGAGCGGGTCGGCGACGCGGGCGACGCCGGTCTCGTGCGCGAGGATCTGCTGGGTGCGCAGCGCGAGCGTCGCGGACTCCTCGCTGGGCAGCGCGAACGGCTCGTCCCACGCGGCGGTGAACATCGACTGGACGCCGCCGAGCACCGAAGCGAGCGCCTCGTAGGCGACCCGGACAAGGTTGTTCTGCGCTTGCGGCGCGTAGAGCGAGGCGCCGCCCGCGACGCACCCGAACCGGAACATGGACGCCTTGTCGCTGGAAGCCCCGTACCGCTCGCGCACGATCGTCGCCCAGCGGCGGCGTCCGGCGCGGTACTTGGCTATCTCCTCGAAGAAGTCGCCGTGGGTGTAGAAGAAGAAGGAGATCTGGGGCGCGAACTTGTCTATCGTCATGCGTCCGCGTTCCATGACGGTGTCGCAGTAGGTGACGCCGTCGGCGAGCGTGAAGGCCATCTCCTGGACTGCGTTGGCCCCCGCGTCCCGGAAGTGCGCGCCCGCGACGGAGATCGCGTTGAACCGGGGCACTTCGGCGGCGCAGAACTCGATGGTGTCGGCGATGAGGCGCAGCGACGGCTCCGGCGGCCAGATCCAGGTGCCGCGCGAGGCGTACTCCTTGAGGATGTCGTTCTGGATCGTGCCCGTCAGCTTCGTGCGCGGCACGCCCTTCTTCTCGGCGGCGGCGACGTAGAACGCGAGCAGGATCGCGGCGGTCCCGTTGATGGTGAAGCTCGTGCTGATCTTGTCGAGGGGGATGCCGTCGAAGAGGATCTCGGCGTCCGCGAGGGTGTCCACCGCGACGCCGACCCGGCCGACCTCCTCCCCCACCTCGGGGTCGTCGGAGTCGTAGCCGCACTGCGTCGGCAGGTCCAGCGCGACGGACAGGCCCGTGCCGCCCTGGTCGAGCAGGTACCGGTAGCGGGCGTTGGACTCCTCGGGCGTCCCGAAGCCCGAGTACTGGCGGAACGTCCAGAGACGTCCCCGGTAGCCGGTGGGGAAGTTGCCTCGGGTGAAGGGGAAGACGCCGGGGTCCGGCGGCTCCACGGGCCGGTCGGCGGGCCCGTAGACGGGCTTCACCGGGATGCCGGACGAGGTCTGGGCCAGGGGGTCGGTCATCGTCCACATTTCTCTCTCGGGGCGGGCCTCGGGCCGCCCGGCGACGGTTCGGTGAACCCGGACGGTGCAGAACGGGTCCGGGACCGGACCGTGCACGACCGGTCCGGTCCGGTGCGTCATCGCAGGAGCGCCTTGTCGACCTTGCCGGTGGCGCCCAGCGGCAGCTCGGTGCGGAACTCGACGGAGGCCGGCACCTTGTACCCGGCCATCCGCTCGCGGCTCCACGCGATGATCTCCGCGGCGCTCACCTCGCCGCGCGGCACGACGAACGCCTTGCCGACCTGGCCGAGCCGCTCGTCCGGGACGGGCACGACGGCGGCCTGCGCGATCGCGGGATGCTCCATGAGGAACCCCTCGATCTCGGCCGGGTAGGCGTTGAACCCGCCGACGATGAACATGTCCTTCTTCCGGCCGATGATCTTCAGTCGGCCGCCGTCGTCGAGTTCGCCGAGATCGCCGGTGCGCAGCCATCCGTCGGGGTCGATCGCCTCGGCGGTGGCGTCGGGGTCGTCGAGGTACCCGGCCATGACGGTGTAGCCGCGGATGAGGACCTCGCCGTCCTCGGCGATGCGGATCTCGACGCCGTCGCAGGGGGTGCCGACGGTCGTCGCGATCTGCTCGAAGGTGTCGCCGGGGCGGGACGCGGTCGCCGTCCCCGCCTCGGTGAGCCCGTAGCCGGTCATGATGTGCTCGAATGGCAGTTCCTCGCGGACCCGCCGGATGAGCTCGACGGGGATGTCGGCCGATCCCGTCACCGCGACCCGCAGGGTCGAAAGGTCGCGGCCCGGCGGCGCGGCGAGCAGCGAGTGGTAGAGGGTGGGCGGACCGGGCAGGACCGTCACCTTCTCCCGCTCCACGAGGTCGAGCACCGTGTCCACGTCGAAGACGGGCACGGGCAGCATGGTCGCGCCGCGGATCAGCGACGCGATCATGCCCGCCTTGTACCCGAACGTGTGGAAGTACGGGTTCACCATGAGGTAGCGGTCGCCCTCGCGGAGCTGGGCCTGGTCGCACCACTCGGCGTACAGCCGCAGGTTCTGGGCGTGCCGCATCATGACGCCCTTGGGCCGCCCCGTCGTCCCCGACGTGAAGATGATGTCGGCGATGTCGTCGGCGGCCACGTCCCGCTGGAACGGCTTTCCGTCGGCGAGGAACCCGCCTTTCAGATCCAGGAGCGGCACGCCCTCGGGCGCGGCGTACTCCTGGCCGAGGAAGCCTTCCTGGACGAGCAGCAGCTTCGCGCCGCTGCGCACGATGACGTCCTCGGCCTCCCGCTGCTTGAAGCGGGTGCTCACCGGGACGAGGACGCCGCCCGCGGTGAGAGCCCCGAACGCCGCGATGATCCATTCGGCGGAGTTCGGGGCCCACAGCGCGACCCTGTCGCCCTTGTCCACCCCGGCGGACGCGAAGGCCCCCGCGGCGACGCGGATCCGCTCGGTGAGCTCGGCGAACGTCAGCCTGAGCGGGCCGTCGACGACGGCTTCGGCGTCGCCGAAGCGGTCGGCCGCGCTCAGCACCATGCGGGGGATCGTGTCCCAGGGCAGGGGGGTCATCCCGCGATCAGCCTGGCCATGTTGCCGCCCATGATCTTGGCCTGGTCCTCCTCGGAGAGGCCCTTGAGCTCGTCCACGTAGGTGACGGGATCGGCCAGGCCCTCGGGGTGGGGGTAGTCCGAGCCGAACAGGACGCGCTCGACGCCGATGAGGTCGGCGAGCTCGGCCATGTCCTCCTCCCAGAACGGGCTGATGTGGACCTGCCGGCGCAGCACCTTCACCGGGTCCTCGAGGAACTGGTGCGGCATCTTCTTGTACAGGTCCTTCAGCGTCTTGATGAGCGGGCCTACCCAGGACGCGCCGTTCTCGATGACCGCGACCTTCAGGTCCGGGAACCGGGAGAGCGCGCCGTGGCAGATGAGCGCCGACACCGCGTCCTCGATGGGCCGCCACTCGCCGATCATGCGGAAGACGTTCGGCGCGAAGGGCAGGTACTCGCGGTTGCCGCCCTCCCAGTCGTTGGCGTAGCGGCTGTAGCCGGAGTCCGAGGAGTGCAGCGCGACGAGCAGCTTGTGCTCGACGACCTTCTCCCAGAACGGGTCGAACTCCTCAAGCCCGAACGAGCGGGACCCGCCGAGGCCGGGGACGGGCGCGGGGCGGATCAGGATGGCCCGCGCGCCGCGCTCGACGACCCACTCCAGTTCCTCGATCGCCTTGTCGACGAACGGGAGGGTGATGACGGGGGTGGTGAAGATGCGGTCCTGGTAGTTGAAGGACCAGGTCTCGTGCAGCCACTGGTTGAGCGAGTGGATGACGACGTGGATGAGCGCCGGGTCGTCCCGCATGCGCTCCTCGATGAGGCTCGCGAGCGTGGGGAACATGAGCGTCTGGTGGATGCCCATCTCGTCCATGAGCGCCAGGCGCGGGCCGGGCTCTCGGAAGGCGGGGATGGCGTCCATCGCCTTGCCGAAGATCTCCCGGCGGTCCTTGCCCTCGGGGTTGCCGACGCGGAAGTACTCCTCCATCGCGCCGGGGCGCGCGACCTTGTCGAAGGTCGGGTTGGGGATGTACTCGCTGATGTGGCCGCGGATGGCGATCTTGGTGCGGCCGCGGACGTCGACGTACTCGATGACGCCCCGGTACTCCTCGGGCAGGTACTTGGTGAGCGCCTCCCGCGTCTCGTACAGGTGGTTGTCCGCGTCGAAGAGCGGATAGGGCAGCGCACGCGAAGCCATAGCAGATCCTCCTTTGCGATCTATGAGAATGCTATTCTCACTTGGCGCGCATGGCAATATCGCGCCGGAGCACGAACTTCTTGATCTTGCCGCTGGGCGTGCGCGGGAAGTCGGCCACGCCGTGGATCTCCTCGGGCCACTTCTGCCTGGCCAGGCCCTCCTTCTCCAGGTGGTGGCGCATCTCGTCCAGGCTCGGCAGGTCCGCGCCGGGGCGCATGCGCAGGACCGCTGCGGCGTGCTCGCCCAGACGCGCGTCGGGAGCCGCGACGACCGCGGCCTCGGCCACGCCGTCGAGGGTGAGGAGGAGTTCCTCGACCTCCAGCGCGCTGATGTTCTCGCCGCCACGGATGATGAAGTCGGCGAGGCGGTCGGTGATGGTGAGGTAGCCGTCGTCGTCGAGGACGCCGATGTCGCCGGTGCGGTACCAGCCTTCGGCGTCGAACGCGGCGGCGGTCAGCGCGGGGTCGGTGTAGCCGAGGCAGAGGTCGGGGCCGCGGCTGAGGATCTCACCGTTCTCCGCCAGCCGCAGCTCCACGCCGGGCAGCACCGCGCCGTCGGTGAACAGGCGCTTCTCCTCGGGCGCGGTGTGCGCCGCGCCGGTGATGGACGGATGCTCGGTGCTGCCGTAGGAGCGGAACACGGTGATGCCGAGGCCGGCGAGGCGCGAGGTGATCGCCGAGGGCACGGACGAGCCGCCCAGGCCCGCGTACCTCATCGCGGGGAGGTGGGCGGGGGTGAAGTCAGGGTGGTCGAGGAGGCTGGTGATGTAGTACGTCGCGCCCCCTCCGACGCGCAGGTCGTCGGACCTCATGAGGGCGAGGGCCCTGCCCGGGTCCCACACGTCGGCGAGGTTGACGGGCGAGCCGTCCAGGACGGGGATGAGGAAGGCGTTGACCATGCCGATGAAGTGGCCGACGGGTGCGGCGGTGAGCTGGGCTCCCCGCTCCGGCGGGTACCAGGCGGAGAGCTGGCGGGTCTCGTGGCCGAGGGTGCGGTGGCTGTGCACGACGCCCTTGGGGTCCCGGGTCGTCCCGGAGGTGAAGGCGATGAGGGCGGGGGCGTCGGGGTCGACGGGGAGGACGCCTTCGAGGCGTTCGGGGTCGAGGAGGTCGTCGAAGTCCCTGCCGACGACGCCGACGACGGGGACCCGCGCGGCGAGGTCGTCGTGGAATTCGAGGCGGCCGAACCGGTCGAGGCCGATGAACACCTTCGGCTCGACGTGGTCGAGGATGTAGCCGAGTTCCTTGCGTCCGTAGAAGTGCACGACGGGCACGACGACCGCGCCGAGGAAGGCCGACGCCCAGAAGACCGCGGCCGCCTCCATCCAGTTGGGGAGCTGGAAGACCACCACGTCCCCGGGGCCGACCCCTCGGCGGCGCAGCCCGGCGGCGAGCCTTCGGGCGACGTCCTCCACCTCGGCGAAGGTGCCGGTGTAAGGGCGGACGTCGGAGTGGACCCGGAACTCCGCGCCGGGAGCGGCGGCCAGGCCCCGGGCGAGCAGATCGCCGATCGTCTCCCGGGTCCACCATCCTTCGGCCTCGTACCTCCGCACCAGCTCAGCGGGGATCTTCCTCATCTCGTGCTGCTCCTCTCAGGGGTGAGAATCAAACTCTCCCACCGAGAGAGTTTGAATACCACAGCCGTCTCGGCACGGCCTCGCGCGCTTGCGAAAGATCACAACCACCCGCCCTCCCGTCCGCGCGGACCCGTGAGGCACACTGATCGTCGGACTCCCGGGCTGGAGCGGAAGCACCGCGCCAGATACGATGTTCGCGCTCGGCGAGAACGGCACTATCGGTTTTGGAGAACCTCATGGTCGATCTCGAACTCGACCGCGGACTCGCGGTCATCACCATCAACCGGCCCGAGGTGCGCAACGCCATCGCCCCGGCCACCATGGACGAACTCGACGACGCGCTCGACGCGGCCAAGGGGGCCCGCGCCCTCGTCGTCACCGGGGCCGGGGACCGCGCGTTCGTCTCGGGCGGCGACCTCAAGGAACTCGCCCTGCTGCGCACCGAGGAGCAGGCGAGCGCGATGGCGCTGCGCATGCGCGGCGTGTGCGACAGGATCGCGGCCTTCCCCGCGCCCGTCATCGCCGCCCTCAACGGGCACGCGATCGGCGGGGGCGCCGAGGTCGCGGTGGCCGCCGACCTCCGCTACGCGGCCGACGACGTCCGGATCGGGTTCACCCAGTCCACCCTGGCGATCATGCCGGCGTGGGGCGGCGCGGAGCGGCTGGCCGGGCTCGTCGGACGCGGCAGGGCGATCCTCCTCGCCGGGACGGGCCGGGTCCTCGACGCGGCCGAGGCCGAGCGGATCGGGCTCGTCGACCAGGTGGTGCCGCGCGCCGGGTTCGCCGACGGGTGGCGGGCCCTCGCCCGCGCGCTCGCCGACGGGCCTGGCGTGGAGCTGAAGCGGGTCACCGAACCGGGTGTCACCGCCGAGGAGTCGGCCGGGGAGTTCGCCCGGCTGTGGGCCGCCGACGCCCACTGGAACGCCGTCGAGAAGGTGATGAACCGTGGCAAGTGAAGCGCGTGTCGACACGACCCCCTTCGGCCCCGTCGTCCACCCGGACTTCCCCAGCGGCATGGTGCTGCTGCGGCTGTCCGCCGCGGAAGACGCCGGGCTGGAGGCGGCCGGCCGGTTGAGCGCGCTGACGGGCGCGACGGTCGTGTGCGGAAGGTTCCGTCCCGTCTACCCCGCCGCTCTCCAAGACGCCCAGGCCGCCTACCAGTACAGCCGGACGCTCGGCAGCGTCGTCGTCGCGGGCGAACGGCTCGCCGCGGGCCTCGCCGCATCGCTGCTGGTCCGGCTGCGCGACCTGGGCGCGCCGATGCCGCGCGCGGCCATCCTGACCTCCGCGGTCCTCGACCTCACGCTCGACGCCCCCAGCATCGCCGTCAAGGCCGGAGCCGACCCGGCCTACGACGCCGCCGCCCTCCGCGCGGAGGCCAAGGCCTACGCCGCGGGCGCCAGTCCGGCCGACCCGCTCCTCAGCCCCCTCTTCGCCAACCTCCACGGCCTGCCCCCGGTGCAGCTCCTCGTCGCCGGCACCGACCCCTTCATCGACGACAGCCTCGCCTTCTCCGCCCAGGCCGCCCGCTCCGCCGTCCCCGTCGAACTGCGCGTCCTGCCCGACTCGGCCCACCTCGGCCACCGCTCCCCCGGCGCCACCGCGGCCTTCATGGCGGGCTTCGCCGCCCGCCTTCCCACGTCCTCCTGACGCGCCGGACGGGTCAGGAGGATTCCAGGAGGTCCTTCAGGCGGGCGAGGTCGGCGGTGACGGTGGCGGCGTCGTTCGCGAAGTCGGCGTCGGTCATGCCCGGCTGCCGCCGCAGGGTGAAGACGACCTCGCTCGCCGGGCCGTCGGCGAGCACCCGGACGGGGTTGTGGACGGTCTCGCCGGACGGGAGCGTGACGTCGTGGTCGAGGACGCCCAGGGTGTTGGCGGGCACGAACTCCACGACGACGCGGCCCAGCGGCGAGGAGTCCGCCACCCACTGGTCGCCGATCCGCTCGATCGTGCCGCCGAGGCCGTGCGCCCAGGCGGGCAGGTTCGCCGGGTTCGAGGCGTAGGCGTACACCTCCTCGACCGGCCGGCCGATGCGGACGCTCAGATGACGCGATTCACCGCTGCTCTCGTTCACACCGACGACGCTACCGACCGATCGCTCCGCAGATCTTGAAGGAATCGGACACGCCCGCGACGACCGCGCCCTTGTGGCCCCGGCCGGTCAGGACAGCCCCGCGCCGCCCAGCACGGTGAGGTCGACGCGCTCGGGCGGCCCGGCGAGGAGGGCCAGGACGTCGGCGGGGGAAGGGCCGCCGGTCGAGGGGGCCGACAGGGCGGCCTCCGGGGCCTGGGCGTCGCGCCACACCTCGATGACGCGGACGGTGTCGGCGTCCGCGTCCTCCCGGGTGATCGCGTAGAGCTCGCAGCCGGGGAACCCCTGGAGGCCCTCGGCCACCTTGAGCAGCAGGTTCGCGAGCTCCTCGCCCCTGCCGGGCCGCGCCTGCATGGTCATGATGCGTCCGATCCCGCTCATGACCCCACCTTAGGCGCGGTCAGCGGACGCGCGGGTTGCCCATCTGGGCGAGGGCCTCGTCGGCGGCGGTGAGCGCGATGGTGGCGGGGGCGCCGGCGGCGGCGAGGAGGTCGGCGAGAAGGGTGACGTCCTTGAGCAGGAGGGGGCCCGCCTTGCCGGACATGGGGGCCAGGGTGCCTCCGGCGGCCTGGACGCGGCCCAGGGCGAAGCTGGCGCCGCTGCCGTGGCTGGCCACCTCGGCGAGCTTCACCGGGTCCACGCCCAGGGACCTGCCCAGGGCCAGGGTGCCCGCGGCGGCGGCCAGGTTGGCGGTGAAGAGGGTGTTGTTGAGGAGCTTGGTGAGCTGGCCGGAGCCGAGCGGGCCCAGGTGGATCACGGGGTCGGCGTAGGAGGCGAACACCGGGCGGCAGCGCTCCACCACGTCGGGGTCGCCGCCGACCATCACCAGCAGGCGGCCCGCCTCCGCGGCGGCCGGGCCGCCGCTCACGGGCGCGTCCACAAGGGCGACGTCCTGCTTGGCGGCCAGGTCGGCGAGACGGGCGCACGTGTCGGGGTGGACGGTGCTGTGCACCACGACGACGCCGCCCGGGGCCAGGCCCGCGAGGATCCCGTGCGGGCCCTCGACCACCTCTTCGACGTCCGCGTCGCTCACCACGCACACGCACACGACGTCGCTGGCCGCGGCGAGGGCGGCGGGCGAGTCCGCGGCGGGGATGCCCGCGAACGGTTCGAGCGCCTCGGGGCGGCGCGCCCACAGCGTCGTGGGGTGGCCCGCTTCGGCGATGCGGCGCGCCATCGGCGCGCCCTGGGAACCGAGGCCGATGAATCCGACGCGCATCGGTGGAGTCTCCTTCGTCTTCGGCTGGGGCCGCGCCGTGCGGCGCGGCCCAAAGGTGTGGGCGGACGTCTCAGCCCGCGGTGCGCAGCAGCATCACGCCGCTCGGCGTGAGGCCGCCGCTGCTCACGACCGCGACGCGGGCGCCCGTGACCTGCCGCTCGCCCGCCTCGCCGCGCAGCTGGGCGACCGCCTCGTGGACCAGGCCCATGCCGTGGGTGCGGCCGTGCGAGAGCTGGCCGCCGTGCGTGTTGAGCGGGATGACGCCGTCGCGGGCGATGTTCTTGCCGCCGTCGAGGAAGTCCCCGGCCTCGCCGATGCCGCAGAACCCGAGGCCTTCGAGCCACGACAGGCAGTTGAAGGTGAAGCCGTCGTAGAGTTCGGCGACGTCCACGTCGGAGGGCCGCAGGTCGGTGCGGGTCCACAGGTGGGCGGACTGGCCGAGGACCTGGGGCTCGTGCGTGAGGGTGCTCTGGTCCCATTCGGGGCGTTCGAGGATCTGGGTGCCGACCGCCTCGACGAGCACGGGCGGCTTGGCGAGGTCGCGGGCCGCGTCGGCGGCCGAGACGATGACGGCGATGGCCCCGTCGCAGGGGACGTCGCAGTCGTACAGGCCGAACGGGGTCGTGATGGGGCGGGCGTTGAGGTAGTCGTCCATCGTCATGGGGTCGCGGTAGACGGCCGTAGGGTTCAGTGCCGCGTTGGCGCGCTGGTTGAGGGCGATCCAGCCGAGGGTCTCCCGGGTCGTCCCGTAGCGCTGGAAATGCCGCTGTGCGTTCATGGCGAGGGTGTGCGCGGCGGACATCGCGCCGTAGGGCTTCAGCCACCCGTCGACCCGGTTCGACGCACGCGCGGGCGGCCTGCGCCGCATCAGCTCCATCGAGGTGGCCTCCCAGAGCGTCCGGAAGCACAGGACGTGCCGGGCGAGGCCGCCCGCGACGGCGAGCATCGCGCCGATGAGCGAGCCGCCGGGCCCGAACGTCTCGGGGCCGCCCTGGTGCCAGACGGGACGGATGCCGAGCGCCGCCTCCAGCGCCGTGACGCCGCCTTCGGAGAACCCGCCGAAGGCGCCGCCGCCCGGATAGGTCGCGAGGCCGTCGATGTCGTCGAAGGTGAGCCCGGCGTCCTCCACCGCGCGCCTGCACGCCTCGACGGTGAGGGACAGCGGATCGACCATGAGGCGCCGCCCGATAGGGGACATGCCTATGCCGGTGAGGGCCGCCTTGTCCTCGAACTTCTCCGTGCGGATCATGGGCCGGACGTGCTCGCCGAAGCGCTCCGGCTCGATCGCGTCGTGCACGACGGGGACGGGCCCCGACTGGTCCTCGGCGGGCCGGAACAGCGGCAGCCAGACGTCCCCGTGCTCCTCGAAGACCACTTCCATCCGCAGGCCGAGGGAAAGGTCCTCGGGCTCCGCGCCGACGATGTTGGTGGTGAGCCGGACCCGCGGGTCCTCCTCGATCGCCACCTGCGCGATGGTGAACGGGGTCGGCAGGCCCGGCGCCGGGAACCTGTGGTTCACGGTGAACCCGATGAGGGTCGCCCGGCCGGAGACCTCCCGCACGCCGAGCTCGGTGCTCCGGCAGTACCGGCAGACGGGCTGCGGCGGGTGGATGAGCGCCGCGCACGCCTGGCACGAGGCGAAGCGGAGCCTTTCGTCGGCCCCCGACGTCCAGAAGAACGCGTTCTGGAGGGTCGGTTCCGGCAAGGGCCGCTCGGGGGACGGGGTCACGCTGCTCTCCTCGGTCTCGCGGCGGGCCCGGGGCGGTCCGGGCCGTCGTCCATGGCACCGTCCGGGGCGGGCATGGCTCCCGCCCCGGACGGCGGTGTCGCCGGACCCGGCGCGGGTTCGCCCGCGATTGACGCACCGCGCCGGGTCCGGCGGGCCCGAACGCGTCGGGCGGTCTGGTGCTGCGGCCCGCCGGTCAGGTGTTGCGGCCGCCGTTGACGCCGATGATCTGGCCGGTGATGTAGCCGGCCTCCTCCGAGACGAGGAAGGCGCAGGTGGCGGCGATGTCCTCGGGGCGTCCGACGCGGCGGACGGGGGTCCGCTGGATGTGGTCCTCGATGGTGCCGCCGAGCAGTTCCCGCGACTCGGCCTTGCGCAGCATGGGCGTGTCGATGAAGCCGGGCGGCACCGCGTTGACGGTGATGCCGGCCGGGCCGAGCTCCAGCGCGAGCGCCTTGGTGAGCCCGTTGACGGCGGACTTCGCGGCGACGTAGTGCGTCATGTAGGGCTGGCCGGAGTGCGCGCTGGAGGAGGAGATGTTGACGATCCGGCCCCAGCCCGCGGCCTCCATGTCGGGCAGCGCCGTCTGGACGCAGTGGAAGACGCCGTTCAGATTGACGTCGATGATCCGCTGCCACTTCTCGAAGGAGATCCGGGAGAAGCGCTGGAACCCGTCGACGCCCGCGGCGTTCACCAGCACGGTGACGGGCCCGAGGTCGGCGCGGGCCGCGGCGAAGGCGGCCTCGACCTGGTCGCGGTCGGACACGTCGGCCTTGTAGGCGTGCTCTGCGCTCGCCGTTCTGACGGACGGGGGGTTCAGGTCGAGCACGGCGACGGTCAGCCCGTCGGCCCGCAGCCGCGCGGCGATGGCCTGGCCGATGCCGGAGCCGCCTCCGGTGACGATCGCGTTGGTCACGGGCGCACCTCGTCGAGCCTCGTCCACATCACAAGAATCTCCCTTCCGAATACGAGAACAGTACTCTCGCGATCTCCGCTCCGGAAGCCCTGTGTTCATTCTCGCCAGACGGAGGCTTGATTTGCAGTTTGTGAGAATATAGTTTCCACCGCAGTCGAGGAGGAGAGGCAGCATGGGATCTGAGGACGCGGCAGCCGCGAGGCGGCTGCTCATCGACGGCAAGCTCGTGGACGCCGCTGGCACGTTCCCGACGCTCAACCCCGCGACCGGCGAGGTGCTCGGCCACGCGCCCGACGCCACCCCCGCCGACGCCGCCGCGGCCGTCGCCGCCGCCCGGCGCGCGTTCGACGAGACGGACTGGCCGACCGACGTGGCGCTGCGCGTGCGCTGCCTCGACCAGCTGCACCGCGCGCTCGTGGAGCACGCCGAGGAGCTGCGCGCCATCACCATCGCCGAGGTCGGCGCGACCCGCGCGCTCACCCACGGCGCCCAGCTCGACGAGCCCATCGGCATCGTGCGCTACTACGCCGACCTGCTGCGGTCCTACCCGCTGAGCGAGGACCTGGGCGAGCTGGAGATCCGCGGGCAGCGGCACCGCCGCTGGGTCGAGCGGGAGGCCGCCGGAGTGGTCGCGGCGATCATCGCCTACAACTACCCCAACCAGCTCGCGCTGGCGAAGCTCGCCCCCGCGCTCGCCGCGGGCTGCACCGTCGTGCTCAAGGGCGCGCCGGACACGCCGCTCACCACGCTCACCCTCGGCGAGATCATCGCCGAGCACACCGACATCCCGCCGGGCGTCGTCAACGTGCTCAGCTCCTCCTCCGCCGAGGTCGGCGCGGCCCTCACCACGCACCCGGACGTGGACGTCATCACCTTCACCGGCTCGACGGCCGTCGGCAAGCAGATCATGAAGGCCGCGAGCGACGGCCTGAAGCGGACCTTCCTGGAGCTCGGCGGCAAGTCCGCGATGATCGTCCTGGACGACGCCGACGTCATGACCACCGCGATGTTCGCCGCGTTCATGGTCTGCGCCCACTCCGGCCAGGGCTGCGCGCTCACCACCCGGCTCCTCGTGCCGCGCGACAGGCACGACGAGATCGTCGAGATGGTCGCCGGGGGCATGGCCCGGGTGAAGGTCGGCGACCCGACCGACCCGGCCACCTACATGGGCCCGCTCATCAGCGCGAAGCAGCGCGCCAAGGTCGACGCGATGGTCAAGCGCGCGGTCGCCGAAGGGGCGAGGCTGGTGTGCGGCGGCAACCCCATCGACCCGGGCTTCTTCTACGAGCCGACCCTCCTCGCCGGCGTCGACCCCGACAGCGAGATCGCCCAGCAGGAGGTTTTCGGGCCCGTCCTCGCCGTCATCCCCTACACCGACGAGGACGACGCGGTCCGCATCGCCAACAACTCGGCGTTCGGCCTCTCCGGAGCGGTGTTCGGCGCCGACGAGGAGCGGGCCGTCGCCGTCGCCCGGCGGATCCGCACGGGCACGTTCTCCATCAACGGAGGCAACTACTT
Source organism: Actinocorallia aurea (assembly GCF_054783995.1). Classification (NCBI taxonomy): domain Bacteria; kingdom Bacillati; phylum Actinomycetota; class Actinomycetes; order Streptosporangiales; family Thermomonosporaceae; genus Actinocorallia; species Actinocorallia aurea. The sequence goes on from NZ_BAAGPQ010000011.1 coordinate 87,292, forward strand.
CGCGGCGGACGCGCCCTTCGGCGGCTACAAGCAGTCCGGGATAGGACGGGAAATGGGCCGCGACGGCCTTGAGGAGTTCCTGGAGACCAAGACCTTCGCGGCGGTGGCCAAGTGAGGCCGCTCGAAGGCATCCGCGTCCTTGAAGTGGCGATGTACGGGTTCGTCCCGTCCGCCGGCGCGGTGCTCGCCGAATGGGGCGCCGAGGTCATCAAGGTCGAGCACGCGGTGCACGGCGACCCGCAGCGGGGCCTGCGCCAGACCGGGTCGTTCCGGGTCGAGGGCGAGGAGAACCCGAACGTCGCGCACGCCAACCGGGGCAAGCGCAGCATCGGGCTCGACATGTCCGTGCCCGAGGGGCGCGAGCTGCTCAAGGAGCTGATCGCGCGCGCCGACGTCTTCCTCACCAGCTTCCTGCCCTCGGCGCGGGAGAAGTTCGAGATCGACGTCGCGCACGTCCGGGCCGTCAACCCGAAGGCGATCTACGCGCGGGGAAGCGCGCTGGGACCGCGCGGGAGGGAGTCCGACAAGGGCGGCTACGACATGACGGCCTTCTGGTCGCGCGGCGCGACCGCCGCGAGCATCACGCCGCCGAACGTCGAGGGGCTCGTCAGCCCGACGCCCGCCTACGGCGACACGATCTCCGGCACCAACCTCGCCGGGGGGATCGCCGCCGCGCTGTTCCGGCGCGAGCGCACCGGGGAGCCGTCGGTCGTGGACGTGTCGCTGCTCGGCAGCGGCCTGTGGGCGATGGGCCACGCGATCGCGCTCTCCCAGCTCCTCGACCGGCCGTGGGAGGCGCCGGTGACGGGCGGGCACGCCTCCCTCGCCAATCCGCTGTCCGGGCTGTACCGGACGTCCGACGGGCGGTACCTGTCGTTCGTCATGCTCCAACCGGGCAAGTTCTGGGCCGACGTGTGCCGCCACATCGACCGTCCCGAGCTCATCGACGACCCGCGCTTCGCCACCGCCGAACTGATCGCGGAGCACACCGGCGACGCCGTCGAGATCCTGCGGGAGGTCCTCGGCAGCCGGACCCTCGCCGAGTGGACCGACGCGTTCGCGACCCTCGCGGGGCCGTGGGCGCCCGTCCAGGACACCCTCCAGGTCGCCGGAGACGCCCAGATCCGCGCGAACGAGTACCTGATCCGGGCGGGCGGCCTCGACCTCGTCGCCAACCCCGTCCAGTTCGACGTGGCCGCGCCCGCCCCGGCCGCCGCGCCGGAGTTCGCGGCCCAGACCGAGGAGATCCTCCAGGAACTCGGCTTCGACTGGGACCGCATCATCGCCCTCAAGGCCGCGGGCGCCGTCACCTGACCGCGCCCTCCCCGCCCGGTCCGACGGGCCGGGCCCACACAGCAAAGGCAGGTGCGTGATGCGCGTCGGATTCGTCGGGGCGGGGCGGATGGGCCGTCCGATGGTCGGCCGGCTGGTCGCGGCCGGGCACGAGGTGCGGGCGCTCGGCCGCACGGCCGGGGCGCGCGAGGCGCTGTCGGGGGACGGGGCCGCCCCCGTCGCGTCCGTCGTGGAGGCGGCGGCGGGGGCGGACGCGGTCGTGGTGTGCCTGTACTCCGACGAGCAGGTACGCGACGTCGGGCCGGGGCTCGTCGCGGTGATGCCGAAGGGCTCCGTGCTGGTGCTGCACACGACCGGCAGCCCGCGCACCGCCGAGGATTTGGCGGCGCGGGCCGCGGGCTGCGGGGTCGAGGTTCTCGACGTGCCCGTCAGCGGCGGGCCGCACGACATCGCGGCGGGCCGGCTGACGCTCTTCGCGGGCGGCTCCGACCCGGCGTTGGACCAGGCTCGCCCCGTCCTCGCGGCCTATGGCGACCCGATCCTGCACGTCGGACCGCTGGGTGCGGGCCAGCGCGTCAAGCTCGTCAACAACGCCCTGTTCGCCGCACACATCGGCCTCCTCGCCGACGCCGTCCGGCTCGCCGCCGCCCTGGGCGTCCCCGAGGAGGCCCTCCTCGACGCACTCCCCCACGCCAGCTCCGCGAGCCGCGCCCTCGCCGGGGTCGCCTCCCGCCGCTCGGTCGCCGAGTTCGCCCGCACCGCGGGCCCGTTCCTGGGCAAGGACCTCGCTGTGGCCCGTGCCTTGGCCGCCGAACTGGGCGCCGACCTCGGCGCCCTGTCCCCCGCCCACACCGTCCTCGCCTCCTTGGACGGCGTCGACCCCTGACCCGCGCGCGGACGGCCCCTTCCGTCGGGGGCCGTCCGCGGCGGCCGGTAGGCGGAGTCGGCCGGTCAGGCGGAGGACAGGTCGCCGAGCAGGCGCAGCGTGCGGGCGGTGGCCTCCGGTCCCGCGAGGTCGGTCTGGGTGAGGACGACGTCGGTGGCGCCCGCGTCGCGGTAGCGGGCGATCGCGGCGGCGACGGCCTCCTCGTCGCCGATCTCGACGAGATCGGCGGCCTTCGACGCGCCCGACCAGCCGATGACGCGCTGGTAGGACGGGATCTGGTCGTAGAACGCGGTCTGCCGGGCGGCGGCCTCGCGGGCCTCGTCCGCCTTCTCGGTGACGACGGCGGGGACGAACGCGATCACGCGCGGCGCGGGCCGTCCCGCGGCCTCGGCGGCGGCGGTCAGCCGGGGCACGATCTGCTCGGAGAGGGCCTTCGGCCCGGCGAGGAACGGCAGCGTGCCGTCGGCGAGCTCCCCGGTCGCGCGCAGCGCCTGCGGGCCCATCGCCGCGACGTACACCGGCACCGCCGGAGAGGCGCCCGGCAGCGCGGACGGCAGCGGCGTGCGCGCCGTCAGCAGCTCCCCCTCGAAGTCGACGGTCCCGTCGGCCAGGTGGGCGCGCAGCGCCGTGAGGAACTCGCGGAGCCGCGTGATCGGGCGCGCGTAGGCCTCGCCGAACACCTGCTCCACGAACACCGGGGCGCCGAGGCCGAGGCCGAGCGCGAACCTGCCGCCCGTGGCCGCCTGGCTGGTCTGCGCCTGCGCGCCGACCAGTAGGGGGTGCCTTCCGAACACCGGGACCGCCGAGGTCCCGACCGTCAGGCCGGGCACCTCGCGTCCCACGATGCCCGCGAGCGCTATCGCGTCGTAGGCGAACTGCTGAGAGAACCACGCCGAGGAGACGCCGGCCTCACGCGCCGCACGGGCCCGTTCCACCGCGGCGTCGACGGCGTTCGCCGTCCCGGTCACCGGGATCACCACACCAAGAGTCATAACCCGACCAACCCGATGGGTTAAGCATGCATTCCCGTTCGTCCGGCGGCTTTCCGGCCGGACCCGGCCGTCACCCGGTGCGGAGCCAGCCGGAACGGCAGAACGACTCGGGACCCGCGGCCTCGTAGGACGGCTCGCCCTCGGTGGGGTAGGTGCTCGCGGGGAAGTAGTAGGTCACCTCGGATTCGGCGGGCTTGTCCTTCACGTTGTAGGCGACGAAGCCGAGGGCCAGCTCCCGCTTCGGCGAGCCGTAGGACAGGCAGGCGAACCAGGCCGAGTCACCCGCGGTGGACTGCTCTTCGAACGCGACGGAGACGTCGCCGGACAGGGGCTCGGCGAAGCTGTCCACCAGCCAGCGCGCACCCGCCTCGGACTGCGCCCCGCCGTGCTCACCGCTGAACGCGTCGAGATCGAGCGCGGCGAGCCCCGCGGCGTCCTTCTCGCGGATCTTCGTGATCGCCTGCGCGGCCGACGACCGCATGGCCTCCGGGCCGCCCGCCTCGAACGTCACCCCCGCGGGCGGGCCCACGGGTTCGGGCGCCGTCGGCTCCTCCGCGGCGCAGCCGACGGCGCCCGCGACGGCGAGCGCCAGGAGCGCGCCCGCCCCGGCGGCCTTCCGCAGCCGCCGCCCGATCATGTCCCCGCCCATGCGGCACCCCTCTCCGACACCCCGAAAAGGGTCAGATCCTGGCAGAACCGCAGGGCCCGGTCAACCGGACGGCAGCACCGGAGTGTGACGGGGCTCGCCCGTCCCCTGCCGTGAAACCGGTCCGCCTCCCGGGCGGGGAGCCGCTAGGCTGGGCATGCCTCCGGGCCCGACGTGCAACGGGCCCGGGGGCTTTTTCGCGCCCTGGCCCCGCGTGCCCGGACTCGCGCATCCGAAGACGGTCAGACCGTCTCGAAGCTGTGCCGGGAGAAGCCCATCATGTAGCCGTCGATGGTGGTGCGGATGCCGGCGTCGGGCCTCCCGCCCGCGCCCAGGGTGACGAAGAGCGGGATGAAGTGGTCGGCGGTGGGGTGGGCGTAGGGCATGCCGGGGGCTCGGTCGCGGTAGGCCGCGAGTTCGTCGACGTCGCCTCGGGAGAGGGCCTCCCCGGCCCAGGTGGCGAAGTCGGAGGACCACGTGGGGACCTTGCCTTCGAGCATGTCGCGGGTCATGAAGGGGAGGCCGTGGGTCATGAAGCCCGAACCGATGACCAGGACGCCCTCCTCGCGGAGCGGGGCGAGGCGGGCGCCCAGGGCGAGGAGGCGGTTCGGGTCCTGGGTGGGCATGCTGAGCTGGAGGACGGGCACGTCGCCGAGCGGGTACATGGCCATGAGCGGGACCCAGGCGCCGTGGTCGAGGCCGCGCGAGCGGTGCCGGTGGACGGGGTCGGCGTCCGGCATCATCGCGGCGACCCGTCCGGCCAGGCCCGTCGCGTCCGGCGTCGGGTACCTCATCTCGTAGTAGCGCCGGTCGAAGCCGCCGAAGTCGTAGACGAGCGGGGTGTTCGCCTCGGGGGCCGACAGGCAGAGGCGGGGCGCCTCCCAGTGGGCGGAGACGATGAGGACGCTCTTCGGCTTCGGCAGGGCCAGCGCCCAGTCCTGGAGTTCGCGCATCCAGGGGCCGTCGTCGAACAGCGGGGGCGCGCCGTGGCTGAGGTACAGGGCGGGCAGCGGCCCGTCGGCGGGGGTCCACGGGCGCTGCGCGCGGGCCCGGACGAGGGCCTCGGGCAGGAACGCGTCGTAGGCCCCCGCGGGGACTTCGGGGTTGAAGATCATGCCGGTCTCTCGTCGAGGGTCAGAAGGCGTGCGGGCCGAAGCGGCCCCAGGCGACGAAGACCGCGAGGAGCAGCAGCACGGCGTTGGCGGGGAGCGCCTGGTTCTCCTTGCGGCGCACGTGCACGACGATCGCGCCGACCATGGTGATCGCCAGGCCCGTCGCGGCGAGCGGGACGAGGATCGGCGCGATGTCGAGCACGGCGGGCAGGATGAGGCCGACCGCGCCGAGGACCTCGACGACGCCGATGGCCTTGACCGCGCCGGCCGAGTAGTCCTCGGTCCACTTGAGGCCGGACTCGGCGAGCTTCTCCTTGGGCTGGAGCGACTTCATCGCTCCGGCGCCGAGGAAGGCCGCGGCGAGCAGCCCGGCGACGATCCACAGTGCGAGGTTCACGGGGGTTCCGATCTGGCGGGGGTCACTTGAACTTTCAAGTGTCAACCTAGGCGCGGTTCACTTGAAGCGTCAAGTTGATCGGCGGGCCGGAAAACCAGAACGCCCCCGGCCGAAGGCCGGGGGCGCAGGCTCGACGGGTCAGCGGTTGAGCGCGCCGAGGTCGACCGGCAGCTGCGCGCCGGTGATGAACTTGCCCTCGTCGGAGGCGAGGAACGCGACGATGTTCGCGATGTCCTCGGCCTCGACCACCTGGTAGGGCAGGGTCGGCATGAAGATCGGGCCGAGCATCGGCGACGTCGCGAGGAAGTCGGTCATCGAGGAGTCGTTCATGCCGGTCGCGACGCCGTGCGGGTGCACGGTGTTGACGCGGATGTCGTGCTCGCCCAGCTCGTTGGCGAGGACCTTGGCCAGGCCGACGACGCCGTGCTTGGAGCTGGCGTAGTGGGCGAGGAAGGGCAGGCCCTTCAGGCCCGCGACGGAGCTGGTGATGATGATCGAGCCGCCCCGGCCCTGCGCGATGAGGGTCGGCACGGTGGCCTTGATCGTCTTCCAGACACCGGTGAGGTTGGTGTCCAGGACGTCCTGCCACTGCTCCTCGGTGATCTCCCAGGTGCGGCCGTAGTTCACGATGCCCGCGTTGGCGACCACGATGTCGAGTCCGCCGAACAGCGCGACGCCCTCGTCGACGACCGCCTGGATCGCGGCGAGGTCGCGTACGTCGGCCTGCTTGGCGAGGATCTTGCCCCCGGCCTCCTCGACCAGCCGGACCGTCTCGTCGAGGTCGCTCTGGGTCGACGGGGCGTACTTCACGTACTCGCTGGCCGAGCCGTTGATGTCGATCGCGATGATCGCCGCGCCCTCGGACGCCAGCCGCACGGCCTCCGCCCGCCCCTGCCCGCGCGCCGCACCGGTGATGAACGCGACCTTGTTGTCCAGACGCCCCACGTCTGCCTCCTCATCGAGAGGCCCGGCGCACGCCCCGACCACTCGTGCCGCGACCCGGCCGAGCCGTTGAAACGTGTCACCCAGCTTCCCAGGCCACCCCACCCACCACAAGCCCTTACTGACACAAAAGTGCACAATGCACACGTTATGCACCGGCCCGATGGCCGGACCGCTCAGACGGAGCCGGAGGGCCCGGGGCCGAAGCGGTCGGCGATGGCCGTCACCGCGGCGAGGACCGCTGCGCGGTCGAGGGGCTCCCGCTCGACGATCCGGTGCAGGGACCACCCCTCGACGAGGGCGTCCAGCGCGCGGCAGGCGGCCGGGGGGAAGTGCAGGGCGAGGGAGGCCCTGCTGGCGCGGAGCCAGCGGCGCATGAGGTCGGCGACGGCGTCGTTGAAGGTGGCGAAGGAGTACATCTCGAACAGGAGCGTCATCTCACGGGGCGAGGCGTACTCGGGGCCGCAGATCAGGTCGGCGACGGCCTCGCACGCCGCGGCCCCGTCCCCCGCGCCGGCGAGGGCCTCCCGGTAGTCGCGCGCCATCTCTTCGGCCAGGTGCGCGAAGGCCTGCTCGAAGATCGTCTCAAGGCCGTCGAAGTAGTACGTGAGGGAGCCGAGGGGCACCTCCGCGCGCTCGGCGATGAGGCGGTGGGTGGTCTTGTGCACGCCGCGTTCGGCGATCACCTCGAGCGCGGCCCCGAGGATGCGGACCTTGCGCTGCGGATCACCCGCCCCGCGCCGTGCGCCGCCCATTCCATCCTCCCTCCCGCCGTGCCTCGATCGTAGGGGCGCCGAACTCTCCGAGGAAAGTGTGTACATTTGTCCACACTTGCCCCTTCGCTCGTCCTGTTCGCCCTGCTCGCCTGGGAATTCCTCGTGCCCAACGCCATCACACAACGCCGTTTCGCCCTGTACGCCCTGTTCTTCATCCCCGGGCTGAGCATCGCCTCCTGGGTCACCCGCACCCCTGCCATCCGCGACCATCTCGGCGCGTCCACCGCCGAGATGGGGCTCGTCCTGTTCGGGCTGTCCGTCGGCTCGATGCTGGGCATCCTCGGCTCCGGCCCGCTCGTCGCCCGGCTCGGCGCCCGCAAGGTGATCGTCGGAGGGATGCTCGCCGTCGTCCTGGCCATGCCCCTCGTCGGCCTCGGCGCGGCGCTGGGCGCGGGCTGGCTCGTCGCCCTCGGGCTCTTCCTGTTCGGCCTGGGCATGGGCTGCGCCGAGGTCGCGATGAACGTCGAGGGCGCGGACGTCGAGCGGGTCATCTCCCGGCCCGTCCTGCCCGTCCTGCACGGCTGCTTCAGCCTCGGGACCGTCGTCGGCGCCCTCGCCGGGATCGGCTTCACGGCCGTGGACTTCTCCGTCGTCTGGCATCTGGTCCTCGTCGGCGCAGTCGCCCTCGGCGTCTTCGCGTGCGCGATCCCGCGCGTCCCCGACGGCACCGGGCGATCCCCGCGCACGACCGCCGAGACCGCCGTCCGGGGCGCGGCGCCGTGGCGCGACGCCCGGCTCCTGGCCATCGGCGGCGTCATCCTGGCCATGGCGCTCGCGGAAGGCTCCGCCAACGACTGGCTGCCGCTCCTCATGGTCGACGGGCACGGCCTCGATCCGGCCCTCGGCTCCGCCGTCTACACCGTGTTCGCGGCGGCCATGACCGCCGGCCGCTTCGCGGGCGGGCCCGTGCTGCGGCGGTGGGGCACGGCCAAGGTGCTGGCGGCGAGCGCGGTCTCCGGGATCATCGGCCTGGCCATCGTCGCGGGCTCCGACAGCCAGGTGCTGGCCGGTGCCGCGGTGATCCTGTGGGGCCTCGGCGCGGCGCTCGGCTTCCCCGTCGCGCTGTCCGCCGCCGGGGAATCCGGCCCCGACTCCGCGGCCCGCGTCGCCCTCGTCTCCACGATCGGCTACGTCGCCTTCCTCGCCGGCCCGCCCGCCCTCGGCTACCTCGGCGAGACCGTCGGCCTCCGCGGCGCGATGCTCGTCCCGCTCGCCTTCCTCGCCACGGCCTTCTTCCTCACCCCGGCCACCGCCCCACGCCCAATGGCGGCGCCGGAGCCCGAACCGCTGCGCTGACCCGGCCCCTAGCGCGGGTTCTGGGGTCGGCCCGGCCCGGACAGGGGTTCTCCCGCCCCCGGCGCACCGCCTAGCGTCCTGCCGTCAGCAGCCGAGCGGGCCGGGAGGGCGAGTGCCGGCGCACACCGGGTCAGACGTCGTCGGGCAGCCCGCTCCGGCCGCGGACGCCGAGCTTGCGGTAGGCGTGTGTCAGGTGCTGCTCGACGGTGCTGACCGTGACGAACAGCAGCTCGGCGATCTCGCGGTTGCCCCGGCCCGCGCGGGCGAGCCTGACGACACGGCGCTCCGCCTCGCTCAGCGCCTCCGGATCGGGCCTGCGCCCGTGCAGCAGCGCGTCGGCCTCGCCTGGACGGCCGAGCGCCGTCAGCGCCTCCGCGGCGCCTTCCCGCCAGGAGAGGGCCGCCGACAGGTCGAGCCGCCAGGACGCCATGAGGTCGCCGCAGGCGGAGAAGTCGGCGAGCGCGGCGCGGCGGCGGCCGGTCGCGAGGTGGTGGCCGCCCCGCGCGTGCAGGTAGTGCAGGCCGGGCAGCGCCTCGAACATCGCCGCGGGCACCGGCTCCGCGAAGCACGCAGCCGCCCCGTCGTGGTCGCCGAGCGCGGTGCGGGCCCAGGCCTTGGCGGCGAGCGGGATGCCCGCGACGACGCCCCACGCTCCCGGGGACACCAGGCCGAGCGCCTCGTCGGCGCGCCGCGCGGCGACCTCCCAGGACCCGCTCCGGCCCATGACCGTCGCGCTCGCCGCGGCGAGGACCGCCCGCGCGAGGGGCGGGCGGTCCCGCGCGGCGGCGCGGAGCCGCTCGCACCAGGCTTCGGCGAGGTCGAGGCGGGCCGCCCTGACGAACGAGGCGAGCGCGGCGATCGCGGGCGCGACGGGGAACACCCGGGGCGAAAGTCCTTGCAGCAGGCTCTCCCCGGCCTCCGTGGCCCCTTCGGTGGGACCGTCGGAGATCAGTGCGTGCAGGACGAGGGCGCCGTCGCGGTACGGGTCGAGTGCCCGGATCCCGGCGGGCGGCCGGAGCCCGTCGGGGGACGCGCCGACCCGGTGGCGCAGGCCGTGCCCCGGATATGCGTAGGCGAACCAGAGCCGCATCTCCGTGAAACCCGCGTCGGCGTCCTGAGCGGCGAGGATCTCGCCCGCTTCGCCCGGCCGGCCGTGCCACAGCAGGTAGCCAACGAGCCTGAGCACCTGGTCGCGGTCGAGCGCGCCGCGCCGGTGGTCGGCGAGCAGCGCGTCGCAGGCGCCGCGCACCGAGGCGGGGTCGAGTTCCCAGGCGGCCCGCGCGAGGTCGGCGCGGATCTCGGGACGCGCCGCGTCGCGAGCGGAGCCGAGCACGGCCAGCGCCCGATCGGGCTCGTTCGCGCGCAGGGCGGTGTCCGCGGCCTCGCGCAGGGTCCGCACCGCCCACTCCCCGGCGACGCCCCCGGCGGCGACGAGGTGCCGAGCGACGACCTCCGCGGGCATTCCCTCGGCGTGCAGGAGCCGTGCCGCGTCCCGCTCCAGCGCGGCCCTCTCGGCCCGGCCCATCCGGCGAAGGACGGCCTCCCGCACGGCCTTCCCCAGCCGACCGTCGGTCAGGCCGAGTCCGGCGAGTTCGCCGAGCGCCACCGCCGCCGTTCCCGGAGCCAGCCCGAGCAGCCGCTCAAGCCTGACGGGAGTGGCTGTCGCGCGCAGCACGGCGAGCCCTTCGGCGGCCCTCCCCGCGGTGCCGTCCAGCAGCGACGCCACGGCCAGCGCGAAGAACTCCCCCGGCCGCGGCCCGTCGCCGGACGCGGCCGCGGCGTCTGCGGGGTCGCCCGCGGCGTCGGCGGGATCGTCCGCGGCGTCGCCGACGGGAGCGGCCGTCGCGTGATCGGTGAGGAGGGCGCGCAGCAGGAGCGGGTTGCCGCCGGCGACCTGCCGCCAGTCGGCGGCGCGGCCACCGGGAACTCCCGCTTCGGCGAGGACCTTCGCGGTGTCGCGCACGGAGAGGGGCGTCAGCCGGACGACGCGGACGGGGCCGCCGAGGAAGCGCGCGGCGAGGGCGTGGTCTCGGGAGGCGAGCACGACGAGGACGCCCGGAAGATCCGGGCGGCGGACCACGTGGCGCAGCCAGGCGAGGGACGCGGCGTCGGCGTCCTGGACGTCGTCGGCGCACAGGAGAAGGGGCGCGCCGTCCGACATGGCGTGCACGAACGCCACGAACCCGCCGAGATCGTCCACCGCAGGGGCACGCGCGGCGGTCGTGAACTGGGCGGCGAGCGACAGCGGCCGCTCCCGGTCGGCCGGCTCAGCCAGGGCGGACAGGCAGCGGACGCCGTCGTGCGCGGCGCGGGCGCGCAGCCCGTCGAGGAACGCGGTCTTGCCCATGCCGGGCGTCCCGCTGACGAGGAGGGCGCCGCCCTGCCCGTCGCGCAGCGCACGCAGCGCCTCACCGCCGATCCGCCCCGCCCGCGCACGGTCCCCGGCGCATGCGGGGATCGCTCCCCCGGGCGTCCCGTCGGCGAACCCCATCGTCGGCACCTCTTCCCTCCCGCCGCGCGCCCGCCCCTTCCGGGGCGGCTCTTCATCATCCCGATCCCGGGACCCGACCCGATACAGGCCCCGCGGCTCACCGCCGCACGCCTTTACAGGAGGAACACCATGAAGCCGACCCGTGTCGTCGTCACAGGGCTGGGTGCGACCACCCCGCTGGGAGGTGATGCGGCCTCCACCTGGCAGGGGATGCTCGCCGGACGGTCGGGGGTCGGGGCGCTCACGTGGGCGGAGGCCGAGGGGCTGCCCGTGCGCATCGCCGCGCGGGCCGCCGCCGAGCCCGTCGGAGACGACGAACTGGACCGGTGCCAGCGGCTCGCCCTCGTGGCCGCGCGCGAGGCGATGCGGGACGCGGGCCTCGCCGGGCGAGGGGCGGTCGATCCCGAAAGGCTCGGCGCGGTGGTGGCCAGCGGGATCGGCGGGCTGCACAGCGCGCTCGACGGCTACGACGTGCTCCGCGAGCAGGGGTGGGAGGCGCTGTCGCCGCTCGCGTTCTTCCGCCAGGGTCCGCAGGGGCCGGCCGTCCAGGTGGCCCGGGAGTTCGACGCGCGGGCGGGCGTGCACGCGATGGTCAGCGCGTGCGCGTCGAGCGCGGAGGCGCTCGGATACGCGGCGGACATGATCCGGGCGGGACGGGCCGACGTGGTGGTGGCGGGCGGCGCGGAGTCCTGCATCCATCCGCTGCAGATGGCGGCGTTCGGCGCGATGCGGGCGATGTCCACCCGCAACGGCGATCCCGAAAGCGCCTCGCGGCCTTTCGACCGGGACCGGGACGGGTTCGTGCTCGGCGAGGGCGCCGCCGTGCTCGTCCTGGAGTCGGAGGAGTCGGCGCTGGCCCGGGGCGCGCGTGTTCTCGCGGTCGCGGCCGGCGCGGGCCACTCGGCGGACGGGCACGACATCGTCCAGCCTTCGGCCGAGGGCACCGGCCTCGCGAAGGCCGTCACGCGCTGCCTGGACGCGGCGGGGCTGCCGCCGGAGCGGGTGGTCGCGATGAACGCGCACGCGACGGGCACCCCGCTGGGCGACGTGGCCGAGGCGCGCGGCATCGAGGCGGCGCTCGGCCCCGCCGCGCGCGCGGTGGCCGTCACCGCCTCGAAGTCGACGACGGGCCATCTGCTCGGCGGCGCGGGCGCGCTCGGCGCGTTGGTCGGCGTGCTGGCGCTGCGCGACGGGCTGCTCCCGCCGATCGCCAACCTCGCGCACCCGGACGAGAACGTGGCCCTTGACCTGGTGCGCGGTGAGCCGCGTGCGCTTCCGGACGGCCCTGCGGCGGTGCTCGCCAACGCGGTCGGGTTCGGCGGGCACAACGTCGTCCTGGCCTTCACCCGACCCGACTGACCGATGAAAGGATCAGAATACTGTATATGTTTTTCATTATTGACGATCACGGAAGGGAAATCTACGCTCGCGGTGGGCGCGGCGGGCCCGTAAGGGGCCCTGCCGGGTAGGACAGGGGTCCTCGGGGGCCTGGTCGCCCGCCAGGAGGCCTCGTGGACGGTTTCGGAGCCACCCCATGCGACTGTTCCCCACCACGAACCGAACCGTGAACCGAACCGCGGGCAGAGGGCTGCGGCTGGCCGCGGCGGTGTGCCTCACCGTCGTGGCCGCGGGCTGCGCCACCGAGAACACCGCCTCCACCGGATCCGATGAGAACGGTGTCACCGAGACGACGATCAAGGTCGGCGGCGTGGTCACCAAGACCAGTGCCATCGGCTTCTCCCTCGCCGAGGCCGAGATCGGGGCCAGGGCCCGGTTCGAGCGGGCCAACGCCGAAGGCGGCGTGCACGGCAGGAAGATCGACTTCATCGGGGCCGAGGACGACGGGATGGTGCCCGACAAGGGCGTCACCGCGGCCCGCAAGCTCGTCCAGCGCGAGAAGGTCTTCGCGGTCGTGCCCGTCGTCGCGACGGCGTTCGGCGGCGGCGAGTTCCTGGAGCAGCAGGGCACCCCGTGGTTCTCCTGGATGACGAACCCGCCGTGGTGCGGCAAGAAGACCGCGTTCGGCTGGAACGGCTGCTCGGTGCCGCCTCCCGAGACCGCGAAGACCCAGTCGTGGTGGAGCACGCTCATGGCCGAGGAGCTGGGCGGCTCCGAAGGCAAGTCCGCGTACCTGATCGGCACGGACAGCTCCGCCAGCCAGTACGGCGTGGGCATCATCGGCAAGGGCTTCGCCGCGACCGGGTTCCGGACCGTCACGGCCGAGGCCGCCGTGCCGCAGGCCGCCCCTCCGACGGACTGGTCGCCTTACGTGAACAAGGTCATGAAGAGCGTCGACGGCGGGGCACCCGACGTGGTCGTGTCGGTCATGTCGGGCACGAAGTTCAACACGGGCTTCTACACGGCCCTGCGCAAGGCCGGCTTCAAGGGCGCCATCACCGACGCGGTGTCCTACGACCCCAAGCTCATCGCCGACGAGGCCAGCTCCGCCGCGCTGGAGGGTGTCTACCCGTCCGTCACGTTCGCCCCGTTCGAGTCGGACGTGCCGGAGGTCGCGCAGATGAAGGCCGACATCGAGAGGACCGCCGGGGCCGACGCGGTGTACAGCCAGCACACCGCGAGCGGCTACTGGGCGGCCGACATCTTCCTGAAGATCCTCGACGAGACGGGCGAGGACCTCACCCGGGCGTCGTTCCTCGCCGCCGCCGAGAACTTCAGCTACCGCAACCCCGGCTTCGGCGAGATCGACTACCCGCAGGACAAGACCGAGTCCAATGGCTGCGGCGCCCTGGTGCAGGTGCGCAACGGCGCCTACACCGTCGCGCAGCCGCTGGAGTGCCACGACAACGTCTCGACGCAGTGACGCGCGCGGCGGCCCGCGCCGCGGAGGCGGGCCGCCGTCCTCTCCGGAAGGGTGATCGGTGACCGAACTCGTCGGCTACCTCCTGAGCGGCCTGGTGACCGGGGCCGTGTACGCACTGATGGCGTCAGGTCTGACGCTGTCGTTCTCGGCGACCGGGGTGTTCAACTTCGGGCACGGCGCCGTCGGCTTCCTCAGCGCGCTCTTGTACTTCCAGCTCACGGCGGGGCTCGGCTGGGCGGGGTGGCCCGCCGCGCTCGTCACCGTGTGCGGCTTCGCTCCGCTACTCGGGTGGACGCTGCACAAGATGATGTTCAAGGGCCTCGCGACGGCCGGGGAGACCGCCCAGATCGTCGCCACGATCGGCCTGGCGATCGCGCTGCCCGCGCTCGGCCTGTGGGTGGTCGACGTGCTGACCGGCACGTTCGGGCTCGACCTGCCGCAGGTCATGGAAGGCGCGTCGGCGCGCGGGCTCGGGCCGCAGCCGGCGGACGCGTGGCAGATCCTGGGCGTCGTCATCGACAGCGACCAGCTCACCGTCTTCGCGCTCGGCGCGCTGACCGCGGCCGTCCTGTGGGTGCTGCTGCGCCGCACCTCGCTGGGCCTGCGCATGCGCGCGGCAGTAGACCGGCGCACCCTGGCGACGCTGCGCGGGGTCGACGCCGACGCGGCCTCGGCGCGGGCGTGGATGCTCGGCTCGGCGCTCGCCGGGCTCGCGGGCGTCCTCGCGGTGCCCACGCTCGGCCTCAACGCCGGCGCGTACACGGTGCTGCTGCTCGCGTCGGCGACGGCCGCGGTGTTCGGACGGCTCCAGTCGATCCCCGTGACGTTCGCGGCAGGGCTCGGGCTGGGCGTCGTGCAGAACCTCGTCGCCGGTTACGCCGACTTCGCCGGGTCCGTGACGGGGCTGCGCACTGCCGTCCCGACGCTGCTGCTGTTCGTCGGGCTGCTCGTGCTCGGCCGCTCGCGCGCGCGGGTGGCCGGTTCGATGGCGGAGGACGCTCCGCCCCCCGATTACCTCGCCGACCTTTCGCCCCTGCGCCGCGCCTTGCCTTGGACGGTCTCCTTGGCGGCCCTCCTTGTGTGGACCTTCACGCTGGGCGATGAGTACTGGGTCGGGATGGTCGCCCAAGGGCTGGCGCTCGCCTTGGTGTTCAGTTCGTTCGTCGTCGTCACCGGGCTCGGCGGGATGGTGAACCTCGCGCACGCGTCCCTCGCGGCCCTCGCGGCGCTGACGACGGGCATGGCGTTCTCCTCCGGCGTGCCGTTCCTGCTCGCCCTCGTGCTCGGCACCCTGGCCGCGGTGGTCGCGGGGGCGGTCGTCGCGCTCCCCGCGCTGCGGCTCGGCGGGCGCGTGCTCGCCCTGGCGACGCTGGCGCTCGCGCTGCTCGCCGAACAGGTCCTCTTCCAGATCGACGGGCTGTCCGGCGGCACCGTCGGATGGACGCTGCCCGCGTTCTCCCTCGGCTTCGCCGACACCAACGACGCCCGCGTCCGGGTCGTCGTCCTGCTGGCGCTGCTCGGGCTCGTCGCGCTGCTCATCCGCAACCTGGAGCGCTCGGCGTCGGGCCGGGCGGTGCTCGCGGTGCGCTCCGCGCCCACGGCGGCGACCGCCGCGGGAATCTCGGCGACCCGTGCGAAGATCACCCTGTTCGCGCTGGCGTCGGGCATCGCGGGGCTCGGCGGCGTCCTGTTCGCCACGTTCAACGGGGCCGTCACCGCCACCGACCTGCCCGCGCTGACGGGCTTCACCTGGCTGGCCGTCGTGGTCCTGCAAGGCGTGCGGCGCGTCGCGGGCGCGCTGCTCGCCGGGCTCACCGTGGTGCTCTTCCCCGAGTTCCTCGCGCTGTTCACCGACTCCCAGTACGTCGGGATGATCCTGTTCGGGCTCGGCGGCGTCCTGCTCGCCCGCCATCCCGACGGGGTCCTCGCGCAGACCGCGGAGCAGCGCCACCGCGCCCGCGCCCGGACCGCGCCGACCGAGCCCGCTCCCGCGGCCCGCACGGTGAAGGCCCCCGAGGCGACGCCCGGCGCGCTGTTCCGGCTGGAGGGCGTCGTCGCCGGGTACGGGGACGCGACCGTGCTGCGCGGGGTGGACCTCGAGGTCCGCGCGGGCACGGTGACGGCACTGCTCGGCGCGAACGGGGCAGGGAAGTCGACGCTGTGCGCGGTCGCCGCGGGCACGCTGGCCCCGACGGGCGGGCGGGTCCTGCTCGACGGGGCCGACATCACCGGTGTGCCCGCGCACCGCAGATCCCGGGAAGGGCTGTATCTCGCCCCGGAGGGGCGCGGGGTGTTCCCGGCCCTGACCGTCGAGGAGAACCTCGCGCTCTCGCTCCCGGACGCCGCCGACCGGGCCGCCGCCTACGAGCGGTTCGCGGCGCTCGCGGCCCGCCGGAGGGTCGCGGCGGGCGCCCTGTCCGGCGGGGAGCAGCAGATCCTCGCGCTCGCGCCCGCGCTGGTCCGCCCGCCCCGGCTGCTCATCGCCGACGAGCCGTCCCTCGGGCTCGCGCCGCTGGTCGTCGGGCAGATCCTCGAACTGCTGACGGAACTGCGCGACAAGGGCACCGCCCTCCTCCTCGTCGAGGAGAAGGCGCGGGAGGCGCTCGCCGTGGCCGACACCCTCGCGTTCATGCGCCTCGGCCGGATCCTGTGGACGAGGCCCCGCGCCGACGTCGCCGCCGAGGACCTCTCCGCGGCCTACTTCACCTCGACCTGAGCGGCCACCTGAGCGGCAGGGCGCAGGCGGTCGAGGACGAGGTCGAGCGCCAGGCGGAGGTGGGCGGCGTCGCCCGTCGCCAGGAGGATGACGACGCCGCCCTGGACCGCCGCGAGCAGCGCGGCGGCCGCCTCTTCGGGGGTGAGGTCCGCGGACATGCGGCCCGCGTCCTGCATGCGGCGGACGCCCGCGGCGAGCGCGCGCTGCCAGCGCTCGAAGAGGTCGGCGACGATCTCGTCGTGGTCCTCGGGGGTCAGGCGGCCGAGGAGGGCGCGCAAGGGGCAGCGGCGGCCCTGCGCGACGTAGCGGGCGATCACCTGCTCGCGCCAGGCCTCCCAGGTCGGCCAGTCGCCGAGGTCGTCCAGGGCGGGGCGCTGGTCGGCGAGGACCTGCTCGGCCTCGTGGCGGGCCGCCTCCTCCAGCAGGGAGACGCGGCCGTCGGGGAAGTAGTGGAAGAGCTGGCTCTTGCTGGTGGCGGTGACGGCGCGGACGTCGTCGAGGGAGACGTCGGGGCCGCGCTCGCGCATGAGGGAGGCGGCGCCCTCGACGATCCGGCGCCGGGTCTCCTCGCCCTTGCGGGTGAGCCTGGGGGGCATCCTCGGGACCTCCTTTGGACTATGCAGTCCAGTTTATCGCCTAAGGTGATTGGACCAGATAGTCCAGAACTCGGGGAGCATCCCATGGACCAGGACCTCAAGGGGCGGACCGCCCTCGTCACCGGCTCCACCGCGGGCATCGGCGCGGCCATCGCCCGGGCGCTGGCCGCCGAAGGCGTCCACGTCGTCGTCTCCGGGCGGGACACCGCGCGCGGGGAGGCCGCCGTGGCGGCGATCCGCGGCGAAGGCGGAGCGGCCGACTTCGTCAGGGCCGACCTGGCCGGGGGCGAGACCGCCGTCGCCGACCTCGCCGACCGGACGACCGCCCTGGTCGGCACACCCGACATCCTCGTCAACAACGCCGCGATGCTGCTGATGCCCCGGCCCACCGCCGACCTCACCGAAGCCGACATCGCCGAGGCCTTCACCGTCAGCGTCACCGCGCCGATGCTGCTCACCGGCCGGATCGCCCCCGCGATGGCGGCCCGCGGCCACGGCGCGATCGTCACACTCGGCTCGATCAACGCCGTCACCGGCATGCCCGGCTCCGCCCTCTACAGCGCCACCAGGGCCGCCGCGCACTCCCTGACGCGCTCGTGGGCCGCCGAGTACGGCCCGTCCGGCGTCCGGGTGAACACCGTCGCGCCCGGCCCGACCTCCACCGAGCGCAACCAGCGGATCCGCGAGCACCTCGACGGCATGGTCGCCGCGATCCCCTCGCGCCGGCTCAGCACCCCCGAAGAGGTCGCCGCCGCCGTCGTCTTCCTCGCCGGCTCCGCCTCCGCCAACATCCACGGCACCGTCCTCACCGTCGACGGCGGCTTCACCATCACCTGACGGCCACGACCCCCGGAGGGCGCCAGCGGCGGCCCGCCGTCCAGCGAGGTCCCGGGCCAGGAGCGCGACGCGCGCTCCCGCGGCCCGGGAGATCCGCCCGGCGGATCAGGCCTGAGGAACGGGGGCGGGCGGGCGGCGGCGGGAGAGGGCCACGCCGGCGAGGCACAGGACGCCGCCGACGACGGCCGCGGAGGTGGGGAGTTCCCCGAGGAAGGCCCACGCCATGAGGACGACGAGGGCGGGGACGGCGTAGGTGGTGGCCCCCATGCGACCCGCCGTCGTCCGGGAGAGGGCGTAGGCCCAGGTGGTGAAGGCGAGGGCGGTCGGGAAGACGCCGAGGTAGACCATGTTGAGGGTCGCCGACGCGGGGGCGTCCGAAGCCTCGTCGAGGAGGACGCCCGCGAAGGGCAGGCACAGGACCGCGCCGATGAGGCAGCCGAAGAACGTGGCCTGCAAGGCGGTGGCGTGCCTGAGGGCGGGCTTCTGGGTGACGACTCCGGCCGCGTACGTCAGCGCCGCCACCAGGCACAAGACGACGCCCAGGACCGAGGCCCCGTCCTCCCCCCGGGAAGCGAGGCCGACGACCACCGCGCCCGCGAAGGACACGGCGAGGCCCGTGAAGAGGGTCCTGGGCAGTCCCTCGCCGAGGAACCTGCCGCCGAACAGGGCGATGAGGATCGGCCCGACGTTCACCAGCATCGCGGCGGTGCCCGCGTCGACCTCGCGTTCGCCCCAGTTGAGCGCGACGAAGTACAGGCCGAACCACAGGACGCCGGACCAGAGGATCCCCGGCCAGGCCGCGCGCGGCGGCAGGCCCTCGCGGCGGACCGCCCAGAAGATCCCGAGGACGAGCGCGCCCGTGGCCAGCCGGCCGAGGGCCAGGGCACCGGGCGAGTAGTGCGCGCCCGCGCTGCGGATCGAGACGAAGGCCGAAGCCCAGAAGAAGACGGTGATGCCGGCCGCCGCGAGGGCCGTCCTGTCGGGCCCGCGTTCCGCGGCCGTGTGCGTGCTCATGCCCCGACGGTATGCCCGGGATGTTTCGGCGGCTACCGAAGGGTCGCGGGGTCGAGCCCGAGCAGCCCGCCGAACGCGCTCTCGCCCTCAGGGGTGATCTTGAGCGCGCGTTCGCCGCCGATCCGGACGATCCAGCGCTCGTCCAGCGCGCGGCGGCACAGGGCCGCGCCCGCGACGCCCGCGAGGTGGAGGCGGCGCTCCGTCCAGTCGACGCACCCGCGCGCGACGGGCCGGCGCGCCTTCCGGTCGAGGGGCATGCCGTGGTCGGCGAACCAGGACGTCCCCGCCTCGGTGAGGGAGAATCCGCCGCCGGTGTCGAGCAGGCCCCGGTCGGCGAGCGCGTCGGTGACGGCCATCCCGAGCCGTCCGGCGAGGTGGTCGTAGCAGGTCCGGGCCCTGGCCATCGCGGCGTGCGCGGACGCCTCCCGCAGGGTGGACGGCGCGGCGGCCTCCGGCGCGACGTGCGCGGCGAGCTCCTCGACGAGCCGGGCCACCCGCGCGTCGGCGAGCCTGACGTACCGGTGCCTGCCCTGCCGCTCCTGGGCGAGCAGCCCGCCTTCGACGAGTTTCGTCAGATGCTCGCTGACCGTCGAGGGCGCGACCCCGGTGGCCCTGCCGAGCTCCGTCATCGTCCAGGCCCGCCCGTCGAGGAGCAGGACGCAGATCCGGGCCCTCGTCTCGTCGGCGAGCAGCCCGGCCAGCGCCGCCAGTCTGCCGCTCACGCCCGCGCCGTCGCCCATCTCCCCAGTCTGCCCGATGGACGTTCCGGCGCCGGCCGAACGGTCGCCGCGGGGCCGCCGGGCCTGCGGCGAAGGCAGGTCCGCGCCGTCCGCACGGCAGGTAGGTTGATCAGCATGCATGCCAGGACGCGCGGTGACACGGGCCAGGGCGCCAGGATCGCGGCGATCCTCGAGGCGTTCGACCGTCCGGGCGAGCTGCTCGGCCCGTCGGAGCTGGCCCGGCGCACCGGGCTGGCGAAGTCGACCGCGCACCGGCTGGCCCACGAGCTCGCCGACGCCGGGCTGCTGGAGCGCTTCGCGGGCCAGATGCGGCCCGGCGCGCTGATGCTGGAGTTCGGCCGCCGGATGGCCCCGCGCGGTCTGCGCGACGCCGCAGCCCCGCTCATGGGCGATCTGCGCGAGGCGATCCGCCTCGGCGTGCTGCTCGCGGTCCTCGACGGCCAGGAGGTCGTCTGCGCCGACAGCCTCCAGGCCGCGGGCGCCCCCGCGACCCCGCGCCCGGGCGACCGCCGCCCCGCCCTCGCGACCGCCTCGGGCCGGGCCATCCTCGCCTTCTCCCCCACCGAACTCTCCTCCGGCGCGATCGACGCGGGCGTCACGGCAGGCGTCCCCCGCTCCCTGCTCACCCAGCGCCTGACCGGTGTCCGCAAATCCGGCGTGGCCGTGGAACGCCGCGAACGCGGCTTCGGCACCGTCGCCTGCCCCGTCCTGGACCAGAACGGCCACGCCCTGGCCGCCCTCGCCGACCGCGTCACCGCCGCCCTCCGCACCGCGGCCCTCACCCTCTCCCGCCTCCTCCGCCCCCGCTGAGGGTTCGGGTGATCGCGGCCGGGGCGGGGTGGGAGGGTCGTACGGTGGGGGCGGTGAGAGGAGAGGGTGAAGTGATCATCGGTGCAGGGGCTGGGGTGAAGGTGCGCTTTCGGGATGCGGTGCAGGGGGATGTCGAGGGGATCGTCGCGTTGGTGGAGGCGGCCTATCGGGGGGAGGCCAGTCGGGTGGGGTGGACGACGGAGGCGGATCTGCTGGACGGGCAGCGGACGGATCCCGGGGCGGTCGAGGAGCTGCTGGAGTTCGCGGGGAGCCGGGTGCTGCTGGCGGAGCGGGACGGGGTCCTCGTGGCCTGCTGCCATCTGGAGCGGCGGGGTGAGTCCGCCTATTTCGGGATGTTCGCGGTCAGGCCGGGTGAGCAGGGGGCGGGGGTCGGGCGGGCGGTGCTCGCCGAGGCCGAGCGCGCGGCCGCCGAGGAGTGGGGCGCGCGCGAGATGCAGATGACGGTGATCACGCTGCGCGCCGAGCTCATCGCCTGGTACGAGCGCCGCGGCTACCGCCGCACCGGCGAGATCCGGCCCTTCCCGTACGGCGACACGCGCTTCGGCGTGCCGCGCCGTCCGGATCTCGACTTCTCCGTCCTGGTCAAGCCGCTCGCCTGATCCGCGCGAAGGCGATGGCGGTGACGGCCGCCGGGAGCAGCAGCCCGGTCGTCAGCCCGGCGAGGAGCACCGCGACGACGGCGCAGCACACGGCCGCCGCGGCGCGGTCGAAACCGGTCAGCAGCCGGACCGCCGCCGCGGTGCACAGCAGGTAGACGGTGAGGAAGCAGGCGGTCGGCAGGGCGACGAGCAGGTCGGCGGGCAGCAGGCCGGTGCCCGCGCCGGCCAGGAGCGGCACCCCGCAGCCCGCGGCGGCGAGCGGGACGGCGTGGGGGCGGCCCGTCATCGCGCGGGCCCCGTGCAGGTAGGCCTGGGTGGCGGCGAGGGTGAGGACGATCGCGAGCACGCCCGCGCCGATGCCGCCCGCGGGCCCGACGGCGGCGCGGGCGAGCGCGGCGAGCGGGGCGGAACCGCCCCCGTCCGGGCCCAGCACGCTGACTGCGGCGATGGCCAGCAGCAGGTACAGCGCCGCGGTGACGGCGAAGGCGATGCCGACGACCCGGGGCAGCGAGCGGCGTGGCGAGCGCAGCCGCTCGGTGAGGGGCGCGGCGGCCTCCCACCCGACGAACGCCATCATCAGCAGGGCCGCCGCGCGCAGCAGCCCGCCCGCGCCGTGCGGGGCGAAGGGGGTCCAGTGCGCGGCGGGCAGCAGTTCGGGGGCGCGGGCCAGCGAGATCGCCGCCGCACCGCCCGCGAGCAGCAGCAGGACGCCGACGACGGCGAGCTGGACGGTCCCGGCGACGCGCGCGCCGAGCACGTGCAGCAGGAGGACGACGGCGAGCAGCACGAGTGCCGCGGCGGCGGTCCCTGTGGCGGTGGCCTCTCCTCCGACGGGGTCGGCGAGGTAGCCGCCCCCGATCCAGCAGACGACCGGGGCGCCCACGATGACGCCCGCGACGAAGACCGCCCCGGTGATCCGCCCGGCGGCCGGGCCCAGGCCGGCGGCGACGTATCCGGCGACCCCGCTGCCCGAGCCGGCCCGTCCGGCCAGCGCGACGAAGACCCGGGCGATCAGGGCGGACAGCACGAGCAGCCCGGCCCACGCGAGCACAGACGCGGGTCCGGCGGTGCGGGCGGCGAGGCCGGGCAGCAGGAGGAGGCTCGGGCCGAGCAGCGCGCCGACGTACAGGGCGACGGCATGCGGAACCGAGAGGGACGGAACGGGGACCGCGGCGGCAGATACGGGACGCGTCGTCATGGAAGCCATGAAACGCCGCATCGCAGAGCATCCGCTGGCGAAGTGCGGCCCGAGCATGGCGGTTGACACCATCCCATGCGACAGATCCCTCGATACGGTGCATTCCATGCCGAAGCCCTTGTACGACCGGGTGGACCGAGAGATCCTTGCCGTGCTCCAGCGCGAGGGGCGGCTCCAGAACGTCGAACTCGCCGAGCGGGTGCGGCTGTCCCCGTCGGCCTGCCTGCGGCGCACCAAGGCGCTGGAGGAGGACGGCGTGCTGGCCGGGTACCGCGCCGAACTGGACCGCGAGCGGCTCGGCCTGGGGCTGACGGTGTTCGTCTCGCTCAAGGTCGACCAGCACTCCCGCGAGACCTCGCGGCACATCGAGGAGGCGCTGATGGCGCTGCCCTCCGTCATCGCCGTCCACGCGATCTCCGGCGACGCCGACTTCCTCGCGGAGGTCGCGGTGCCGGACCTCGCGGCCTACGAGCGGGTGCTGCTGGACGGCATCCTCGCGATCGGGCCGGTGCGCGAGGCGCGCAGCGCGTTCAGCATCCGCAGCCCGCTGCGGCGGGGGCCGCTGCCGGTCGAGGACTGGCGCGCCGGCCACGGCTGAGGCTCACCCCTCCGGGAGGATCAACCGGTAGAGGCTGTCGCGCTTGTAAGCGTGGAACCACAGGGTGCCGTCATCGGCGAAGGCGTAGCGGGTGGACCATGCCTCGCCCAGCGCGTCGTAGAGGTGGAACGCCGAGCCGTCGAGACGCCAGACGGCCAGGCGGTGCCCGGTCGCGTCCCGGCTCAGCGCGAGGCCCCGCGCGAGATCGACGTGCATGGCCCGGTGGATCCCGGCGAGGCCGCCGTCGGTCAGTCCGGAGGCCAGGGGCCGGTCGGGCGCCAGGAACGGGCGCAGGCTCCAGGTGCCCTCCTCCCGGGTGATGCCCGCGCCGATCTCCGGGAGGACCGCCTCGAACGGCGGGAGGTGGACGGCCGGTTCGCCGTTGTGGAACAGGTGCCATCTCGCGCGCCGGCCCGGGAAGCACTCGCCGAGGACGGCGACGTCCTGCGTCCCGGGCACGCCGACCGCGTCCTCCGGGGCGAAGGCGCCGTGCTCGCAGACCAGGGGGAGGTCTTGGCCCCGCTCCCGGGTGCGGGGGTCGTAGCGGATCAGCGCGCGCGGCGGCTCGCCCTCGTCGGGATATCCGAGCAGGAGTCCGCCGGAAGAGAACTGCCTCGGGTAGGCGCTTGAAATGTCGTCGGTGCGCCACACCTCGGCGAGCGTCTCCCGGTCGTAGGCGCGGTGCCCCTCCCAGTGCTTGAGGACGAAGACGTCGTCCTCGACCGCCACGTCGCTGCCGAGCACGACGATCCCGGTCAGGTCGAGCGCGCCGTGCTCGCGGACCTCTCGGGTGGCCAGATCGACCGAGACGACCCGGCCGTCCTTGGCGACGCCGAGGAACGCCCCTCCGGCGAATCCCCGGCGCTCGGTCGGCCCGACGGGCACGATGCCGGTGAGCAGCGGGGGCTGGCGCACCCGCCCCGCGCCGGCCTCGATCCGCCGGGTCGCGCCGTCGACGACGGTGACGGTGCCGTCCGCGCCCCCGACTGCCGCGTACCGGGCTCCGGGGGCGACGGCGACGGCCGAGGCGTCGCCGTCGATCTCGGGCAGGCCCGCCCAGCGCGTGATCTTGATCCCGTCGCCGAGGGCGCGGGCCGCGGTGGGCGTGCGGCGGGCGCTGCGCGCATACTTCGCCTGCCGGTCGGCGTCGTCGAGTTCGGCGAAGAGCACCTGCCGCTCCGTCGCGAGGTCCCAGACCAGGACGCCGACGCCGCTCTGCCGCGACGCGACGTGCCGCCCGTCCGGGCTGGAGGCGACCGGCGTGCACCAGCTGCTCGGCTGGTGCAGATCGTGCGCGAATCCGAGGGTACGCCCGGATCTGGCGAGCCGCGCCATCTTGTCCACGCTGTGCTCACGTGAGGAGAACCGGTAGACGTTGTCGGCGACGGGCGAGAACCTCGCGTACATCTCGTTGGTGGTCTTCACCGCGTGCTGCGCGGGCCGCAGGTGACCGATCTGCGCGCCGGTCTCCAGCTCCACCACCACGCCGTCGCGCGGCCTGCGGCAGACGACGGCGTGCCTGCCGTTCCGGTCGACGTCGAGGTCGTGCGCGCCGTCGAACGGGAGCGGGGTGCGCCGCGAGACCGTCCAGGCGTCCCCGTCCCGGTCGAGGGTGTGCACGGCGTCGCCCGCGACCGCGAAGACCCTGCCGTCGCGCGTGCACAGCGCCCCGATCGGCGCGCCGAGGTCCGGCCCCTCGCGCAGCCCGGCGCCGATCCGCACGATCCGGTCGCCGACCGCGCCGAGCACCTCGCCGAAGCCCCAGGCGAGCGCGGTCACCGGCGGCTCGCTCCGGCCGAGCAGGCGCGGCCCGCCCATGAGGGGTCCCGGCCCGTCCGCGACGGGCACGGCCTCGACCGTCCCGTCGGCCCGCGCGACCACGAGCGTCCCGGTGAGCGCCAGCAGCGCGAGCACCGGCGCGTCCGAGCCGCCGACCTCCCCGTCCGGCTCCCACCGGTAGGCCTCCGGATCGAACGCCGGATTCTTCCGCTTGGTCCTTTTAGTCCCCGTCACCCGGGCCACGCTAGCGACGGCCGGCCGCCGCGCGCGCTGATCCGCCCCGAATCAGGACAGCGCCGGGACTCCCGTCCCTCCCCTCCCGTGACCCGGGCCCCGACCGTCGCGTGCGGCCTCGGCGCCGAGGCCCCCTCCCGTCCCTCTACGGGAGGGGGTCCGGCCTGCCGCGTGGCGCGGCGGCGCCCGTCACGCGGGGTCGGAGGCGAGGGACGGCACCGCGGAGAAGAGCTCCCGCGAGTAGGGGTGGGCGGGCGCGGCGAGGAGTCGGCCGGTCTCCTCGGTCTCGACGATCTCGGCGTCCTTCATCACCACCACGCGGTCGCTGAGGTGCTGGATGACGCCCAGGTCGTGCGAGATGAACAGCAGTGCCAGCGACAGGTCCGCGCGCAGCGCCGTGAGCAGGTCGAGGATCTGCGCCTGCACCGAGACGTCGAGGGCCGAGACGGGCTCGTCGCAGACCAGGAGCTCGGGCCCGGAGGCCAGCGCGCGGGCGATCGCGACGCGCTGGCGCTGCCCGCCCGACAGTTCGGCCGGACGCCGCCGGGCGATCCCGGACGGCAGCCCCACCCGGTCCAGCAGTTCGGCGGCGCGGGCCCGTCGCGCCGCGCGCGGCACCCCGGCCAGGGCGAGCGCCTCACCGAGGAGCGCGCCCGTCGCGTGGCGCGGGTCGAAGGAGCCGAGCGGGTCCTGCACGATGGCCTGGATCCTGCGGCGCAGCGGCCTGCGCCGCCGCTCGGGCAGCTCG
Source organism: Actinocorallia aurea (assembly GCF_054783995.1). Lineage (NCBI taxonomy): Bacteria > Bacillati > Actinomycetota > Actinomycetes > Streptosporangiales > Thermomonosporaceae > Actinocorallia > Actinocorallia aurea. The sequence goes on from NZ_BAAGPQ010000011.1 coordinate 112,834, forward strand.
CTCCACGGGACGCCCGCGAACGTCACGGCGCCGGAGTCCGGCGCGGTCAGCCCGAGCACGATCCGGGCGAGCGTGGTCTTGCCCGAGCCGGACTCCCCCACGATCCCCAGGGCCTCGCCGCGGTCCAGCGTCAGGGAGGCGTCCTTGACGGCGGGCCTGCCGCCGTACTCCTTCGACACGCCCTCGACCGTCAGCAGCCGCTCCCCCGCCTCGGGCCGGGACACCGCGGGGCCGACCACCCGCAGGACCGGACCGGACTCCGGGTGGTGGCAGCGCAGCGGCGCCGGAGGCGGCGGCGTGTTCCGGCACAGGTCGTCGGCGAGGACGCAGCGCGCGGCGTACGGGCAGCCTTCGGCCGACGCGGGCTCCCCGACGTGCCGGACGGGCGCGAGGCGCGTCCCCCGCGCGGCGCCCGAAGGCACGGCGGCGGCCAGCGCGCGCGTGTAGGGGTGCCTGGGCGCGTCGAGCACCTCGCGCGCCGGCCCTTCCTCGACGAGCAGCCCGCCGTACATGACGGCGACGCGATCGGCGAGCCGGGAGACGACGGCGAGGTCGTGGCTGATGAGCAGGAGCGCGGTGCCTTCGGCCTTGAGCCCGTCGAGGAGGTCGAGGACCCGGGCCTGCACGGTGACGTCGAGGGCCGTGGTCGGCTCGTCGGCGATCAGCAGTTCGGGACCGCCCGCGAGCGCGGAGGCGATGAGCGCCCGCTGGCGCAGCCCGCCGGAGAGCTGGTGCGGGTACTGCCCCGCGCGCACCTCGGGCTCGGGCACGCCCGCCCGCTCCAGGAGCCGCACCACCTCGCCGTGGACCGCCGCGCGCGGCACGTCCCGGTGTGCCCGCAGCGCCTCGGCGATCTCCGCGCCGACCGTGCGCAGCGGATCGAGCGACACCAGCGCGTCCTGCAGGACGAGCCCGATCCGTCCGCCGCGGATCCGCCGCCACCCGCGCTCGCCCAGCCCGGTCAGGTCGGTTCCGGCGAACTCCAGCGCGCGGGCGGCGACCCGCGCGCGGTCTCCGGCGAGCCCGACGAGGGAGCGCGCGGTGACGCTCTTGCCCGAGCCGGACTCCCCCACGATCGCCAGGCACTCGCCCTTGTCGAGGGTGAAGGACACGTCGCGCACGGCGTGCACGCCCGGAAAGGAGACCTCGAGGCCTTCGACGTTCAGCAGCGGGCTCAACCTGCGGTCCTCCGGGTGAGGCGGGCCTGCGCGGCCCGTCCGGTGATCGTCACCGCGACCACGGTGAGGGTGATGGCGGCGCCCGGGAAGACCCCGAGCCACCAGGCCGTCTGGAGCAGCGCCCGCCCTTCGGAGAGCATGACGCCCCACTCCGGGGTCGGGGGCACCGCGCCGAATCCGAGGAAGCTGAGGCCGGACGCGGCGATGAGCGACATCCCGAACCCGGCGGAGGCCAGGATGAGCAGCGGGCCGAGCGCGTTCGGCAGCACATGCCGGAACGCGCGGGCGAACGGGCCCTGCCCGAGCGTCACCGACGTCTCCACGTAGCCCGACGTGCGCACGACCCTGGCCTCGGTGCGCATCAGCCGCGCGTAGCCCGGCAGGAACGCCAGCGAGATCGCCACCATGACGTTGAACTCGCCGGAGCCGAGCACGGCGAGGGCGAGCAGCGCGAGCAGCAGCTGGGGCAGCGCGAGCAGGATGTCGGCGAGGCCCATCAGCACCCGGTCGGCGACCCGGCCGAGCAGCGCCGAGGCGAGTCCGTACAGCGCCCCGGCCACGACCGCAACGGCGACCGCGCCGAGCCCGATGAGCAGCGAAGGACGGGCCCCGTACACGACCCGGGCGTACTGGTCGCGGCCGAGCTGGTCGGTGCCGAACCAGTGGTCGGGCCCGGGCGGCCGGAGCGACAGCGCGGCGTCGACCTCGATCGGCGACCTCGCGGTGAGCAGCCCGGGGAACAGCGCCGCGACGGCGAGCAGTACGAGCACGGCGACGGCGACCGCGAGCGAGGGCCGCCGGACCCGGAAGGACGGGCGGGCGAACCCGGGCGCGGTGCGGGCAAGGGCGGTCGTCATGGGCGCAGCCTCGGGTCGATCAGGAGGTGGAAGGCGTCGATGAGCGCGGACAGGACCACGAAGACCAGCGCCGAGACCAGGACGATGCCCATCAGCACGGGCATGTCCTTGTTCATCGCCGACTGCAGGGCGAGCGCGCCGAGCCCGGGCCTGCCGAACACCGTCTCGACGATGACGGCACCGCCCAGCAGCGTCCCGGCGAGCCAGCCGGAAAGGGTGGCCAGCGGCGCGGCGGCGTGCCGGAGCGCGTGCCGGACGCGCACCTGCCGGCGGCTGAGCCCGCGCGCCCGCGCGGTGACCGCGAACGGCTGGGCGAGCGCCGCCTCCAGGCCCTCGCGCAGCACCTGGGCGAGGACCCCGGCGATCGGCAGGGAGAGCGTGACCGCGGGCAGCACCAGCGCGGCGGGCCCTGCCCCGCCGACGACGGGGAAGATCCGCAGCTGGAAGGAGAACGCCGTGAGCAGCAGGATGCCGAACCAGTGCGACGGCAGCGACACCGCGACGAGTTCCCACGCGGTGGCGATACGGTGCAGGCGGCCTTCGCGGCCCGCGGTGAGCACCGCCGACACCACGGCGACCCCCACCGCGATGACGACGGCCGACAGGGCGAGCGCCACGGTCGGGCCCAGCGCCTCGCCGATCACCGCCGAGACGGGCTTGGACAGCTGGTACGACTCGCCCATGTCGCCGTGCAGCAGGTGCCCCAGGTGCAGGAGGTACCTCTCGTGCAGCGGCTTGTCGAGGTCGTGGTCGGCGGCGATCTGGTCGCGGATGTCCTGCGACGCCGTGGTGAACGGGCCGAGCAGGATCGTGACGGGGTCGCCCGGGATGAGCGCGAGCGCGAGGAACGCCAGGGTCGCCGCGCCCCAGAGGACGGCGACGGCCCCGGCGAGCCGGGCCGCGCCCGCGCGCAGGGCGCGGGCGCGGCGGACGGGTGCCTGGGTCTTCACGCGCGGATCACTTCGTGAGCCAGGCGCCCTGGAAGAGCGGCCACGCGTTCGCGTCGTAGGCCACCCCGCTGACGGCCTTGGCACGCCCGATCGTCGCGCTCGGCGTGTACACGGGGATGACCAGGCCGAGCTGGATCGCCCGCTCCTGGACCTTGCCGTACACGTCGGCGCGCTTGGCCGGGTCGAGCGTGGCGCGGCCCTCGTCCGTCCAGGCGGTGAGGTCCTTGTCGGGGAGGAACGTGGCGTTCTGGCCGCCCTTGCGCGGGTCGCTGGCACCGTTGAACAGCAGCCACAGCACGTCGGGCTCCGACCGGGCCCAGCTGTAGTCGGCGATGTCGGCCTTGCCGCCGTACACGTTGGCGATGTAGGTGCCGATGTCGTCCTGCGGGCGCTGGACCTCGACGCCGAGCTTCTTCAGGTCGGCCTGGAAGGCCTGGCCGAGGATGTCGCGCTTGTCCTTGACGTAGGCGGCGGGCAGGAGCGGCCAGTTGATCGTGAGGCGCTCGCCGTCCTTGGTGCGGTAGCCGTCGGCGTCCTTGGTGGTCCAGCCCGCCTCGTCGAGGAGCCTGTTCGCGGCGGCCTCGTCGTAGGGCCAGCTGTTCTCCAGCTTGTTCGCGTACCCCTCGGTGGCCGGGGACAGGGGGCTCCAAGCGCGCTTGTACTGCCCGAAGTACAGGCTCTTGACTCCCGCGTCCACGTTGACGCCCTGCTGGATGGCCTTGCGGACCTTCTCGTCGTTCAGCGGCGCCTTGGAGGCGTTGAGGTAGAGGCTGTAGTTGCCGCCCGGGAAGTCCTGCGTGTCGAGGGCGAGGGAGGCGTTGCCCTTGACGTTCGCCACGTCCTGCGGCGGAACTGCGGAGGCGAGCTGGATCTGCCCGGAGGTCAGCGCGCCCACGCGGACCGACGAGTCGGGCAGGAACCGCACGGTCAGCTTGTCCAGGTACGGCGCGCCGGTGTTCGCCGCGCCCTTGGGCGGCCAGGCGTAGGCGTCGTTGCGGGTGAAGTCCGCGCTCTGGCCCTTGGTGTAGGCGCTGAAGACGAACGGGCCGGTGCCGACCGCGGCGGGGCCGCCCGCCCCGAGCTTGTCGCCGCTCTCCTTGATGGCCTTCGGCGAGTAGAAGCCGAGGTAGGCGGTGCTGGCCGCCTGGAGGAAGGGCGCGAACGGCGCGGAGAAGGAGACCTTCGCGGTGTGCGCGTCGACGACCTCGGTGCCCGTGTAGGGGCCGAGGAGGCTGGAGGCGAGCTGGGACTTGGTCTTCGGGTCGTGGATCCGGTCGAAGTTGACCTTGACGGCCTCGGCGTCGAACGCGGTGCCGTCGGTGAACTTCACGTCCTGGCGGAGCTTGAACGTGTAGGTCTTCAGGTCGTCGGAGACCTCCCAGGACTCGGCGAGCCAGGGCTGGAACTCGCCCTGGGCGTCCTGGTAGACGAGAGAGTCGAACACGTTGCGCAGGATCGTGCCCGTGATGTCCTGCGCGCTGACGTGGGCGTCGAACGAGACCGGCTCGGTGTCCACGGCGAAGGCCACGGAGCCGCCCTTGACGGGTGCTCCGCCGCCGCCCGTGCCCGTGTCCGAGGGCTTCTCGGGCGAGCCGCACCCGCCGAGGAGGAGCGCGGCGGCCAGCAGGGCGGCCGCCGCGACGGGTCTGGTGAGGATCATGCTGCTGCTCCGTGGGGACGCCGGAAGGGGCCGGATATCCGACCCCTTCCGATAGGAAAAGAAGAGATTTCCCCGAAGCTAGCCCGCCCCGAATCCGCGGACCAGACGACGGAACCCCTACCGACCCTTATCCGCCCCCCGTGAGCCGCCACGGGTCGATGAATCCGTCCGGGAGCGGGACGATCGGCTCACCGAGCGGGTAGCGGGGCACCGAGACGCGCCGGGCGATCCGCCAGCCCTGGTCGGTGAGCAGCAGGATGTCGAGGAACTCCCCGTTGTGCACCGAGCCGTCCGGCAGGACCGCGAGGTACCGGCTGCGCGCCCGCACCCGGCCCGGCGTCTCGGCGATCAGGACGGTGTCGAGCGTGTGGTGGTCGGGCGCGCCGCCGGCGAGCGCCTGGGTGAACTCCGCGATGGCGTCCAGCCCGGCGACCTCCCGGCCGCTGCGGCGCATCTCGACCACGGCGTCCTTGGTGAAGACCAGGCCCAGTCCCTCGGTCTCGGCGTTGTCGAAGACGTGCGCGAACAGGGCGAGGACCTGGAGGATCTCCAGGCGGTCCGCGTATCTGAGCGGCGCGGTCATGACACCGCGCCGAGCTGCTGGACGATGCCGAGGCGGTCCGGCAGCACGGCGTACCGGACGATCTTGCCGTCGCGGAAGGTGATCGTGCTGACGCTCTGCCCGCTGAAGCGGCGGCCGGTCGGCGGCACGCCGAACAGCTCGCCGGTGTGCGTGCCCTCGATCCGCCAGAAGACCACGACCCGGTCCCCTTCGGCCACGGCGTCGGTGACGGACGCGGTCACCTCGCCCGCGGACGCGGCGATCCAGGCGAGGTGGGCACGGAAGTCCTCGATGCCGCCGAGGCCCGCCGACGTCTCGTCGACCGCGTCCGGCGCGACGAACTCCTCCAGCAGCTCCGGGTGCGGTCCGGTGACCAGCTCGGCGTAGAAGCGGCGGGCGATGTCCTTGTTGCGCGCCGCGGTGTCCTGGGTGGTCGTGCTCATGCGTGTCTCCTCGAAGGTCGGGTCGGTGCGGTCGGGTCGTGCGGGTCTGGTGCGGGCGGGCTAGTGCGGGGCGTCGCCGGGGAAGGCGGGCGGCAGGAGGATGCCGCCGTTGGCGCTGAGGCCGCCGTCGACGGGCAGGGTGACGCCGGTGATGTAGGACGCCGCGGGCGAGGTGAGGAAGTAGATCGCCTCGGCCTGCTCGCGCGGCTGCGACCAGCGCTGGAGCGGGATCCGCCGGGTGACGGCCGGGCCCAGCTCCGGATGGGCGATGACACCCGCGGTGAGCGCGGTCGCCGACCCGCCGGGCGCGATCGCGTTGACCCGGATGTTCTCCACCCCGTAGTCGATCGCGAGTCCCCGCACGAGGTTGACGACCCCGGCCTTGGCCGCGTTGTACGCCCACGTGACGGGGTCTCCGGCGAGGCCGGACACCGAGGACGTCGCGACGACGGCGCCTCCCCCGGCCGCGCGGAACGCCGGCAGCGCCGCCCGGACGCCCAGCGCGACCGCGCGCAGGTTCACCGCGATGATCCGGTCGAACCGCTCGATCGCGCCGGGCGAGTCCAGCGGCCCCGCGCCGCCGAACCCCGCGTTCAGCACCACCGCGTCCAGGCGGCCGAACCGCTCCAGCGCGAGCGCGACGAACGCCTCGTTCACGTCGGCGTCGGCCACGTCGCCGCGCAGCGTCACGACGCCCTCCGCGGCTCCGGCCTTGGCCAGCCCCTCGGCGTCCACGTCGACCGCGACGACGCCGTAGCCGCGTTCGGCGTACAGCAGCGCGGTCGCCAAGCCGATCCCGGAGCCCGCTCCGGTGACGGCCACTACTGAGGTCATGCCGGTCCTCCTTGCTGGGTGGTGAGTGAGGCGAGCCAGGCGCGGACCGCCTCGACGGTCGTGCCGGCGTGGTCTTCCAGAACGGTGAAGTGGTCGCCGGGCACGTCGGCCGTGGCGTGCGGCAGCGGCCAGAACGCGCGCCAGTCGTGCGGGCCGTCGACGACCGTGTGCGCCAGCGGCTCGGCGGCGCGCAGCAGCAGGGTGGGCGCGGCGATCGGGGCCGGATCCCAGGCGGCGAGGACACGGCCGTAGGCGCCCATGGTGGTGAGGCTCGCGTCGCTCCACACCATGTCGTAGCGCTCGATCCGCTCGATCATGCCGGTGAGCATCGCGGCGAGCCACCAGTCGGCGAAGCCCGGCCGGGCGGGGCTGTCGATCGGGTAGGTGTCGATGAGCGCGAGCCCGCGCGGGCCGTGCCCGCGCCGCTCCAGCTCGGCCGCGACCGAGTGCGCGATGCACCCTCCCATGGACCTGCCGAGCACGGCGTAGGGCCGCCCGCCGACGAGCTCGGCGACGGTGTCGGCGTGCATCCCGATGTAGGTGTCCTCGCTGTCGGGCAGCGCGTCGGACTCGGCGTACCCCGGCGACGGCAGCACGAACACGTCGCGTTCGCCGCGCATGGCGTGCCCGAACCTGGCGTACTCGTGCGGGCCGGAGATCGCGCTGACCGCCGGGAAGAGCACGAGGGCGACCTCCGCGGGGCCCTCGGCGAGGGTGAGCGGCGGCTTGGCGTGCGCGGCGCGCTCCTCGGCCGGGAACGCCGCGCGCAGGTGCGAGGCGACGCCGATCAGCTCGGCGGCGGCGGCGAACTCGCCGCGCGCCGCGAGCCCCCGGTACAGGGTCGAGAGGGGGCCGTACCGGTCGGCCTCGGCCGTCGCGGCGGGCGCGGGGCCGTCGGCGGGGGCGTCGGCGAGGAGCGTCAGCAGGTGGGCGGCCAGCGCGCGGGCGTCGGGATGGTCGAAGGTGACGGTGGCCGAGAGCCGCAGCCCGCTGAGCGCGCCCAGGCGGTTGCGCAGCTCGACCGACGCCAGGGAGTCCAGGCCGGCCTCCTGGAAGGGCCGGTCGGGCTCGATCCGGTCGGCGGTCGTGCCGAGGACCGCCGCGGCCTCCTCGCGGAGGATCTCCACGAGAGCGTCCTCCCGTCCGTCCTCGGGGACCCCGGCGAGCCTGCGCGCGAGCGACGGGCCGCCGGCCGCCGCCGACGCCGTGCGCCGCACGGCGGGGACCAGCGCGCGCAGGACCGCGGGCAGGTCCTCGCCGCGGGCGCGCAGCGCGGCGGGATCGAGCGGCGCGGGCACGAGCAGCGGCCGGGCCAGCCCGACGGCCGCGTCGAACAGCGCGAGGCCCGCCCCGGTCTCCAGGGGGCGCAGGCCGGAGCGGGCGGCGCGGCTGCGGTCCACGTCGGTGAGGTGCGCGGTGACCCCGGAGGGCTCGGCCCACATGCCCCAGGCCAGCGACGTGCCGGGCAGCCCGCGGGCGTGCCGGTGCGCCGCGAGCGCGTCAAGGAACGTGTTCGCCGCCGCGTAGGAGCCCTGGCCGGGCCCGCCGATGATCCCGGCGGCCGACGAGTAGAGCACGAACGCGTCGAGGTCGAGTCCCTCGGTCAGCTCGTGCAGGTGCCACGCGCCGTCCGCCTTCGCGCCGAAGACCCCCGCGAGCCTTTCCGCGGTGAGCGTGCCGATCAGCCCGTCGTCGACGACGCCCGCCGTGTGCACGATCCCGGTCAGCGGCCGTTCCGGCGGGATCGCGGCGAGCGCCGCCGCCAGCGCCTCCCGGTCGGCCACGTCCACCGCGACGACCTCGATGCGCGGCCCGTCCGGCCCGGCCGAGGTCGCCGAGTCCGGCGCGGCCTCGACCGAGGTATCCCGGTCAGGCGCGGTCTCGGTGCGGAGCCGACCCGCAGGCGCCGCGGTGTCCGAGGCCGCCCGGTCGACGGCGGTCGCACCGGTCGTGTTCGTGCGTGGGGAGGCCAGGTCGGCGAGGTCGTCGGCGAGGGCCTTCGCGCCCGGGGCGTCGGGACCGCCTCGGCTGAGGAGCAGGAGGTTGCGGACGCCGTGGGCTTGGACGAGGTGGCGGGCGACGGCCGCGCCGAGGACGCCGGTGCCTCCGGTGATCAACACCGTGCCGTCGGTGCGCCAGGTGAGCGGCTGCGCGTCCTCGGCGGGCGGCGCGGCGCGGACGAGGCGGGGCGCGAGGACCCGCCCGTCGCGGACCGCGAGCTGCGGCTCGCCGTAGGAGAACGGGTCGGCGGGCGCGCGCTCGCCCTCGGCGACGTCCACCAGGACGATCCGGCCCGGGTGCTCGGCCTGGGCGGCGCGGACGAGGCCCCACACGGGGGCCGCGGTGAGCACGGGGCTGTCGGTGTCCGCGGCGGCGACGGCGCCGCGGGTGAGCACGACGAGCGGACGGTCCCCTTCGAGGGCTTCCTGGAGCCGTTCCAGCGCGTCGGCCGCGTCGGCCGCTTCGATGGTCTGCGCGTCGGTGCCCGAACGCCCGGACGGCGCGGCCTCGGTCCAGCGGACCTCGTACAGGTCGGTGGGACCCGCGGTGCGCAGCTGCCGGGCCGAGACCAGCCGGGCGCGCAGCGCGCCGACGCTGACGACGGGCGCGCCGGTCTCGTCGGCGGCCTCCAGGGCGAGTTCGTCGTCCCCGCGCAGGGTGATCCTGACCCGCAAGGCGGACGCCCCGGACGCGTGCAGCCGGACGTCGGAGTAGGCGAACGGGAGCCTGTTGCTGCCCTCGGGGCTGGTCCTGAGGCCGTGGTGGGCGGCGATGTGCAGGGCCGCGTCCAGGAGCGCAGGGTGCAGGCCGAACGCGTCGGCCGGGGTGTCGGCGGGCAGGGCGACCTCGGCGAGGAAGCCGTCCGTGGTCCGCCACGCGGCGCGCAGCCCGCGGAAGGCAGGACCGTAGTGCAGTCCCGCGTCCGACAGCTCGGGGTAGATCCCGGCGACGTCCAGGGGCTCCGCGCCCGCCGGCGGCCAGGCGGAGTCGGCGGGCGGCGCGTCCGCCCGGCCGGGTGCGAGCACACCGACCGCGTGCCGGGTCCAAGGCCCCGCCGACCCTTCCGGGCGGGAGTGGACGGTGACCTGCCGGGTGCCGTCCGGCGCGGGCTCGCCGGCCGCGACCTGCAGCGCGACCCCTCCCCGCGCCGGCACCGGCAGCGGCGCCTCGATGACGAGTTCGGCGAGCGCGGGCAGCCCGGTCTCGTCGCCCGCCCGGACGGCGAGTTCCACGAGCGCGGTGCCGGGGACGATCGCGGTCCCCTGGACCACGTGGTCGGCCAGCCACGGGTGGGTGCGCAGCGAGATCCGTCCGGTGAGGACCGTGCCGGGCGCGTCTGCTAGCGACAGGGCGGCGCCGAGCAGCGGGTGGCCCGGCCGTTCCAGGCCGAGCCCAGCCGCGTCCCCCACCGGGCGCGAGGCGAGCCAGTAGCGCTCGCGCTGGAACGGGTAGGTCGGCAGCGGCACCGTCCGCGCGCCGGGGAAGAACTCCCGCCACGCGACGTCCTTGCCCGCCGCGTGCGCGAGGCCGAGGGCGAGCAGGGCGGTGACCCGCTCGGGGCGGCCCGGCCGCAGCGCGGGCAGCGCGTTCCCGCCCTCGGGAAGAGCGCGGGCCGCAAGCGCGCTCAGGACCCCGTCCGGCCCCAGCTCGACGAAGGCGGTGACGCCGTCGGCCGCGAGCCGGTCGAGGGAGTCGGCGAACCGGACCGCCTCGCGGACGTGCCGCACCCAGTACTCCGGCTCGGGAGCCTCCGTCAGCGGCTCCCCGGTGAGGTTCGAGACGATCGGGATCGCCGGCCTGCGGTGCGCGACGGACCGGGCGGCCTCCCCGAACTCCGCCAGCATCCCGTCCATGTGCGCCGAGTGGAACGCGTGCGAGACGCGCAGCGCCCGGGTGCGGCGGCCGAGCGCGGCGAAGTGCGCGGCGACCTCCCCGACGGCCTCGGCGTCGCCCGACACCACGACGGCCGACGGGCCGTTCACCGCGGCGAGATCCGCGCCCGGCCGCAGCAGCGGCACCACCTCGTCCTCGGCCGCCTCGATCGCGGTCATCGCGCCGCCGCCGGGCAGCGCCTGCATGAGCCGGGCGCGGGCGGCGACGAGCGCTGCGGCGTCCGCGAGCGTCCAGATCCCCGCGGCGTGCGCGGCGGCGAGTTCGCCGATCGAGTGCCCCGCGACGACGTCCGGCCGCACCCCCCACGACTCGTACAGCCGGAACAGCGCGACCTCCAGCGCGAACAGGCCGGTCTGCGCGTAGAGCGTCAGGTCGAGGTCGGGCCCGCCCTCCGCGACGACCTCTCCGACGGACCGGGCGGCGTGCCCGGCGAGATGCCTGTCGAGTTCGAAGACCGCCGCCCGGAACGCGTCGGCGAACACGGGCTCGGACTCCAGAAGCTCCCGCCCCATCCCCGCGCGCTGGCTCCCCTGCCCGGTGAACAGGAACGCCAGCCCGCCGGCGCGGCCCGTGACCACGTCGGGTGAGGGCTCCCCCCGCTTGAGCGCCCCGAGTGCGCGCTCCAGGCTCTCCCTGTCGGCCGCGACCGTCACCGCCCGATGCGGATGCGCGGTGCGCGTCGTGGCGAGCGAGAACCCGAGATCGGGCAGCGCGATCCCCTTCGGCACCCGCTCCGCCTGCGCCCGCAGCGCCTCCGGCGACCTGGCCGACAACGGGATCGGCCAGGGCCCGCCCGGCAGAGAAGTCGGCGCTTGATCCTCTACCGTGCCCGAGGCCCCGTCATGCTCGGATGCGTGCTCTTCATCGCGCACCGTGCCCGAAGTACTGCTTCGCCCCGAGACGGGCCCACCGTCCGTAACCGAGGCGGAAACCGTGCTGCGCGGCGATACGGGCGCTCCGTCCACTGCCGGCGCAGGGGCCTGCTCGATGATGACGTGGGCGTTGGTGCCGCTGACGCCGAAGGCGGAGATGCCGAAGCGGCGCGGCCTGTCCGTCGCCGGCCAGGAGCGGGGGGCCGTGAGCAGCTCGACGGACCCAGCGGTCCAGTCGACGAGGGGCGTCGGCTCGGCGGCGTGCAGGGTCGCGGGAAGCACGTCGTGGCGGAGCGCCTGGACCATCTTGATGATGCCCGCCGCGCCCGCCGCCGCCTGCGTGTGGCCGATGTTCGACTTGAGGGAGCCGAGCAGGAGGGGCCGCTCCCTGCCCTGGCCGTAGGCCGCGATGAGGGCGGACGCCTCGATGGGGTCGCCGAGTGACGTGCCCGTCCCGTGCGCCTCGACCGCGTCCACGTCGCCCGGCTGGAGGCCCGCCGCGGCGAGCGCGTCACGGATGACGCGGCGCTGCGCGGGCCCGCTGGGCGCGCTGAGGCCGTTGGACGCGCCGTCCTGGTTGATCGCGCTGCCGCGCACGACGGCGAGGATCTCGTGGCCGAGCCGCTGCGCGTCCGACAGCCGCTCCACCACGAGCACCGCGACGCCCTCGGCCCAGCCCGTGCCGTCCGCGCCCGCGGCGAAGGCCTTGCACCTGCCGTCGGGGGAAAGGCCGCGCTGCCGGGAGAACTCGATGAACCCGAACGGCGACGCCATGATCGACGCGCCGCCGACGAGAGCCAGGTCGGCCTCGCCCGCGCGCAGCGAGCGGGCCGCGAGGTGCAGCGCGACGAGCGACGACGAGCAGGCCGTGTCCACGGTGATCGCGGGGCCCTCGAAGCCGAGGGTGTAGGCGATCCGGCCGGACGCGACGCTGCGCAGCGTGCCCGTCCCGATGTAGCCCTCCAGTTCCTCGGGGGTCTCGCCGGGCGCGTAGTCCTCGCCCGCGAGCCCGGCGAAGACCGCCGTGCGGCTTCCGCGCAGAGAGGCGGGGTCCAGTCCAGCGCGCTCCAGCGCCTCCCAGGAGGTCTCCAGAAGCAGCCGCTGCTGCGGGTCGATCGCCAGGGCCTCGCGGGGAGAGATCCCGAAGAAGGCGGCGTCGAACCCCGCCACGTCGTCGAGGAAGCCGCCGTGCCGTGTGTAGGACGTGCCGGTCCGCTCCGGGTCGGGGTCGTAGAGGGCGTCGAGGTCCCAGCCCCGGTCGCCGGGGAACGGGCCGACGGCGTCGCGGCCCGCCGCGACGAGGTCCCACAGGTCGTCGGGCGAGGCGACGCCGCCGGGCAGGCGGCAGGCCATCCCGACGATGGCGACGGGCTCGTCGAGCTGCCGCTTGAGCCGGGTGACGTCGGCGAGCGCGCGCTTCAGGTAATCCCTCAGCTTGTCTTCGGTGGCCATCTCGGGGCTCCTACAGGTTGTCCATGAGCTCGAAGAGCTCGTCGTCGGTGGCCGTGTCGAGGTCGACCTCGCCCGGGGCCGCGCCGCGGCCGGCGTCCACGAGGGCGCGCAGCCGGGCGAGCAGCCCGGCCCGGTCGGGGTCGGCGGCGTCCAGGGCGGCGAACGCCTCTTCGAGGTAGGCGACGGAGGCGTCGAGCGACGGGAAGGCCGTCCCGCCGCCTCGGCCGCCGAGTTCCGTCCGGAGGTAGGCGGTGATGTCGCGGGGCGTCGGGTGGTCGAACACGAGCGTCGCGGGCAGCCGCAGGCCGGTCGCGGCGCCGAGCCGGTTGCGGAGGTCTACCGCGGCGAGGGAGTCGAGGCCGACGTCGCGGTAGGCGCGGCCGTCCTCGACCTCGGCGGCGCCGGCGAGCCCGAGGACCGCGGCGGACTCGGCCCGGACGAGGCGGGTGAGGGCCTCGTCCAGGTCGTCTCCCGCGAGCCCGGCGAAGGCGTTCGGGGAGGACTGCGAAGCCGGTTCGGCGGGCAGGTCGGCGCGGACCGTCCCGCCTCCCGTGTGGTCCTGCTCCAGCCAGTAGCGCGCGCGTTGGAAGCGGTAGGTGGGCAGCGGGACGTCCTCGCCGCCTTGCAACGCGGGCAGGAAGTCCACGGGCACGCCGCGCACCCACAGCTCGGCGGCCGAGCGCAGGAAGCGCCCGGCGCCGCCCTCGCCGCGCCGCAGCGTGCCCGCGGCCACCGCGTCGGGGCGGCCCGCGTCCTCCAGCGTCTCCTGGAGCGCCGAGACGGTGACGGGGTGCGGGCTGAGCTCGACGAACGCGTCGTGCCCGGCCGCGGCCAGCGTCCGGACGGCGTCGGCGAACCGCACCTCGGAGCGGAGGTTGGCGAACCAGTAGGCGGCGTCGAGCGCGGTGGTGTCGATCCAGTCGGCGGTCACCGTGGACAGCAGCGGGATCTTTGCCGGGCCGGGCCGGACGCCGGCGAGGACGGCGAGCACGTCGGCCTCGATCGCCGCGACGTGCGGGGAGTGCGAGGCGTAGTCGACGTCGATGAGCCGGGCGCGGCGGCCGGACGCGGTGACCTCGGCGACGATCGCCGCAAGGTCGGCGCGGTTCCCGGCCAGGACCGTCGCGCGGGGCGCGTTGACCGCGGCCACTGCGGCGTCCCGGTCGCCGATCCGCGCCTCGGCCTCCTCCCGCGTCGTCTCCAGCGCGGCCATTCCGCCCGTTCCGGCGAGCGCGCGCAGCGCCCTGCTGCGCAGCGCGACGACCCGGGCCCCGTCCTCCAGGGACAGCGCCCCGGCGACGACGGCCGCGGCGATCTCGCCCTGGCTGTGCCCGACGACGGCCGCGGGCACGACCCCGTGCGCCCGCCAGACGTCGGCGAGCGCCACGTTCACCGCCCACAGCGCGGGCTGGACGACCTCGACCCGGTCGAGCCCGTCGCCCGTGCGCAGGACGGCTTCGAGGTCGAAGTCGGTGTGCGGGGCGAGCGCGCGGGCGCACTCGGCGATCCGCGCGGCGAAGACGGGCGAGACGTCGAGCAAATCGCCGCCCATCCCTGCCCACTGCGGGCCCTGCCCGGGGAAGACGAACACCGTCCGCCCGGACAGGTCGGCCCTGCCGCGCACGGCCTGCGCGGGCGTCGTGCCCTCCGCGAGCGCCGCGAGCGCCGCCCGGTGCCCGCCGAGCACGACCGCGCGCTCCTCGAAGCCCGCCCGCCCCCGCACCAGCGACGCCCCCACGTCACGGACGCTGAGCGCGTCGTCCAGCGCGCTCAGCGCGCCGGCCTGCGCGGAGAGCGCAGCGGGGGTGCGCCCGGAGAAGGCCCAGGGCACGACCGCTCCGCTCGGGGCGAGCGGGTTCGCGGCGGGCTCGACCGGGCCGCCCGGGACGGTCCAGACCGCGTCCGCGGCGGACCGCGAGCCGGGGGCAGGAGCCGGGTCGGGCCCGAGTGCGGCCCTGTCGTCGGCCGCCGGGGGCTGTTCGAGGATGACGTGGGCGTTGGTGCCGCTCACGCCGAAGGCGGAGACGGCGGCGCGGCGGGGGCGGCCGGTCTCGGGCCAGGGGCGCTGCTCGGTGAGCAGTTCGACGGCGCCCTCCGACCAGTCGACCTGGCCGGTGGGGCGGTCCACGTGCAGGGTCTTCGGGAGGACGCCGCGGGTGAGCGCGCCGACCATCTTGATCACCCCGGCGGCGCCCGCGGCGGCCTGGGTGTGCCCGATGTTGGACTTCAGCGAGCCCAGCAGCAGCGGGTGCGCGCGCTCGCCGCCGTAGGTCGCGAGCAGCGCCTGGGCCTCGATCGGGTCGCCGAGCCGGGTGCCGGTGCCGTGGCCCTCGACCGCGTCCACGTCGGCGGGGCCGAGGCCCGCCGCGGCGAGCGCGCGCCGGATGACCCGCTGCTGGGCGGGGCCGTTCGGCGCGGTGAGGCCGTTGGACGCGCCGTCCTGGTTCACCGCGGTGCCCCGGACGACGGCGAGGACCCGGTGGCCGTTGCGCACCGCGTCCGAGAGGCGTTCCACGAGCAGGACCGCGACGCCCTCGGCCCAGCCCGTGCCGTCGGCGGCGTCGGCGTAGGCCTTGCACCTGCCGTCCGGGGACAGGCCGCGCTGGCGGGAGAACTCCACGAACACCGCGGGCGACGACATGATCGCCACACCGCCCGCGAGCGCCAGGTCGGACTCGCCCGAGCGCAGCGACTGGGCGGCCAGGTGCAGCGCGACCAGCGACGACGAGCAGGCCGTGTCCACGGTGACGGCGGGGCCCTCGAACCCGAAGGAGTAGGCGATCCGGCCCGAGGCGACGCTTCCCGCGGACCCGTTGGCGAGGTAGCCCTCCAGCGCGGCGGGCGCCTCGCCTATGCGGGGCGTGTAGTCGTGGTACATCACCCCGGCGAAGACTCCGGTCCGGCTTCCGCGCAGCCCCGTCGGGTCGATCCCGGCCCGTTCGAACGCCTCCCAGGACGTCTCCAGGAGGAGGCGCTGCTGGGGGTCGGTGGCCAGGGCCTCCCGGGGCGAGATGCCGAAGAAGGGGGCGTCGAACTCGTCCGCGTCGTGCAGGAAGCCGCCGTGCCGGACGGTGGACTTGCCCGGGACGTCGGGGTCGGGGTCGTAGAGGCCCTCCAGGTCCCAGCCCCGGTTCACGGGGAAGCCCGTGACGGCGTCGCGGCCTTCGGCGACGAGGTCCCACAGCTCCTCGGGCGAGGCGACGCCGCCGGGCAGGCGGCAGGCCATGCCGATGATCGCGATGGGCTCGTCGGACGGGGCGGTCCGTTTCGGCTCGGCGGGCTGCGCCTCCGCGTCCGGGGCCGTGACGTCCAAGGCGGCGGCGAGAGCGGCGGGCGTCGGGTGGTCGAACGTCAGGGTGGCCGGGAGCCTGCGGCCGAGCGCCGCGGACAGCCTGTCGCGCAGTTCCACCGACGTGAGGGAGTCGAGGCCGAGGTCGGTGAACGCGCGGTCGGCGGGGACGCCGCCCGACGGGTCGCCGAGCACGGCCGCGGCCTGCGCCCGGACGAGGTCGAGCAGCGCCTCGCCGGTCGGCGCGGCGGCGTCGGGCCGGGGCGCGGGACGCCTGCGCGGCCTCGCGAGCCCGCGCAGCGGCGGGGCGGGGTCCTCGGCCGTGAGGTCGAGCGCGGCCGGGACGAGCAGCGGCGCGCCGTCGAGGCGCGCCGCGTCGAGCAGCGCCAGGCCCTCGGCGACCGGCAGCGGCCTGACGCCGCGCCGTGCCGCTCTTGCGAGGTCGGCCGCGGTGAGGTGGCCGGTGATGCCCGACGCCCCTTCCCACAGCCCCCACGCGAGCGACTGCGCCGGCAGGCCCCGCGCGGCGCGCAGCGCGGCGAGCCCGTCGAGGAACCCGTTGGCGGCGGCGTAGGCGCCCTGGCCCGCGCTGCCGAGCACGCCCGCGACGGACGAGAACAGCACGAAGGCGGCGAGATCGCGGTCCCGGGTGAGCTCGTGCAGATGCCAGGCGGCGTCGGCCTTCGCGGCGAGCACCCCGGCCACGCGCTCGGGCGTGAGCGACGCCAGCGCCCCGTCGTCCACGATCCCGGCCAGGTGGTACACGGCCGTCAGATCGCGTCCGTCGAGGAGATGTGCGAGCGCGGACCGGTCGGACACGTCCACCGCGGCGATCTCGACTTCGGCGCCCAGCGCGCCGAGTTCCGCGACGAGTTCGGCCGCGCCGGGCGCCGCCGCGCCGCGCCGCCCGGCCAGCAGCAGCCGCCGGACGCCGGACGCGGAGACCAGATGCCGCGCCAGCACGGCCCCGAGCCCGCCGGTCCCCCCGGTGACGAGCACGAGCCCGTCCCCGTCGGGCTTGCGGCCCGCACCCCGCGGCGCCCCGGCCCGCTCCAGCCGCGGCACCAGCACCCCGTCCGCGCCGAACAGGACCTGTGTCTCCCCCGCCCCGAACGCCCTGAGCACGGCCTCCGGCAGCACCCCGCGTTCACCGTCCTCCGCGGACCCGCCTTCCGGGCCTTCCGCCACGGAAGAGCGCGCACCTTCTGACACCGTCGGTTCCACTCCCAGAGCAGACTCCTCAGTACCGATTGCCTCGTATCCGCCCGCATGATCAGCAACCCGCACGTCAGGCGCGGAAGTTCTCGATCCGGGCGGGACGCCGAGCCCGTCGCCGTCGACCGGGCCGGACCGCAAGCCCGCGGACTCGGGCTTCCCGGCGCTCGGACCGAACTCCCCCGACCCGTCGGCTTCCTGCGCGCCCGAACCGCTCGGCCGCCGCTCACCGGAGGATTCGGCTGGTACCGGAGCACTGGGCACGGAAGCGCTCGCTGCGGGCGGTGGGTCTGCCCGGTCGTTCGTGCGGAGGTCGGCGGGAGCCGCTGCGGCGGCGAGGAGGAAGCGGCCGGGGAGCTCGGCCTGGGCGGCGCGGACCAGGCCCCAGACGGCCGCGGCGGACGGGGCCTCGCGCGGGTCGGGAGTGACGACGGCCAGGGGCGGGGCGTCCTCCGGGCGGGACCGCAGGGCGCCGAGGACGCTCGCGGTCAGCGCGTGGGCGGCGGTGACGGGGTCGTGCGCGGGGTCGGGGAAGGCCGGCAGCACGTCCACGGCGACCGGCTCGCCGGGCTCCCCGGCGAACGGGGTCCAGGTGAGCCGGTAGAGGGAGCGGGGGGCTTGCGCGAGGCCGCCGAGGGGGATCGGCCGGGCGCGCAGGGACTCGACGGTGAGGACCGGCGCGCCGTCGGGGGTCGCCGCGTGGACGGCGAACTCGTGGCCGGGGCGCTCGTCGAGGCGGACGCGAAGGTCGGCCGCGCCGGGCGTGTGGAGGCGGACGCCGTGCCAGGCGTACGGGAGCAGCGTGTGGCCGGCCGGCACGTCGGCGGCGTGGGCGGCCGGGTGCAGGGCAGCGTCGAGGAGCGCGGGGTGCAGACCGTAGCCGCCGGCCCCGGGGCGTTCGGCGTCGGCCAGGGAGACCGACGCGAAGAGCGCCTCGCCGGCCCGCCGCACCTCGGTGACGCCCTGGAAGGCGGGGCCGTAGTCCAGGCCGGTGCGGGCGAGGGCGTCGTAGATCTCCCCGGGGGTCGCGGCGGGGGCCGCGCGGCCCGGAGCCGAAGCGTCCACCGGGGCTGGGGCGTGCTCGTCCGGGGTGAGGCGGCCGTGGGCGTGACGGGTCCAGTCCTCACCCGTGCGGGCGTGGACGGTCAGCGCGCGGGTGCCGTGCGCGTCCGGTTCGGCGAGGACGACCCGCAGATCGGCGCCCGCACCGGGCGGCAGGACCAGCGGCGCCTCGATCACCAGTTCCGCGACCACCGGAGTCCCTGCCGCCGCGCCCGCGCGGAGCGCGAACTCCACGAAGGCGGTGCCCGGCACGACGACGGCGCCCTGCACGACGTGGTCGGCGAGCCACGGATGGGCGGCGGTGGAGATCCGGCCGGTGAGCACCGCGCCGTCCTGTCCCGGCAGATCGCCCGAAGCGGGCAGCAGCGGGTGGCCGGTGGGCTCCAGGCCGAACGCCGAGGCGTCGCCGGACGCCTCGGCCTCCAGCCAGAACCTGCGGTGCCGGAACGGGTAGACGGGCAGGTCGACGGTCCGCGCGTCCGGGAACAGTCGCGCCCAGGCGACCGCGCCGCCGTGTGCGTGCACGTGGCCGAGCGCGAGGAGCGCGGTCTCCTCCTCATCCCGGTCCCGGCGCAGCGCGGGGACCGCCGGGCCCGCGTCGGCCTGCGCGGCGAGCGTGCTGAGGACGCCGTCGGGGCCGAGTTCGACGAACGAGGCCGCGCCCGCGTCGGCGAGGCCGCCCAGCACGTCGTGGAAGCGGACCGCTTCGCGGACCTGCCGTACCCAGTAGGCGGGGTCGGTGAGGGACTCCGCCTCCCGGCCTGTGACGCCGGAGAAGACGGGAACCGTGGGGAGCGCGTAAGACAGATCGGCCGCTACGTCGCCGAATTCGGCGAGCATCGGGTCGAGGAGCGGCGAGTGGAACGCGTGCGAGACCTTGAGCCGCCGGGTGCGCCGCCCGTGGTCGGCGAGCCGCCGGGCGAGCTCCAGCACCGGCTCCTCCGCACCGGAGACCACGACCGACCGGGCGGCGTTGACCGCGGCGATCGCGACCTCGTGCTCCCGCCCGGCGAGCAGCGGCAGGACCTCGTCCTCGGCGGCCTCCACCGCGACCATCGCGCCACCGCGCGCAAGGCCCTGCATCAGCCGCGCGCGGGCGGCGACGAGCCTTGCCGCGTCCGGCAGTGTCCAGACCCCGGCGGCGTAAGCGGCCGACAGCTCTCCGATCGAGTGCCCGGCGAGCAGGTCGGGCCGCACCCCCCACGCCTCGAACAGGGCGTGCAGCGCGGTCTCGACCGCGAACAGCCCGGTCTGCGCGTACAGCGTCTCGTCCAGCAGCGGGCCGCCTTCGAACACGACGTCCCGCACGGGCTTGGGCGCGTATCCGACAAGGTTCCGGTCGATCTCCGCCGCCGCCGCGTCGAAGGCGGCCGCGAAGACGGGGAAGCGGCCGTGCAGCTCCCGTCCCATGCCGGCGCGCTGGCTGCCCTGCCCGGTGAACAGGTAGGCGAGCCCGCCGCCTTCGGCCCTTCCACGCACGGCGTTCGCCCCGGGATCCCCTGCCGCGAGCCCGTCCAGCGCGGCCCGCAGCCCGCCCGGCGGCGCCACGACCACGGCCCGCTCCGGCAGCGCCGCCCGCGTGACCGCGAGCGACAGCCCCACGTCCCGCGCCTCTGCCCTGTCTATTCCTTCTGCCCGCCCCGCGAGCCCGCCCGCGACCGCGCGGAGCGCCTCGTCGGTTCGCGCGGAGAGCACCCACGCCACCGGACGCGGGCGGGCCGCGCCCTCCCCGGCGGCCTCGGACGCGTCACCGGGCTCGGCGGCGAGCGCCGCGTCCTCAGCGCGCCGACTCCGCGCGGAAGGCTCCTCCGGGAGGGGGGCCGGGGGTTGTTCCAGGATGACGTGCGCGTTCGTGCCGCTGACGCCGAAGGCCGAGACCGCGGCGCGCGACGGGGTGTCGGTCTCGGGCCACGGGACGGGGGCCGTGAGGAGGGTGAGCGGGGTGGCGGACCAGTCGATGTGGCGGGTCGGCTCGGTGACGTGGAGGGTCGCCGGAAGGGTCCGGTTCGCGAACGCGCCGAGCAGTTTGAGCAGTCCGGCGAGGCCCGCGGCGGCCTGCGTGTGGCCGATGTTCGACTTGACGGAGCCCAGCCAGAGCGGGCGTTCGCGGTCACGGGTGTAGGCGCCGATGAGGGCCTCGGCCTCGATCGGGTCGCCGAGCGCGGTGCCGGTGCCGTGCGCCTCGATCACGTCGACGTCGCCGGGGGCGAGGCGGGCGTCGGCGAGCGCGTCGCGGATGACGCGGCGCTGGGCCGGGCCGTTCGGCGCGGTCAGCCCGTTCGACGCGCCGTCCTGGTTGACCGCGGTGCCGCGCACCACGCCGAGGATCCGCCGCCCGTCGCGCAGCGCGTCCGACAGCCGCTGGACGAGCACGACGGCGACGCCCTCGGCCCAGCCCGTCCCGTCGGCGCCTTCGGCGAACGCCTTGCACCTGCCGTCGGGGGCCAGCCCTCGCTGGCGGGAGAACTCCACGAAGTTGACCGGCGAGCTCATCACGGTCGAGCCGCTCACCACCGCGAGGTCCGACTCGCCCGCGCGCAGCGACCGCACCGCGAGGTGCAGCGCGACGAGCGACGACGAGCACGCGGTGTCGACGGTGACGGCGGGGCCCTCGAACCCGTACCAGTAGGACAGCCGCCCGGACGTCACGCTGGCCGCGTTGCCCAGGGCGAGGTGCCCTTCGACGGAGGCGGGGACGGACGGGAGGCGGGCCGCGTAGTCCTGGCCGTTGACGCCGGCGAAGACTCCCGTCCGGCTTCCGCGCAGCCCCGAGACGTCGATCCTGGCCCGTTCGAACGCCTCCCAGGACGTCTCCAGCAGCAGCCGCTGCTGCGGGTCCGTGGCGAGGGCCTCGCGCGGGGAGATCCCGAAGAACTCGGCGTCGAATCCCGCTATGTCGGAAAGGAACGCGCCGTGCCGGGTGCTGGAGGTGCCGGAATGGGCGGGATCGGGGTGGAAGAGGTGCTCCAGGTCCCAGCCGCGGTCCGCGGGGAAGCCGCCCACGGCGTCGCGGCCTTCGGCGACGAGCTCCCACAGGTCCTCCGGGGACGCGACGCCGCCGGGGAACCGGCAGGCCGCCCCGACGATCGCGACGGGCTCGTGCAGCCCGTCGCGGGCCTCCTTGAGCTGTTCGCGGGTCTCGAAGAGTTCGGCGCTCACGCGCTTGAGAAGGGTCCTGATCTGGTCGCTCATGTCACTCGATCCCGAGGGTTGATCCGATGAAATCGACGAGCTCGTCGTCGGTGGCGTCGGCCAGGAGGGCCGCGGCGGACGACGGCGCGGCGCGGCCTGCCAGGTCGCGCAGCAGGGGCGCGGCGGCGGCCCTGCCGTCGGCGCCGGAGCGCTCCAGCAGCGCCTCCAGTGCCTCGATCCCGGCCAGCAGGGCGGCGTCGGGGTCCGGGGCGAGCAGTCCGGCGAGGTGCGCGGCCAGCGCCTCCGGCGTCGGATGGTCGAAGACGAGGGAGGCGGGCAGCGCCAGGCCGGTCTCGGCGGCGAGCCGGGCGCGGAGGCGGACCGCGGCGAGGGAGTCGAAGCCCTGCTCCTTGAACGGCGCGTCCGGCGCGACCGAGGCGGCGCCCTTGCGGCCCTGCACCTCGGCGACGAGGGCGCGCACGAGGTCCAGCAGAACGCGCCGGGGGTCCGCGCCGGGCCGGGCCAGCGCCTCGGCCAGGCCCGTCTCGGCGGCGGTCTCGCGCGGGGCTGTGCGCAGTTCGGCGGTGAGCGGCAGGCCGGGGGCCAGCACGTCCCAGTCGGCCTCGGCGACGACGGTGTGCGCCGCGGTGACCGAGCCGAGGTAGGCGATCGCCTCGTCGGGCGGCAGCGCCCGGACGCCTTGGCCGGCGAGGGCTTCGGCGGCGGCCCCGTCGGCGAGCCCGCCGCCGCCCCAGTGGCCCCAGCCGATCGACGTGGCGGGCAGGCCGAGCGCGCGGCGGTGCTGGGCGAGCGCGTCGAGGTAGGCGTTGCCGGGCGCGTAGTTCCCCTGCCCGGCGATGCCCGCGACGCCGGCCAGCGACGAGAACAGGACGAAGGCATCGAGATCGCCCGCGAGTTCGTGCAGGTGCCACGCGGCGTCGGCCTTGGCGGCCAGCGCGCGGTCGATCCGCGCGGCGTCGAGGGCTCCGACGAGCGCGTCGTCGAGGGCGGCGGCGGTGTGCACGACGGCGTCCACGGGGTGCAGGTCGAGGAGCGCGGCCAGCGCCTCCCGGTCGGCGACGTCCACGGCCCGCACGACGGCCTGGGCGCCTTCGGCGGCGATCCGGGCCGACAGCGCGGCGGCCCCGGGCGCGTCGGCCCCGCGCCTGCTCGCGACGACGACCTTCGCGGCGCCGTTCCGGGCCGCCCACAGCGCGGCCCGCGCCCCGAGCGCCCCGGTCCCGCCCGTGACCAGCACGGTCCCGCGCGGCTTCCACCCTTCCCCGGCCTCAGGCTCGGCGGCCACCAGACGACGGGTGAACACCCCGCCGCCCCGCACGGCGAGTTCCTTCTCCCGCCCGGCCCCCACAAGCGCGCGGGCCACGGCATCCCAATCCGGCTCCGCCCCCACATCGACCACCCCGCCCCACCGACCCGGATGCTCGGCCGCGGCGACCGCCCCGAGCCCCCACGTCAGCGCCTGCTCCGGCGCAGGCAACACCTCCCCTCCAACCGCGACGGCCCCCGCCGTCACCGACCAGAGCGGCACCCGCAGCCCTTGAAACAGCCCGACATTCGCCACATACCCATCCCGTCCGCCCAACGGCAGCAACGACACCACCGCGTCGACCCCGTCCGGCACGACGAACTCCGGCACGGCGGCACGCCCCACCCCTTCCACCGCAGCGACGCGCCCGGGTAGAGCGTCCGGGAAGCCGGACCCGGCGGCCTGCGCGTCGATGCGTCCGGACGCCTCCGCGGGGCCTGGCGTTCCGTCCGCTGCCGACGGGGCGTCCGGCGCGAGGGACTCGGTGACGCGGGCGCCGGTGCGTTCCAGGGCGGTGCGCAGGGGTTCGGTCCAGGGGTGGCCGTCGGAGATGAGGAGCCAGGAGGACGGAGGTGCCGGGACGGGCTCGACGGGGCGCCAGGTGAGGGTGAAGCGGCGCGGGTCGCGGGGGGCGGGGGCGAACGAGGGGGAAGGGGCGAGCCAGTAGCGCGCGCGCTGGAAGGGGTAGGTGGGCAGGTCGGTCCTGCGGGCGGCGGGGTAGAGGGCCGCCCAGTCGAGGTCGGCGCCGTGCAGGTGGGCGCGGGCGAGCAGGGAGGCGAGGGTGTCGGTTTCGGGGGTGTTCGCGCGGAGCGCCGCCTCGGCTTCGGAGCCGGGGACCGCCTCGGCCGCGAGGGCCGTCAGCACCGGGTCGGGACCGAGTTCGAGGAACGTGGTCGCGCCCGCGTCGGCCAGCGCCCGCAGCCCGTCATGAAAGCGGACGGTGCCGCGCACGTGCCGCGCCCAGACCGAAGGGTCGGCGTAGGAGGTGACGAGTTCGGCCGTCAGGTTCGACACGACGGGCACGCGCGGCGGTTCGGCGGGCACGGAAGCCGCGATCTCCGCGAACTCCCCGAGCATCCCGTCCATGTGCGGCGAGTGGAAGGCGTGCGAGACCCGCAGCCGCTTCACCCGCCGCCCGGCGGCCCGCAGCGCCGCCGCGACGGACTCGGCCGCCTCGGCGTCGCCGGAGACGACGACGGACGCGGGCCCGTTCACCGCGGCGATCTCCACGCCGGGCACGAGCAGGGCGCGCACCTCGTCCTCGGCGGCCTCCACCGCGACCATCGCTCCGCCCCTGGGCAGCGCCTGCATGAGCCGCGCGCGGGCCGCGACGAGCCGCGCCGCGTCGTCCAGCGCCCACACCCCGGCGGCGTGCGCGGCGGCGAGTTCGCCGATCGAGTGCCCGGCGACGAAGTCCGGCCGGACGCCCCACGACTCCAGCAGCCGGAACAACGCGGTCTCCAGCGCGAACAGGCCGGTCTGGGCGTACAGCGTCTCGTCGAGTTCCGGGCCGCCTTCGAACCAGACGTCCTTCACCGACCGCGCGGCGTGCCCGGCCAGCTCCCGGTCAAGGGCCTCGACCGCCGCGTCGAACGCCTCCGCGAACACCGGGAACCGCCCGTAGAGCTCCTTGCCGGCTCCGGCGCGCTGGCTCCCCTGCCCGGTGAACAGGAACACCAGCCCGCCGCCTCCTGCCTTCCCGCGCGGCGCCGCGCCCGAGCCCGTCCCGTCGGCGAGCCCGCGCAGCCCGGCGAGGAGTTCGGGGGCGTCCCGCCCGATCACCACGGCCCGTTCCTCCAGCCGCGCCCGCCCGGCCCCGAGCGTCAGCGCCACATCTGCGGGATCCAGCCCGCCGGCGGCCTCCCCGAGCCGCCGTGCCTGCTCCCGCAGCGCCACTTCCCCCTTTCCGGACAGACTCCACAGAAAGGGCAGCTCGGCGGCGTCCGCCCGGCCGGTCCCGCGGCCTGCGCCGTCGTCCGCGGGCTCGGGGTCACGGGGTGCGGCGGCGTCGGGCGCCTGTTCCAGGACGACGTGCGCGTTGGTGCCGCTGACGCCGAAGGAGGAGACCGCGGCGCGGCGGGGCGCGCCGGTCTCCGGCCAGGGGCGGGCCTCGGTGAGGAGGGCGACGGCCCCGGACGACCAGTCGACGTGCGGGGTCGGCTCGTCCACGTGGAGGGTGCGCGGCAGCACGCCGCGGCGCATCGCCTCGATGAGCTTGATGATCCCGCCGACGCCCGCGGCGGCCTGGGTGTGCCCGATGTTCGACTTCAAGGAGCCGAGGTAAAGGGGACGTTCCCGGTCGTGGCCGTAGGCGGCGAGCAGAGCGCCCGCCTCTATCGGGTCGCCGAGAGCGGTCCCCGTACCGTGCGCCTCGACGGCGTCGATCTCGTCGGGCGCGAGGTCGGCGGCGGCGAGCGCCGCCCGGATCACCTCGCGCTGCGACGGGCCGTGCGGCGCGGTGAGGCGGCTGCTGCGCCCGTCCTGGTTCACGGCCGAGCCGCGGATCACCGCGAGGACCCGGTGGCCGAGCCTCCGCGCGTCCGACAGCCGCTCCAGCAGGAGCAGCCCCGCGCCTTCACCCCACGCGGTGCCGTCGGCCGCGCGCGCGAACGGCTTGCACCTTCCGTCGGGGGCCAGGCCCCGCTGGCGCGAGAACTCGATGAACATGCCGGGCGAGGCGAGCACCGTGGCGCCGCCCGCGAAGGCCGCGTCGCACTCCCCCGCCCGCAGCGCCCGGACGGCCAGGTGGACCGCGACGAGCGACGACGAGCACGCGGTGTCCACGGTCACGGCGGGCCCGGTGAGCCCGAGCGTGTAGGCGATCCGCCCCGACGCGACGCTCGTCGTCGTGCCCGTGAGGACGTACCCGTCGGTGCCCTCGGCGGGCAGGTGGTGCAGGCTCGGCCCGTACTCCTGGGCGATGACGCCGGTGAACACCCCCGTCCGGCTGCCGCGCAGGCCGCTCGGGTCGATCCCGGCGTGTTCGACGGCCTCCCACGCGGTCTCCAGCAGGAGCCGCTGCTGCGGGTCGGCGGCCAGCGCCTCGCGCGGGGACAGCCCGAAGAAGTCGGCGTCGAACCCGGCGGGGTCGTGCAGGAAGCCGCCTTCGCGGACGTAGCTGGTGCCGCTGTGGTCGGGGTCGGGGTGGTAGAGCCGGTCGAGGTCCCAGCCCCGGTCGGCGGGCAGTGGCCCGATCACGTCGCGTTCCTCGGCGACGAGCCGCCACAGGTCGTCCGGGTTGCGTACCCCGCCCGGGTAGCGGCAGCCGATCCCGACGACGGCGACCGGCTCGGCCTCCGCGCGCGCCGCCGACTCGGCTTCGGCGAGCCTCCGGCGGGTCCGCTGGAGTTCGACGGTCACCCTCCGGAGGTAGTCGCGCAGCTTTTCTTCCTCCGCCATGGCTCTCTCCTTGTTCGGACGGCTCACGACAGCCGCAGTTCGTCTTCGATGAGGCGGTAGAGCTCGTCCCCGGTCGCCGAGGCGATGTCGTCCTCGGCCGGGTCCGGCTCGGAAACGGGTTCGGGCGCCGGCGCGAGCAGGTCCGCGAGGTGCGCGGCGGCCTCGGCCGGGGTCGGGTGGTCGAAGGTGAAGGTGGCGGGCAGCCTCAGGCCGACGGCCGCGCCGAGCCTGGTGCGCAGTTCGACCGAGGCGAGCGAGTCGAATCCCGACTCCTGGAAGCCGTGGTCGGGCCGGACGGACTCGGGTCCGGCGTGCCCGAGGACCGCGGCGGCGGTGGCGCGCACCAGGTGCAGGAGCCGCCGCAGCCGCTCGGCTTCGGGAAGGTCCGCGAGCCCGGCGACGGGCCCGGACGGCTCGACGGCTGCCGGGACGGGACGCGCGAGGCCGCGCAGCACCGGCGGCGTCTCGTCGAGGGCGTCGAGGTCGAGCCGGGCGGGCACGAGCGCGGCGTCGGGCGCGGCGAGCACCCGGTCGAGGAGCGCCAGGCCCCGCGCGGTCGGCAGGCCCGCGAGGCCGCGCCGGGCCATGCGGCGCAGCTGCGCCTCGGTGAGCCCGCCCGTCATCGCGCTCTCCTCCTCCCAGCGGCCCCAGGCGGCCGACACCGCGGGCAGCCCCCGGTGGGCGCGCAGCGCCGCGAGCGCGTCGAGGAAGGTGTTGGCGGCCCCGTATCCGGCCTGGCCGGGGTTGCCGAGGACGCCGACGGCCGAGGAGAACAGGACGAACTCGGCGACGTCGTGCTCCGCGGCGGCCAAGTGCAGCCACCAGGCCGCGTCGGACTTGGCGCGCAGGACGTCGTGAACCTGGCCATCGGTCAGCTCGGCGAACACCGCGTCGTCGAGGACGCCCGCGGCGTGGATCACCGAGGTGATCCGGCGGCCCGCGAACAGGGCCCGGACGTCCTCGGGGGCCGCCGCGTCGGCGGCGACGATCTCCACGTCGGCCCCGAGCGCCGCAAGCTCGGCCCGCAGCTCGGCCGCGCCCGGCGCGCCGGGGCCCCTCCGGGACGCCAGCAGAAGGCTCCGGCGGCCGTGCCCGCGGACGAGATGCCGGGCGACGAGCGCGCCGAGCGTGCCGGTGCCTCCGGTGACGAGCACGGTGCCGTCGGGCTCGGGGCGGCGCGGGAGTGTCGCGACGAGCTTGCCGGTGTGCCGGGCCTGGGAGAGCCGGCGCAGTGCGGCGGGGGTGCGCCGCACGTCCCACGACTCGACCGGCGGCGGCTGGAGCCCGCCGTCCTCGAACAGCACGCCGAGGTCGGCGAACAGCACCGCGATCCGCTCCGGGTCCACGTCGAACAGGTCGAACGCGCGGTAGACGGGCACGACGTCCGCGGGGTCGCGCAGGTCGGTCTTGCCCATCTCGACGAACCTGCCTTCGGGCCCGAGCAGGCCGAGCGAGGCGTCGGTGAACTCGTGCGCGAGGGCGTTCAGGACGACGTCGACCCTGCCGAACCGGTCGGCGAACTCCAGGTCGCGGGAGGAGGCGACGTGCGCGTCGTCCAGCCCGGCCTCCAGGAGCAGCGGCTGCTTGGCGGGCGAGGCCGTCGCGAACACCTCCGCGCCGAGGTGGCGGGCGAGCTGGACCGCCGCGCCGCCCACCCCGCCCGTCGCGGCGTGGACGAGGACCCGGTCGCCCGCCTTCAGCTCGCCGAGGTCGACGAGGCCGTGGTAGGCGGTGAGGAAGGCGACGGGCGCGGCGGCGGCCTCGGCGTAGGTCCAGCCCGCGGGGATCGGGGCCAGCAGCCGCGCGTCGGTCACCGCGAGCGGGCCGAGCTGGCCCTGGAGCAGGCCCATCACCCGGTCGCCCGGCCGCAGCCCGGTCACCTCGGGCCCGGTCTCCAGGACGGTGCCCGCGCCCTCCGCGCCGATGCTGGCGCGGCCCGGGTACATGCCGAGGCCGATGAGCACGTCGCGGAAGTTCAGGCCCGCGGCGCGGACCGCCACCCGGACTTCGCAGCCGGAGAGCGGGCGGGCCGCCTCCGGGGCGGGCACCGCGGCGATCGCGTCGAGGCCGCCCGCCCCGGCGACGTCGAGACGCCACGGGCCGTCCGGGAGGTCGAGCGCGTCGCGGCCGGGCCTGGCCAGCCGGGGCACGAGCAGCCGTCCGCGGCGCAGTGCCGCCTGCTCCTCGCCCGCGCGGGCCGCCGCGGCGACCTCGGCGGGATCGACCGGGCCGGGGCCGAGGTCCAGCAGGACGATCCGGCCGGGGTGCTCGGCCTGCGCGGTCCGCAGCAGGCCCCACAGGCCGGCTTCGGCGAGCCCGGGGACGTCCGAGCCGTGCCGGGTCGCGACCGCGCCGCGGGTGACGGCGGCCAGACGCCCCTCGCCGTGCGCGAGCCACTCCTGGACGAGGCCCAGCGCCCGCACGGTCGCGGTGCGCGCGGCCTCGGGAAGCGGGCCGGACGTCCGCGGTTCCGCCACGGCCGCCCAGTCGTCGTGCAGGGCGCCGTTCCACAGGATCGTCCAGGGGCCGTCGTCTGACGGGTCCTTGCCCTCCGGGGGCGTCCAGTCGAGCGGCGTCCAGTCGAGGCGGTAGGGCCGCTCGTCGGCCGCGGTCTCCCGGAACGCGAGGTCCCCGATCGTGAGCACCGGGTTCCCGTCCGCGTCCCAGGCGTCGACCGCGACCGCGCCCTCCCGCCGGGAGGCGATCCGCGCCCGCAGCGCCTCCGCGCCCTCCCGGTGCACGGCGAACCCCGACCAGGCGAAGGGAATCCGCACCCCCGGCCCATCGAGCACCTCGCCGACCGCCGCGTGCAGCACGGCGTCCAGCAGCGCCGGATGCACCGCGAACCCCTGCGGGTCCGCGACCGTGCCCGTCTCGGCGTACACGGCGT
The DNA here is from genome assembly GCF_054783995.1 of Actinocorallia aurea. Classification (NCBI taxonomy): domain Bacteria; kingdom Bacillati; phylum Actinomycetota; class Actinomycetes; order Streptosporangiales; family Thermomonosporaceae; genus Actinocorallia; species Actinocorallia aurea. Next base: position 141,850 of record NZ_BAAGPQ010000011.1, read on the forward strand.
CCCCGTCACGCCAGACCCCGCGCAGCAGCCGGAACCCCGGCCCGTACTCGTACCCCCGCTCGGCGAGCCGCGCGTACAGGGCGGCGAGATCCACCGCGACCGCCCCCGCGGGCGGCCACTCCGCGCCGCCCGGCGCGCTGTCGGCGCCGCCCGACGCGGCGCCGTGCGGCGCGCCGAGGGCGCCGGAGGCGTGGCGGGTCCACGGGCCGGATCCGACGCGGGCGTGGACGGAGACCGGGCGGAGGCCGTCGTTGCCCGGGGCGCCCGTGACGACCTGGAGGGAGACCTGGCCCTCTTCGGGGAGGACGAGGGGGTGTTCGAGGGTGAGGTCGGCCAGGGGGGCGCCTGCCTGGAGGGCCAGTTCGGCGAGGGCGGTGCCGGGCAGCAGGACGTCGCCGAGGATCCGGTGGTCGGTGAGCCACGGCTCGTCCTCGGCCGCGACCCGTCCGGTGCGGACGGCGCCGCCGTCGGCGAGTTCCAGGACCGGGCCGAGCAGGCGGTGCGCCGAGCCTGGCGCGGCGGGCTCGGCCGTCAGCCAGAACCGCTCCCGCTGGAACGGGTAGGTCGGCAGGTCGGCGCGCGGGCCGTCGCCGTGCACGGCGGCCCAGTCCACGGCGACGCCGGCGACGTGCAGCTCGGCCAGCGCGGCGAGGAACGACCCGGCCTCGGGCCGGTCCTTGCGCAGCGCGGGCACGATCACCGGGACGTCCGTGCTCTCCCGGGCGAGGGCGGTGAGCGTCGCGTCCGGACCGAGCTCCAGCAGTGCGGTGACGCCCAGGTCGCGGGCGGTGCGCACCCCGTCGTGGAAGCGGACGGCGGCCCGGATGTGCCGCACCCAGTACTCGGGGTCGGCCATCCCGGTCGCGATCCGCCCCGTCACGTTCGAGACGATCGGGATCCGCGGCTCGCGGAAGTCCAGCGCGGCGGCCACCGCGCGGAACTCCGCGAGGGCGGGTTCCGTCCGCGCCGAGTGGAACGCGTGGCTGACGCGCAGCGGCCTTGCCCGGCGTCCGTCGGCCTTCCAGCGCCGGGCCAGCGCGGAGACCGCGTCGGCGTCCCCGGACACGACCACCGACTCCGGCCCGTTCACCGCGGCGAGGTCGAGCCCTTCGCCGAGATGGACGGCGATCTCCTCCTCGCTCGCCTGGAGCGCGGCCATCGCGCCGCCCGCGGGCAGCCTCTGCAGGAGCCGTCCGCGGGCGGCGACCAGCGCTGCCGCGTCGCGCAGCCCCAGCACCCCGGCGACGTGGGCGGCGGCGAGCTCGCCGATGGAGTGGCCGAGGAGGACGGCGGGGCGTACACCCGCCGCCTCGGTCAGCCGGAACAGCGCGACCTCGACCGCGAACAGCGCGGGCTGGGTGTAGGCGGTCTGTTCGAGCAGCTCGTCGGGGCCGTCGAAGACGACCTCGCGCAGCGGCCGGTCCAGGTGCGGGGCGAAGGCGTCGAACAGCTCGTCCAGCGCGTCGCGGAACACCGGCGACGTCCCGTACAGCCCGCGCCCCATCCCGACCCGCTGGCTGCCCTGGCCGCTGAACAGGAATCCCGTCCCGCCCTGGCGGGCCGCCCGGCCCGTCACCAGCCCGGGTGCACCCGCTCCCGCGGCGAACGCGCCGAGCGCCGCCGCGGCCTCCCCGGCCGCCCCGACGAACACGGCCCGCTCCTCGAACAGCGCCCGCGTCGTCGCCAGCGCCCGCCCCACCGCGTCCGGGTCGGCGCCTCCCACCAGAAGGTCGCGCACCCGCCCCGCCGACTCCCGCAGCGCTCCCGAGGTCCGCGCCGAGAGCCCCAACACCACCGGCCGCTCCCCGGAAGCGAACTCCCGCGAGCGCGCGCGCTCAGCCTCGGCGGCACGCTCGCCCGTCCCGGGCGCTGTGGTGCGGCCGTCGGGGAGCACCCGTCCGGTGAGTGGAGCGGAGGGGGCGGGGCGACCCTGGGCGGGGCCGCCGAGGATGCCCTGTGCGGGTGGCTCGGACGCGGGGGCTACGCGGGGCGCGGGAGGCTCCTCGATGACGACGTGGGCGTTGGTGCCGCTGATGCCGAAGGAGGAGATGCCGGCGCGGCGCGGGGCGCCGACGCGCGGCCAGGGGCGGGGCCCGGTGAGGAGCTCCAGTTCGCCGCCGGACCAGTCGACGTGCGGGGAGGGCGCGTCCACGTGCAGGGTCGCGGGGAGTTCGTTCGCGCGCAGCGCCTCGGTCATCGCGATGAGGCCGGTGATCCCGGCGGCGGCCTGGGTGTGGCCGAGCACCGACTTGACGGAGCCGACGAGCAGGGGGCGTGCCCTACCCGTCCCGTACGCCGCCTGGAGGGCGCCCGCTTCTATGGGGTCGCCGAGGCGGGTGCCGGTACCGTGCGCCTCAACGGCGTCCACGTCGCCCGGGGTGAGGCCGGCCGCGCGCAGGGCCGCGCGGATCACCCGCTCCTGGGACGGCCCGTGCGGCGCGGTGAGCCCGTTGGACGCGCCGTCCTGGTTGACCGCGCTGCCGCGCAGGACCGCGAGGACCGTCCTGCCGTCGCGCAGCGCGTCCGACAGCCGGGCCAGCAGGACCAGGCCCGCGCCCTCCGACCAGGCGGTGCCGTCGGCCGCCGCCGCGAACGGCTTGCACCGTCCGTCCGGCGCGAGGCCGCCCTGGCGGCTGAACTCGGTGAACATGCCCGGCGTGGCCATCACGGTGATGCCCCCGGCGACCGCCAGATCGCACTCGCCCGAGCGCAGCGACTGCGCCGCCAGGTGCAGCGCGACCAGCGACGACGAGCACGCCGTGTCGACGGTCAGGGCAGGCCCGACCAAGCCCAGGGTGTAGGCGAGGCGGCCCGAGGCGACACTGGAGGCGCTGCCGGTGAGGGCGTGCCCGTCGAAGCCGCGCGGGGTCTCGTGCAACCGGGTGCCGTACTCCTGGGCCATCGCGCCGACGAACACCCCGGTCCGGCTGCCGCGCAGCGAGGCGGGGTCGATCCCCGCCCGCTCGAACAGCTCCCAGCCCGTCTCCAGCAGCAGCCGCTGCTGAGGGTCCATCACCGCGGCCTCGCGCGGGGAGATGCCGAAGAAGGCGGCGTCGAAGCGGTCGGCGTCGTAGAGGAAGCCTCCGTTCCTGGCATACGTCGTGCCGGGGCGGAACTCGCTCTGCGGCGCGTAGAGCGCGTCGAGGTCCCAGCCGCGGTTCGCGGGGAACGCGCCGATCGCGTCGCGGCCGTCGCGCAGCAGCGCCCACAGCTTCTCGGGGGTGTCCGCGCCGCCCGGCCAGCGACCTCCCGCGGCGACGATGGCGATCGGCTCCTCCGAGGGCGCGGCGCGGCCTTCCTCCTGGGCGGCCTCGTGGGCGGCTTCTCCGGTGAGCAGGGCGGCGACGGCCCGGGGCGTCGGGTGGTCGAAGATGAGGGTGCTCGGCAGGGAGACGCCCGTGGCCTCGGCGAGCCTGTCGCGGAACTCGACCGCGCCGGCGGAGTCGAAGCCGATCTCGCGGAACGCGGCGTCGGGGTCGACCGCGCCGGGGCCGTCGTAGCCGAGGACGACGGCCGCGCCGGACAGGACGATCCGCAGGGCGTCGTCGAAGGCGAGCGCGGTGGCGTCCGCCGTAGGCAGCGCCTGCGCAGCGGGCTCGGTGGAAGGGGCCTCCTCCGCGAGCGGGGCGGACTCCCCGGGCAAGGGCGCTCCGGCGATCCAGTAGGAGCGGCGCTGGAAGGGATACGTAGGCAGGTCGGTGAGGTCGCCGCCCCACTCGTCGGGCCAGTGGACGGGCGCGCCCGAGGTCTGCGCCCTTCCGAGGGAGAGCAGGAACTGCCGGAGGCCAGGACGGTCCCGGTGAAGGGTGCCGAACGCCAGGCCGCCCGTGGCGTCGAGGACGTCGCCGGTCGCGGCGGTGAGCAGAGGGTGCGGGCTCGCCTCGACGAACAGCCCGTGCCCGTCCGACACGGCGGCCCGCACCGTCCGCTCGAACACGACGGTCTCGCGGAGGTTGCGGTACCAGTAGGCGGCGTCCAGCCCTGCGGTGTCGAACAGCCCGCCCGTCAGGGTCGAGTAGAACAGCGCCTCGGACGGGCGTGCCTCGATCCCCGCGAGGTCGGCGACGAGGCGGTCCCGCACAGGTTCGACGAGAGCCGAATGGGAGGCGTAGTCCACCGGAAGGCGGCGGACCCTGACGCCGTCCGCGCGCAGCCCTTCGAGCAGCCCCTCCAACGCGGCCACCTCACCGGCGACCACGGTGGCGGTGGGGCCGTTCACCACGGCGACGTCCAGGCCGACGCCGAGGAGGGGCGCCAGACGGTCCGCCGGGAGTTCCACCGCGGCCATGCCCCCGGTGCCGGAGATCTCCGCGAGCGCCCGGCTGCGCAGCGCCACCACCTTGGCCGCGTCGGCCAGGGACAGCGCGCCCGCGACGTGCGCGGCGGCGATCTCGCCCTGGGAGTGCCCGATGACCGCGTCCGGCTCGATCCCGTGCGCCCGCCACAGCGCGGCGAGCGCGACCATCACCGCGAAGAGGGCGGGCTGCACCACGTCCACCCGCGCCAGGGCTGCCTCGTCGGCCAGGGCCGTGCGCAGGTCCCAGCCGGTGTGCGGGGCGAGGGCCGCGCCCGCCGCGTCGAGGGCCGCGGCGAAGGCCGGCGACTCCTCGGCGAGCGCGAGGCCCATGCCCGGGAACTGCGCGCCCTGCCCCGGGAAGACGAAGACGGTCCGGCCGCGGTCGCGGGCGGTGCCCCGCACCAGCTGGGCGGCCTGGCCGCCCTCGGCGAGCGCGCGCAGCCCGGCGCGCAGCTCCACCGCGTCGCCCGCGATGACGGCGCGGTGCGCAAGGTGCGCCCGCGTCGTGGCGAGGGACCTGCCGACCGACGCGGCGGGCAGTTCCCCCACCGCGTCGGCGAGGCGTGCGGCGTGCGCGGCGAGGCCCGCCGCGTCCCGGCCCGTCACCAGCCAGGACACGACCGGCGCGTCGGATCCGGCAGGTCCGGCCGCTGCGGGCGCGGGCGCTTCGGCCAGCACCACGTGGCAGTTCGTCCCGCCCATTCCGAACGAGCTGACCCCGGCGACCCGGCGCGGCGCGTCCTGCGGCCAGGGCGCGGTCTCGGTCTGCACGCGCAGGCCCAGGGCGTCGAGCGGGATCGAGGGATTCGGGGTGACATGGTGGAGGGTCGCCGGGATCGTCCCGTGGCGCAGGCCGAGCACGACCTTCAGCAGCCCCGCGATGCCCGCCGCGCCCTCCAGGTGCCCGATGTTCGACTTCACCGAGCCGACCCGCAGCGGCGCCTCCCGGCCCGCGCCCAGGGCCGCGCCGAGCGCGGCGGCCTCGATCGGGTCGCCGACCGGCGTCCCGGTGCCGTGCAGCTCCACGTACTGGACGTCGTCGCGGGACAGTCCCGCGTCGGCGAGGGCGCGGCGCACCACGTCCTCCTGCGCCGCGGCGCTCGGCACGGTCAGGCCGTCGGTCGCGCCGTCGTTGCCCGCCGCCGCGCCGAGGATCACCGCGTGGACGCGGTCGCCGTCGGCCACCGCGTCGGCGAGCCGCTTCAGCACCACGACGCCGCCGCCCTCACCGCGCACGTAGCCGTTCGCGCGCGCGTCGAAGACGTGGCACCTGCCGTCCGGCGACAGGCCGCCGAACCGGGCCGACGCGAGGTCGGACTCGGGCGCGAGGATCAGGTTGACGCCCCCGGCCAGGGCGAGTTCCGTCTCGCCCCGGCGCAGGCTCTCCACCGCGAGCTGCACCGCGACGAGCCCGGACGCCTGCGCGGCGTCCACGGTGAGGCTCGGCCCGCGCAGGCCGAGGGCGTGGGAGACCCGGTTGGCCAGCAGCGCCCGGTTCAGCCCCGGAAGGGTGTGCCGGGTGACCGCGGCGGCCCCGGCGCGCTGCACCACCGCCGCGTAGTCGCCGTGCGTCGCGGCGGCGAAGACGCCGACCGCCCGCCCGGCGAGCCGGGCGGGCGGGACGCGGGCCTCCTCGAGCGCCTCCCAGGCCAGTTCGAGGAGGAGCCGCTGCTGCGGGTCCGCGGCGGCCGCCTCACGCGGCGAGACGCCGAAGAAGGCTGGGTCGAAAAGGTCGGTGCCCTCCAGGTATCCGCCGGGGACGCCCGACCGCGCCGTCACCGCGTCCGCGCCCGCCTCCAGCAGCCGCCAGAAGGCCGCGGGATCGGGCGCCGCCGGCAGTCGGCAGGAAAGGCCGACGACGGCGATGGGAAAGGCTGCTGCCATGCTGTCCCCCCGGGGAAGACCGATCTCTACTTGATCGATTCTGTCCACCGGGGGAAACCGCCACCAGATGCGCCGACCCCTAGCGCCCCCTATCGCGAAGCGGCCTGGAGGAATGCGGCGAGTTGGCTTCTGCGGCGCAGGCCGAGTTTGCGATAAATGCGCGTCAGATGCTGTTCCACGGTGCTCACCGTGATGTACAGCCGGGTGGAGATCTGTCGGTTCGACAGGCCGCGCGCGGCGAGTTCGGCGACCTTGGCCTCGGCCTCGCTGAGGACCGCGCGGTCCGGCGCGAGGGAAGCGAGGTCGGCCTTGGCACGTTCCGCCTCCGCCGTGTCACCGGCCTCTCGCAGTACGTCGCAGGCCTCTTCGAGCAGGGTTCGGCGCTGCTCCGCGGGGCCTGCCAGGGCGAGCAGCCGCAGCGCGGCGCCCCGGGTGCGGGTCGGCGCGGCGCCCGACAGCGCAAGCTGCTCGCGGGCCAGCCCTGCGGCCTCGGCCCGCTCGCCGAGCGCGAGCGCGGCATGCCCGGCGCCGATCCGCCAGGGGGCGAGGCCCGGCAGGTCGATGCCCCAACGCCGCATTATCGCGCCGCATTCCCGATAATCGGCCAGGGCTCGGGCGGCATTTCCGGAAGCCGCGTGGAATTGGCCGCGCGCCGCGAGATAATGCAGCCCGGCCGGCGTTTCCCACATCGCTTCGGGAACGGGGACCGCGAGATATCGGATGACGTCCTCGGTCATGCCGAGCGCCGTCTTCGCGGCGATCATCGTGGCGAACGGGACCCCTATCGCGACACCCCAGTCCCGCCACGGGATGTGCATGAGCGCGGTCCGCACGCACGCCGCCGCCTCGGCCGGGTCGCCGAGCCGCAGCGCCGTCTCCCCCCGGATCGCGGCGAACATCCCGAGCCAGACCGGATCGCAGTGCGCCGTCGTCTGCTCCAGCAGCGGACGGCACCAGCGCGCCGCCAGATCCGCCCGGTCGGCGTAGACGAGCGCGGTGAGCGCCCCGCCCAGCGACGTCAGCGCGTCCGTGCTCATCGGACAGGTCCCGAGCACCGCCTCGGCGTCCCGCACCGCGGTCTCGGCCGAGCCGGTCGCCAGCAGATCGCGCAGCACGTCGAATCCGGTCGCGCGCCCGTCCCCCGCCGCGGAGCCCGCTTCCGGAGCCGCCGAGCCGGCCGGCGTGCCCGCCGCCAAGGTCCCGATCAGCCCCGGGTACCAGACCGCGGCCCAGTCCCGGGCCCCGCCCGGACGCGGTCCGTCGTCGGGGCGCGTCAGCGCCTCCACCATCTCGCGCGGCCGCCCGGCCCGCACGAGATCCCACATCTTCTCTTCGCCGAACCTGTCCACGGCGGTCTCCGCGACCGCACTCACCACGCTCACAGTCATCCCTCACCGTTGCTTGTGACGCGAACGCCACCTGGCCTTCACCCGGGGCACCCCGCATCAGTGAGGGTTGCCGGCCAGCTAGCCGGGGCTTGACGCTGGCACTCCTTGCCGACACCACACATAATACATACTAATAAAGTAGGAAATACATGAATTTGGTCACGATTCCCGACCGGGCCGGGGGCATCCGCCATGCGGCGCACGCAAGGCGCGCGCACACGGGACGCACGGGGCGGTTGAGGGTCAAGGAGCACCCCGCCACGCGGGTACCTTCACGCGAGGGCGCCAGCCGCACGGGAGGCGTCGCACGAGGTACCCGCACGCGTCGGCGGGGTGGGGCGAGGTGCGCGGAGGTCCTCGCGGCGACGGGTCAGGGGGCGGAGCAGAGGAAGGACGTGGGCTTGACGTCCAGGGGGGAGGTGCCCGCCGGGGTGACGTCGGCGAGGGGGCCCATGGCGTTCTCGTAGCGGTACAGGGTGCAGGTGGTGCCCGCGGGCTCGGTGCGGGCCGAGGCCAGCTTGGCGGTGTAGGGGCCGGGGACCCGGTAGGGGGTGCCGGTGTCCACGCCGTAGCGGTCACAGGTCTTGTAGTCGGGTTCCTGGCAGAAGGTGATGGCGACGACCACGGACGGGGCGGGCGGCGGCGGGGTCGCGCGGGCGGGGGCGGCGGAGAGGAGGGCCGCGAGGGCGGCGGTGGTGAGGATGGGTCGGAGGCGCATCGAGTCCCTTCCGGTGGCTACGTAGAGCACCTAAGACGCTACGTGCGGCGACCGGCCGAGTCAATGCGGTCGACCCGTGTGACCTGGGGAAACGGCTCAGCGCGGGACGCCGGCGAGGGCGGGGTCGGTCGTCGCGGCGAAGGCCGGGAGGGCCAGAAGGCGGGACGTGTAGGCGGCCAGGGAAGGGAAGGCCGCCAAGGGCTCAGCCGAGAGGCCGTCGTGCGGGTTGGGCGCCGCGTCGTGGCGGACCAGGGTCACCCAGAGGCGGATGTCGGCTTCGGTGAGGGAGTCGCCGAGCAGGTACGGGGTCCGTGAGAGCGTCGCGTCGTGGCGGGCGAAGGCCCCCGCCAGGCGGGCGCGCGCGGACGCCGCCGTCGCCGGGTCCGCCGCGCGGGCCTGCTGCGCGGCCTCGTTGACGTCGGTCCGGATCTCCTCGTTGAGGACGTCGATGCGCGCGCGCAGGTGTTCGGGGTACAGCTCGACGGAAGGGTCCGCCCAGTGGGCGAACTGCGTGGCGAGGTCCAAGGTGATGTCCGGGTAGTGGTTGCTGACGATGCGGCGTTCCCGCGTGTCCCACAGGACGGGCACGGAGATGTGCCCCGGGTAGCCCGGCTCGGTGGCCTCGTAGGCTTCGCTCAGGTACCGGAACCCGTTGACGGGGTCGGCTCCGCGCCGCTCCCGGAACGCCCACCCGAGCGCGTCCCTCTCGTCGTCCACATACGACAGCCCGACGACGTCTTGGAGGCCGGCGAGTTCACGGACGATCGCGGCGCGCTGCGCGTACGGGCACGTCCAGGCCGCGTACAGGTGGTACCGCCCGGGGACGGCCGGGAAGAGCGGTGTGCCGAGACGCCCCTGGAAAGGGTAGACGGGCCGGCCAACCGCCAAGGAGGCCTGGACCCTTTCAGGGCCGTACGGGCCGTTCGCTGCGACGTCGGCGGGTGGTGCGTAGCTCACGGGTTGCCTCCTGTGCCGTGCCAAGCGCGCGCGAGCAGCTCGAAGGAGCGGACGCGGGCCGCGTGGTCGTGGACGATGGTCGTGACGAGCAGTTCGTCGGCGCCGGTGACGCGCCGGAGCGTCTCCAGCCTTTCGACGACGGTGCCGGGCGATCCCGCGAACTGGGTGGCGGTCCGGTCCACGACGAGTTCGAGGTCGGCCTCGCTCCACTCGTGCGCGGCGGCGTCGGCCTCGGTCGGGAACGGGATCGCCGCGCCGGTCCGGCGGATGCTGCGCACCCACAGCGCGTAGGGGGACGCGAGGCGGCGCGCGGTCTCGTCGTCCTCGGCGACGACGACGTCGGCGGAGACCACGACGTAGGGTTCGGCGAGCGCGTCCGACGGCTTGAACGCCGCCCGGTAGGCCTCGACCGCCTCCAGCACGTGCGAGGGAGCCACATGGTAGTTCGCCGCGAACGGCAGCCCCCGCTCCCCCGCGACCCGGGCGCTCTCGCCGCCGCTGCTGCCGAGGATCCACAGGGCGAGCTCCGCGCCTTCGCCGGGGTAGGCGTGGACCGGGATGCCCTCCGCGGTGCGGTGGTCTCCGGCCAGGAGCGCGGCGATCTCGTCGACCGTCTCAGCGAAGTCCGGGGTCTGCGCGCCGGGTTGCTGGAGCAGCGCGTAGGCCTTGTGCGCGTCGGAGAGCGCCAGCACGCCGTAGTCGAACGGTTTCGGGAGGAGCAGCCCGTCGACGGTCCGCTCCGCGCGCGGCGGCACGGCGCGGCGTGCGCCGATCTCGGCACGGGCCTGCCCGGAGCGCCCCAGCCCGAGGTCGATGCGGCCGGGGTGCAGCGCGTCGAGGGTGCCGAACTGCTCGGTGACGCCCAGCGCCGTCCAGTGCCCGGTCTGCACCGCGCCGGACCCGACCCGGATCCGGCTGGTCGCGGCGGCGACCGCGCCGATGAGCACCTGCGGCGCGGACGAGGCGACGCCGGGCGCGAAGTGGTGCTCGGCGAGCCAGTACCTGTGGTACCCGGCCTCCTCGGCCCTGCGCGCGAGGTCCACGGTGTTGCGCAGCGCGTCTCGCACGCTCCCCCCGGCCGGAACGGGCGCGAGGTCCAGGATCGACAGGGGAACGCTCATGGCCGCCTTCCGAAGGCAGGTTTGACAGGGTGTACGGCGCGTTCTCGCTGGTCGAGAACGCGCTGGGTCGCCGCGCGCCGGGTCCCGGCGACCCGCGGAGAACCGCCGGCCGCCTTCCGGCCCGGGAGCACCCGAGCGGTCGGCGTGCCCGCCGAGCGGACGGCGGCGCCCCGGGGCGTCGGGCGGGTCACGGGGCGGGGGCGTAGCGGTTGGCGGGGCGGGGCAGGCCGAGGCGGGTCCGCAGGACGTCCTCGGCGTAGGCGCCCCGGAAGGCGCCGCGCGCCTGGAGGGCCGGGACGAGGTCGCGGGTGATGTGGCCGAGGTCGCGCGGCAGGGCGCCGGGCCGCAGCCGGAACCCCTCGATCCCGGCCTCCTGCCAGGACAGGAGCAGGTCGGCGAGGGCGTCGGCCCGGCCTGCGTAGACGAAGGCGTCCGAGGTGAAGGGAACGCCGTCGAGCTCGTCGAGGGCGTCCTTGCGGTCGGCGGCGGCCGGGCCGAGGAAGACGACGAGGTCGGCGAAGACCTTGAGCGGCGCGCCCGTCCGGCCGACGGCGCGCTCGGCCTCCCGGACCGCGCCGACGATCGCGCCCGCGTCGGCCGGCGAGTGCGGCGTCACGTAGACGATGTCGGCCGAGCGCGCGGCGAACTCGTAAGGGACGACGTCGTGGGCGAGCGCCGTGATGAGCGGCTGCCCCTGCGGCGGGCGCGGTGTGATCGACGGCCCCCGGACGCTGAAGTGCTGCCCCTCGAAGTCGATGTAGTGGAGTTTGTCGCGGTCCACATACCTTCCACGAGCCGCGTCCCGGATGACCGCGTCGTCCTCCCAGCTGTCCCACAGCCGCCGGACCACCTCGACGGCGTCGGCGGCCTCCCCGAACAGCTCGGCGACGGCTGCCGCGGCGGCGCCCGTCCGATGGCCGTCCGGTGCGAACTCCGGGATCGTCCGCCGCCCGAAGTGCCCGGCGTCGGCGGCCTTCCCCGACACCTGGGGCCGCCACCCGGCCCGTCCTGACGTCGCGTGGTCGAGGGAGGCGATGCCGATCGCGACGTGGAAGGGCTCGGTGTGCGTCGTGCTCGTCGTCGGCACCAGGCCGATCGCGGAGGTGGCCGCGGCGAGCCGGGCGGCGAGGAGCACCGCGTCGAGCCTGCCCCGCACCTGGTCGGTCCGCCCGTCCGGCCCCGCCCACCGCGACGACTGGACGGCGAAGGCGTCCTCGAAGGTGAGGAAGTCGAGCAGTCCGCGTTCGGCGTCGCCCGCGAGGTCGGCCCAGTACCGCGCGCCGAACAGCTCGGCGGGCCGGGCGAGCGGGTCCCGCCAGGCTGCCGGATGCCATCCGGCCCCGTCGAGCGCTGCCGCGAGGTGCAGGTGGGTCATGCGTCCTTCTCTCTTGAGGATGCGGCTCTCTTCAGGATCCGGACAGGCGGCGCGGCTCGGACAGGCGGCGCGGCTCGGACAGGCGGCGCGGCTCGGACAGGCCGAGGTGGTCGCGCAAGGTGGCGCCGGTGTAGTCGTCGCGCAGGGAGCCGCGTTCCTGGAGGAGCGGGACCACCCGGTCGACGAACGCGTCGAGGCCGGTCGGGGTGAGGTGCGGGACGAGGATGAAGCCGTCCGACGCCCGGTCCTGGACGTAGTCGTGCATCTGTGCGGCGACGGTGCCCGGCGCGCCGACGAACGTCTGGCGGCCGGTCGCCTCGATGACGAGTTCGCGGATCGTCAGCCCGCCGCGCGCCTCCGAAAGCTCCCGCCACTGCCGGGCGATGCCGAGCCGGTCGCGGCGGAACTGGGCGCGGCCCTGCGAGACGCCTTCGCCCGGGTCGGGGTCGAGGTCGGGAAGCGGGCCGTCGGCGTCGTATCCGGAAAGGTCGCGGCCCCAGATGCCCTCGACGAACGCGAGTGCGGTGGGAGCGCTCACCTGCGCGCGCCGAATGCGCGCGGCCTCCTCGACGGCTTCGGCGTCCGTGTCGGCGACGACGGCCGTCACCGCGGGGAGGATCTTCAGCTCGTCAGGGCGGCGGCCGTACTTGGCGAGGCGGGACTTCACGTCCTTGAAGAAGGCGCGGGCCTCGTCGGGGGCGTGGTGCCGGCTGAAGATGACGTCGGCGTCGGAGGCGGCGAACTCGCGGCCCTCCTCGGAGTCTCCCGCCTGGATGATGACGGGATGGCCCTGCGGCGGACGCGGTGTGCCGAACACCCCGGAGATGTCGAACTGGGGCCCTTCGTGCCGGAATTCGCCCTGCCCCGGGGTGACGAACGCGCCCGTCGCGCGGTCGGCGAGGATGGCGCCGGCGTCCCAGGAGTCCCACAGCTCGCGTGCCGTCTGGAGCATCTCCCTGGCCCGGTTGTAGCGGTCGGCCTCGGCGAGGTAGCCACCGCGTCGGAAATTCTCCCCTGTGAAGGCGTCCCAGCTCGTCACGACGTTCCAGGCGGCGCGGCCGTCGCTCAGGTGGTCGAGGGTGGCGAGGCGGCGGGCCAGTTCGTACGGCTCGTTGAAGGTCGAGTTGACGGTCGCGGCGAGGCCCAGATGCGTCGTCACCCCCGCGAGGGCCGCCAGGACGGTCAAGGACTCCGGCCTGCCCACGACGTCGAGGTCATGGATGCGGCCCTTCATCTCCCGCAGCCGCAGGCCCTCGGCGAGGAAGAAGAAGTCGAACTTCCCGCGCTCGGCAGTCCGCGCGAGATGCGCGAACGACGCGAAGTCGATCTGGCTGCCCGACGCGGGGTCCGACCAGACCGTCGTGTTGTTGACACCGGGAAAGTGCGCCGCCAGATGGATCCGCCTCATCCGCCCCCCTCGCAAAAGACCTACTTAAACAGTAGGAAATTAGGTATTAGTCCGTCAAGGGAATCCCCCACACGGGATGCCGGGTTCCGGGCGAAACGAGGGTTTTTTCGGGATCGCCCTACATTCCGGAAGGCTGTCTCGTCATAGGGGTAGAGACAGAGACGGGCGCCGTGGAGCGCCCGAAAGACAAGGGGTGACCATGCGTATCGCGGCGGCCGAGAGCACGCGGGCGGTCGGAACACAGGCCAGGCCGACCGGGCCGGGGCTGCGCGGCGGCGTCGCCACGCTCACCGGGCAGGACCGGTGACGGCGGCGGAAGGACCCCGGCCGGTCGCCGAGGAGCGGCGGGGGCTCCTCGACCTCGGCTACCGGATGCTGGGCTCGGTGCACGACGCCGAGGACGTCGTCCAGGAGACGTACGCGCGCTGGTACGCGATGGAAGAGTCCGAGCGGGAGGCGATCGAGCGGCCCGTCGCCTGGCTGACCCGGGTCGCGAGCCGGATCTGCCTCGACGTCCTCGCCTCGGCCCGCCGCCGCCGCGAGCGGTACACCGGCGACTGGCTGCCCGAGCCCCTGCCGGGCGCGGGCACCTGGACGAGCGCGGCGGCGGGCGGCGCGGCCGACCCGGCCGAGCGGATCACCCTCGACGAGTCGGTGTCGATGGGCATGCTCGTCGTCCTCGACTCGGTGACGCCCGCCGAACGCGTCTCGTTCATCCTGCACGACGTCTTCGGCGTCCCCTTCGCCGAGATCGCCGAGGCCGTCGGCCGAAGCCCTGCCGCCTGCCGACAGCTCGCCGCCTCCGCCCGGCGCAGGCTGGCCCGTGAACGCCCGTCGCTCAGTCCCGCCGCCGAGGACGCCCGGATCCTGGCCGCCTTCAAGCGCGCCTGCCTCACCGGCGACCTCGACTCCCTCACCGCCCTCCTCGACCCGGCCGTCACCGTCCGCAGCGACGGCGGCGGCAAGGCCAGCGCCGCGCTCAACCCGATCACCGGCGCCGACCACGCGGCCCGCTTCCTCATCGGCATCCTCCGCAAGGTCCAGGGCTACGGCGCGACCCTCACCGAGACGACCGTCAACGGCCGCCCCGGCGCCGCCATCACCCTCGGCGAGGAGATCCAGGGCGTCCTGTCCACCGAGACCACCGACGGCCGCATCAGCCGCATCTGGATCATCCGCAACCCCGACAAACTCACCCCCTGGACCGCCTGACCTTCCGGCCTCGGCGACCCCGAGGCCGGAAGGCCGTCAGGCGTCGATCCAGCGGGCCGAGGAGACGCCTTCGAGGTTCCAGCTGCGGATGCGGCGCGGGTGGACGCGGATGGCCTCAGCGCTGAGGTAGGAGGCGGCGGGGACCCGCTCGATGCCGGTGACGGCTTCGGCACGGCCGCGGATCTCGATGCCGCGGACCTCCCACGGGTCGAACGAGGCGATGTCGTCGACGACGAAGGAGACCTGGGGGTTGGTCTGGATGTTGGCGAATTTGCGGCTCTCGCCCATGTGGTAGCCGCTGATCTCGATGTAGCCGTCCTGCGCGTGCACCGTGAAGGCCACCGGGTTGTTCTGGACGGTGCCGTCGGGCGCGACCGTGGCGAGGCGGCCGAGGCGCTGAGACGGCAGATAGGCGAGTTCTTCCGGAGTGAAGGTCATGCGCCGAGCCTCGGTCCTCGACCAAGGTTGAGGTCAAGTCCCCGAAAACGGACGGCGGCGGCCGCCACGCTC
>NZ_BAAGPQ010000011.1:156738-198353 GCF_054783995.1 Actinocorallia aurea
CCCGCCGCGGTCACCGGGCGGGACGCCCGGAGGACCATCGGAACAGCCGACCGATCAGAACCACCGATCGATCAGGACCGCGATCGGATCAGAACCGGTCGAGGTCGGCGACCTTGGCCCAGGCCGCGACGAAGTCGTTGACGAACTTCGCCTTGGCGTCGTCGCTCGCGTAGACCTCGGCGAGGGCGCGGAGCTCGGAGTTCGAGCCGAAGACCAGGTCCGCGCGGGTGCCGGTCCACTTGACGGCGCCCGAGTCGTCCTTGCCCTCGTAGGTGCCGCTGTCGTCGCCGGCGAGCGACCAGGTGGTGCCCATGTCGAGCAGGTTCACGAAGAAGTCGTTCGTGAGGACGCCCGGGGTCTCGGTGAGGACACCGTGGGTCGAGCCGCCGGTGTTCGCGCCGAGGACGCGCAGGCCGCCGACGAGGGCGGTCATCTCCGGCGCGCTCAGGGTGAGCAGGTTCGCGCGGTCGATCAGCAGGTACTCGGCGGGGAGCCGGGCGGCCTTGCCGCTGTAGTTGCGGAACCCGTCGGCCTGCGGCTCCAGGGCGGCGAACGACTCGACGTCGGTCTGCTCCTGGGAGGCGTCGACGCGGCCCGCGGTGAACGGCACCTCGACGTCGAAGCCCGCGTCCTTGGCGGCCTTCTCCACGGCGGCGTTGCCGGCGAGGACGATCAGGTCGGCCAGGGAGACCTTCTTGCCGCCCGCGGCGTTGAAGGACTCCTGGACCTTCTCCAGCGCGCGCAGCGTGGTGGCGAGCTGCTCGGGGTCGTTGACCTCCCAGTCCTTCTGCGGCTCCAGGCGCACCCGGGCGCCGTTGGCGCCGCCGCGCTTGTCGCTGCCGCGGAAGGAGGAGGCCGAGGCCCAGGCGGCGGACACCAGCTGCGAGACCGGCAGGCCCGCGGCGAGGATCTGCTCCTTGAGGGAGGCGGCCTCGGCGGCGTCGATCGGGTCGCCGTCGGCGGCGGGCAGCGGGTCCTGCCAGAGCAGCACCTCGGCCGGGACCTCCGGGCCGAGGTAGCGGGAGATCGGGCCCATGTCGCGGTGCGTCAGCTTGTACCAGGCCTTCGCGAACGCGTCGTGGAGCTCCTCGGGGTGCTCCAGCCAGCGGCGGGTGATCTCACCGTAGATCGGGTCGAAGCGGACCGCGAGGTCGGAGGTGAGCATGCTCGGCGCGATCTTCTTGGACGCGTCGTGCGCGGCCGGGACGGTGCCCTCGCCGCCGCCGTCCACCGGACGCCACTGGTTGGCGCCCGCCGGGCTCTGGAACAGCTCCCACTCGTAGCCGTAGAGGGTCTCCAGGAAGGAGTTGTCCCACTGCGTCGGGGTGGCGGTCCAGGTGACCTCCAGGCCGGAGGTGATGGCGTCGGCGCCCTTGCCGGTGCCGTAGGTGCTGGCCCAGCCGAAGCCCTGCGCCTCCAGCGGGGCGGCCTCGGGGTCGGCGCCGACGTTGTCGGCGGGGCCCGCGCCGTGGGTCTTGCCGAAGGTGTGGCCGCCGACGATCAGGGCGGCGGTCTCCTCGTCGTTCATCGCCATGCGGCGGAACGTCTCGCGGATGTCGCGGGCCGACGCCAGCGGGTCCGGGTTGCCGTTGGGGCCCTCGGGGTTGACGTAGATGAGGCCCATCTGGACGGCGCCGAGCGGGTTCTCCAGCTCGCGGTCGCCGCTGTAGCGCTGGTCGTCGAGCCAGGTGGTCTCCGGACCCCAGTAGACGTCCTCTTCCGCCTCCCAGACGTCCTCACGGCCGCCGGCGAAGCCGAAGGGCTTGAAGCCCATGGTCTCCAGGGCGACGTTGCCCGCCAGGATCATGAGGTCGGCCCAGGAGATGGCCTGGCCGTACTTCTTCTTGACCGGCCACAGCAGACGGCGGGCCTTGTCCAGGTTGCCGTTGTCGGGCCAGCTGTTCAGCGGCGCGAAGCGCTGCTGGCCGGCGCCGGCGCCGCCGCGGCCGTCGCTGATCCGGTAGGTGCCGGCGCTGTGCCACGCCATGCGGATCATGAACGGGCCGTAGTGGCCGAAGTCGGCGGGCCACCAGTCCTTGGAGTCCGTCATGACGTCGGCGAGGTCGGCCTTGACGGCGGCGAGGTCGAGGCCGTTGAAGGCCTCGGCGTAGTCGAAGTCCTCGCCGAGCGGGTTCGCGACCGCCGGGTTCTTGGCGAGGATCTTCAGGTTCAGGCGCTCCGGCCACCACTGGCGGTTGCCTCCGCCCTGGGTCGGGTGCGCGGCGCGGACGTGCGCGACCGGGCAGCCTTCGGCGCCCTCCGCCTTCGCGTCGGTCACGATGGCGTCGTTGTTCTCAGACAAGGGAAATCCTTCCGTGCAGGATCTTTGGCTCAAGCGGTTCTGGCGGTGGAGCAGTCGGGGCACAGCCCCCAGAAGATGACCTCGGCCTCGTCGATCGTGAAGCCGCGGTCGTCGGACGCGGTCAGGCAGGGCGCCTCTCCCACCGCGCAGTCGACGTCGGCGACGACGCCGCACGCGCGGCACACCAGGTGGTGGTGGTTGTCTCCGACGCGACCCTCGTACCTGGCCGGGCTTCCGGCGGGTTCGATCCGCCGCACGAGCCCGGCCGCGGTGAGGGCGCTCAGCGCCTCGTAGACGGCCTGTAGGGAGATGTGTCCGACCCGGTCGCGCACCCCGGAGGCGATCGCCTCGACGCCGAGGTGGTCACCCACCCGAACTGTCTCGAGCAGTGCGACGCGGGCAGCCGTCACACGCAGCCCCACGCCGCGCAGCTGCTCGGCTGCGGTCGGAATCTGCGGTGCGGTCATGACGACAACCTACTCTCCTAAACACGAATCACACAAGATAACGACAAGCCCAAGTTTAGTGTCGATTCCGGAAAGCCCACCCCACCCCCAGGAATCTCCCCTGCTCAGCCCCATGATCACCGATCCCCCACCCCAACTCCACCACCCCGCCACAAACCCGCGACCGATAGGAACGGGCATACCGGCAGGAACGGGCGAACCCGGAACCCGCGGACCGGCGGACCGGTAGGAACGGGCGAACCGGCTGTCGGCGGACCGGGCGGGTGGGTGGTGATCAGGGTGGGAGGGGGCGGGGGGCGGTCACCAGGTGTCCACGCCCGTTCGGCGGGATGGGTTGGCCCAGCCGTCGCGGGGGCGGGGCGGGGCGGTGAACAGGAGGGCGGACAGGGACGCGCGGGTATCGGCCGGGTCGATGACCTCGTCGATCTCCAGGTAGGAAGCTGTGTTGAGGGCGCTGCCCTGGGCGTAGGAGTAGGCGACCATCTCCTCGAAGGCGTGCCGGCGCTCGGCGGGGTCGGCGATCGCGGCGAGGGCGTCGCGCGCGGCGAGGCGGACCGCGCCCTCCAGGTTCATGCCGCCGAACTCGCCGGTCGGCCACGAGAGCGTCGCCGCCGTGTTGTGGAAGTGCCCCGCCGACATGGCGAGGGCGCCCAGGCCGTAGGCCTTGCGCAGGACGACCATCGCCACCGGGACCGTCAGATGGCCGCCGCGCACGAACAGCCGCGGGAAGTGCCGGACGGTGGCGGTCCTCTCCGCGTCCGGGCCGACCATGAAACCCGGCGTGTCGCACAGGGAGACGACGGGGAGGGCGTACGCGTCGCACAGGTCCAGGAAGCGGGCGAGCTTGTCGGCCCCGTCGGCGTCGATCGCCCCGCCCAGGACCGCGGGGTCGTTGGCGATGAGGCCCACGGGACGACCCTCGATCCTGGCCAGCGCGGTGATCACGCAGCGGCCGAACGCGGCGCGCAGCTCCAGCACCGAGTCGGTGTCGCACAGGGTGCCGATCACGGCCCGGACGTCGTAGACCCGCTTGCGGTCCTCAGGGATGAGATGCCGTAGAAGCCGCTGGTCGGCGGTCTCGTAGGTGTCGGCTTCCCCTTGGAAGTAGGCCAGGTAGCGCTTGGCGACCGCGACGGCCTCCGCCTCGTCCTCGACGGCCACGTCGACGACGCCGTTGCGGGTCTGCACGTCGATCGGCCCGACCTCCTCGGGCGTGAACACCCCGAGGCCGCCGCCTTCGATCATCGCCGGACCGCCCATCCCGATCGTGGCGTCCCGGGTGGCGATGACGACGTCGCACGTGCCGAGCAGCGCCGCGTTCCCCGCGAAGCACCGCCCCGCGGCGATCCCGACCGTCGGGACGACGCCGCTCAGCGCGCCCATCGCGGCGAACGTCGGGAAGTGCAGCCCCGCGACCATGGGCGCGTCCGTGTCCCCCGGCCTTCCGCCGCCTCCTTCGGCGAAGAGGACGACGGGGTGCCGCCGCTCGCGTGCGAGCTTGAGCAGCCGGTCGGTCTTCTGGTGGCCGTAGTAGCCCTGGGTACCGGCCAGGACCGTGTAGTCGTAGGCGAGGATCGCGCATGTCGATCGCTCGGGCGGGAACTCCTCGCCGTTCACCCTTCCGAGGCCGGTGATGATGCCGTCGGCGGGAGTGCGCGCCTGGAGGTCGTCCTCGCTTCTCTTGGCACGCTGGGCGGCGACCGCGAAGCCGCCGTACTCGACGGCAAGGCCTTCGCCATCGGTGAGGTCGGCGATGTTCTCCCGGGCCGTGCGCAGGCCCAGTCTGTGCCGCTTGGCCACGGCGGCGGCTCGGGCGCCGTCGTCCAGGAGGGCGCGGCGGGCGCGGAGCGCGGCGAGGTCGGGGCGGACTCCGTCAAGGTCGATCTCGGCGGTCCGGCGGGCGGCGGGGCCGCCGGAGCCGTCCGGGTCGAGCAGGAGCAGCGGCTCGCCCTCGGCGACGACGTCACCGACCTTGACGCGCGGCGCCGCGACGGTACCGCCGAAGGGGGCCGAGACGGGGTACTGCATCTTCATCGCCTCGACGATCGCGAGCACCTCGCCCGCCCGCACCGTCCGCCCCGGCTCGGCGTCGACCGCGACGACGGTGCCCGCGACCGGCGCGCTCACCGCCCTGTCGTCGGCGGGCTCCAGAACGCCCGGTGGGTCGGCGGCCTCGGCCGCCTCTGCGGCGAGGTCCGGCAGGACCCGGTCCAGCCAGCCGGTGTCGGCACGGCCTTCGGCGAGGTCGGGGTGGGCCAGGATCGCGGCCTGGAGCGCGAGGTTCGTCGCCGTCCCCTCGATCGCGGTCTCCACGACGGCCTCCCGCGCCAGCCGCAGCGCTCCCGCGAACCCTGACGGGTCGTGCACGACGAGCTTGGCCAGCAGCGAATCGAACCGGGGATCCACCTTCATCCCGACATGCCCGGCCGACTCCACGCGGATTCCGGCTCCCGCGGCGGGCTCGAAGCGCGTCAACGTCCCGGCGGCCGGCGCCACGACCCCGTCGGCGCGGACCGTCTCGGCGTTGACCCGCACCTGGATCGCGCACCCGCGCGGCGCACCGACGGCCGCCAGCCCCGCCTCCTCCAGCGACGCCCCCGCCGCCAGCCGGAACTGCGCGGCGACCAGATCGATCCCGAGCACCTGCTCGGTCACCGTGTGCTCCACCTGGAGCCGCGGATTCACCTCAAGGAAGAAGAACCGGCCGTCCGGCAGCGTGAGGAACTCCACGGTGGCCAGCCCCCGCAGGCGCGCTCGCCCGGCGAGCCGCACGGCCGCCTCCAGCAGCTCGGCACGGGCCTCTTCGGGCAGCACGGCGCTCGGCGCCACCTCCAGGAGTTTCTGGTGCCGCCGCTGCACGCTGCACTCCCGATCCCACAGGTGCACCGCGTTCCCCGAGCCGTCCCCGGCGACCTGCGCCTCGACATGCCGGGCGCCCTCCACGAGCAGTTCCGCGCACACCTCCCCCGACCCGAACGCCGCGAGCGCCTCCGCCGACGCCTCCCGGTAGGCGGCCTCCAGTCCTTCCTTCTCCCGCACGACCCGCATCCCTCGCCCGCCCCCTCCGGCGAGCGCCTTGACGACGATGCCCGGCCCCTCGGCCGCCTGCCCTTCCCAGAACTCGCGCAGGCCGGCGAGATCCGTGGCCCCCTCTGTTCCCGGGGGCACCGGCACCCCGGCTTCACGCGCGGCCCGCCGCGCCCGCGCCTTGTCCCCGAAAAGCTCCAGCACCGCGGCCGACGGCCCCACGAACAGCAGCCCACTGTTCTCACACGCCCGTGCGAAATCCGCGCTCTCCGCCAGGAAGCCGTAGCCCGGATGCACCGCGTCGGCTCCGCCGGACAGCGCCGCCTCCACCACCGCCGCCGCGTCCAGATACGCCGCCGCCCCGTTCCCCGGCAGCACTGCCATCTCCTCGAACCGACGGGCGTGCCCGTCCGAGTCCTCATCGCGCGCCCGCACGCCCACCGCCGCGATCCCCAGCCTCCTCGCCGCCCGCACCACCCGCGCCGCGATCTCCCCGCGGTTCGCCACCAGCACCTTCACGACCGTCCCCATCGCTCCTCCTCGAACCCATCGACCCTTCATCCTGGCCACCCGCCCCTTCACAGGCCACCCCCGCCGCCCAACGCAGTGCATCCGCCCAACCCGGTACAGCCGCCAACGCAGTGCACCCGCCCGACTCAGTGCACCGCCCGACTCAGTGCACCGCCCGACTCAGTGCAGCCGCCCACGCGGTGCGCCCGCGACCCGGTGCGTCCGCCCGAGGCGGTTCCGCCGTTCAAGGGACCGCATCCGCGCGACCCGCGGAACGCCACCCTGACTTCCGCGGAACGCCGCCCTGCTCCCGCGAGCGTCACCTGATCACACGACGAGATTCCCGCACCGCGATCCCCGTCCGCCTCCCTCACGTGAGGGATATTCGGTCCGCCCCCGCACGCCCTCGCGGTTCGGCGGTCAGAAAAGGACCTCGTGCAGGAATGTCCCTGCCGCCGGGCTCAGTTGCGCCGCCGTGTAGGGGAGGGCGAAGGCGACGCACAGGAGCAGCCAGTACGGCCTGCGGCGCTCGACCCGCAGGACCTTGAGAACGCTCAGGACGAGCGCCGCCAGGAGACCCCCGAGAACCACCCAGAACACACCGCAGACTGCCACGGCGAAGCCGAATCCGTCGTCGAAGAGCGCCTCGGCCGACAGGTCGACCGGACCGCCCAGCCGGTACACGGCACCCCGCGCGATCCCGTCGGTGATCGCGAGGACCACGGCTCCAGGCACGCCGCCCAGGAGCCCGATGAGCCCGACCAGTGCCCCGGCCCCTGAGAGCCGGATCCTCTTCACCGCATTCGTCACTGATCGACCCCCTTGTCCGCAGCGCGCGCCGACGCCTCCGACTCGACCTCCCGCGTTGCCGCGGCACCGCGGGAGAACGTCGCCTCCCCGGCCAGAGAGCCCCCACGCACACGCCGCCTCTTTTGTACCCCTTCGCCTGTACCCCTGCGCCGGAGTCTTCGGGGCTGCGGCCTCGGCGCGGTCAGCGGGGGTAGGCGGCTTCGGCCAGGGTCATGGCTTCGGTGTAGTCGGCCTCTAGGAGGAAGCCGTCCTCCAGGGAGCGGAGGACCGCGGCTTCGAAGCGCGCGAGGTAGTCGGGGAGGCCGCCGGGATAGCGGGCGGCGAGGCCGGGAAGGGGGTGGGTTCCGCCGAAGAGGAGGGCGGGGCCGTGCTCCTTCGTGTGCGGGAGACCGGTGAGGAGGGCGGTGGGGGAATCCACCCAGGGGGTGCGGACTCCGCCGCGGGCGATGCCGTCGTCGTCTGTGCGCAGGGAGAGGGCGCCGTCGGGGGCGCGCAGGGTGCCGAGCGGCATCGGGGAGCCGGGCGGGATGCCGTCGAGGGTCCAGCGCCGGAGGGAGGCGAGGGCCGCTTGGGCGACGTAGTGCTGCTGGGGACCTGAGTTGATGGGGGCGGGGAGCCGGGTGCCGAGCGGAGCGTCGGTGGGGGCGAGGAGCGCGGCGAGCTCGGCGGGTGCGAGGGCGCCGGAGTCGCGGAAGGACGCCGAGAGCGTGTAGGTGTCGGCGTGGGCCGCGCCCGCGACCTCCCAGACGCGCAGGCGGCCGTCGTGGGGCTGGCGGGAGCGGACGGAGTCGAGGTATCCGAAGACGTCGGTCTCGCTCTGCACGATGACGATCCGGGCGGGCCCGTCGGTGCGCACCCGCGCGGGCACGGGTTCGGGCTCGACGCGCGACCCGGTCGACAGGCCTGAGGGAAGTCCGGGCCTTCCGTGCAGGTAGTAGCCGTCGTAGACGGGACGCAGAGGCGCGACGGCGTTGAGGTAGGTGACGAGGCAGGCCGCCGACTGGGACTGGCCCGCCGCGAGCAGGACGCGCACGCCGGGCAGGCCGAGTTCCTCGGCGGTGTCCTTCTCGCGGAGCAGCGCGCCGAGCGCAGTGTAGATCGCGTAGGAGTAGGGGTTGCCCGGGTGCACGAGGGCCGCGTAGCGCTCGGGGTCGCTCTCTTTGAGCGGCGGCAGGGTGATCGACTTGAACGCGCCGGAGCGGGAGGCGAACAGCGAACCGCCGTGGATGCCGTCGGCCTGCGCGCTCACCCCGACCCAGGCGTGGCCGGAGCGCAGCAGGTGCCGGTGGGCGGTGAGCCAGACGGCGGGGGTGTCTGCGCCGGAGGAGGTGTTGAGCCACTCCACGACCACGGTGCCGTCGAACACCGAGGGGTCCGCGGGCCGGTAGACGACGATGCGCGTCGTGTAGGGCGCCTCGCCCGTCTCGCGCGCGGTCCACATTCCGTCGGCTTCGGCGGGCCCCGCGTGCTCGTACTTGGCGGCCGTACCGGAGACGACGTACTCGTCGGCCGTGTAGCCCTGCTCGCCGAGGTCGAAGAAGGTCGAGATGAGGCCTGGCCTGCCGGTCAGCCGCTCTGTGACGCGCAAGGATCCTCCAACCCGGGCCGGCTCGTATCACCGGGGGGACCTTGCATAACACGCCCTCAGCGGGAGCAGCCAGGGCCCGGGGCCCGCGGACCCTCACCAGAACTAGATTCTTCCAAATCAAGAACTATATTCTCACCTAGAAGAGCATCGATATGGGGCGCGCGGGGACGCCGGGAAAGGAAAGCGATGGGCTACGCGGACGGGTTGTTCGATCTGACCGGACGGGTCGTGCTGGTCACCGGAGGCAGCCGGGGCCTCGGCAGGGAGATGGCGCTCGCCGCCGCGCGCTGCGGCGCCGACGTGGTCGTCGCCAGCCGCGACGGCGAGGCGTGCGCGGCCGTCGCGGCGGAGATCGAGAAGGAGACGGGCCGCGGCGCCCTGCCGTACTCGGTGCACGTCGGCCGCTGGGACCGGCTCCCGGGCCTCCTCGACGCGGTGGACGACCGCTTCGGCCGCCTCGACGCGCTCATCAACAACGCGGGCATGTCCCCGCTCTACGACGACCTCGCCTCCGTGAGCGAGAAGCTGTTCGACGCCGTCGTGAACCTCAATCTCAAGGGCCCGTTCCGCCTGTCGGTCCTCGCGGGAGAGCGCATGCGCGAAAGCGGCGGCGCCATCCTCAACGTCAGCTCGACGGGCTCGATCCGCCCGCGCCCCGGCATCCTCCCCTACGCCGCCGCCAAGGCCGGACTCAATGCCCTCACCGAAGGACTCGCCCATGCCTTCGGCCCCCGGGTCCGCGTCAACACCCTCATGGCGGGGCCCTTCGCGACCGGCGCGACCGCGGGCTGGGACGACGCCGGGCTCTCCGAAGGCGTCAAGCCCCACGCCCTCCAGCGCATCGGCCGCCCATCGGAGATCGTAGGCGCCGCCCTCTACCTCGTCTCCGACGCGTCGTCCTACACGACCGGCGCGACGCTCCGCGTGGACGGCGGCATGCCCTGACGCCTGCGGTGGGCGCCCCGCTCCCGGGGCGCCCACCGGTTCAGGCGGAGATCTCCTGGGCGGCCTTCGCCCAGAGCCAGGAGGCGTACTTGTGGAGGCCCTCGCCCATCGCGCGGTCGAGCTGCCCGTTGAGCGAGCGCGCGTAGGTGCCCTCCAGAAGGGCGGCCAGCCGGAAGCAGGCCAGGACCTGGAACCACGGGAACGCGGAGGTGTCGCGGCCGGTGAGCGCGGCGTAGTGGGCGACGAGTTCGGCGCGGGAAGGCATGCCCTCCCAGGGGGTGAGGTAGGGGTCGCTGCCGGGCGGGTCGCCGGGTTCGCGCCAGGCGGTGAGGATCCAGGCGAGGTCGAGGAGCGGGTCGCCGAGGCCCGCCATCTCCCAGTCGACGATGGACGCCAGCCCCGGCGCCTCGTGGGTGAACATGACGTTGGCGAACTGGAGGTCGCCGTGCACGATGCCCACCTGGAAGGACGCCGGGCGGTTCGCCTCCAGCCACGCGCTCACGGGCCCGACGTGCGGCGACTCCGCGGCCCGGTACTCCTCGATGCCGCGATAGCCCTGGAGCATCTTCGAATAGCGGGCCGTCTGGCGCTCCAGCCAGTTGTCCGTCCTGCTCAGGTCGCCGAGGCCGATCGCGTAGGGGTCGACGGAGGCCAGCTTTGCGGCTCCCGCGACCAGGGCGAACGCGGAGGCACGCCGCCATGACGCGTCAGTTCCGTACCGGCCGGGAAGCTCGCCCTTCGGCGTGAACCCCTCGATCTTCTCCAGGACGGAGAA
Organism: Actinocorallia aurea; assembly: GCF_054783995.1. Lineage (NCBI taxonomy): Bacteria > Bacillati > Actinomycetota > Actinomycetes > Streptosporangiales > Thermomonosporaceae > Actinocorallia > Actinocorallia aurea. Next base: position 167,163 of record NZ_BAAGPQ010000011.1, read on the forward strand.
GGGCGCGCCGATCACGTCGTCGTCCGGGTGGCTCGCGTACAGGCGCGGGTGGGGGACGTCGGTGCCTGCGAGGGCGGTGAGCACCCGGCTCTCCCGTGCGAAGGCCGCCGCCGCGCCTTCGCGCAGGTGCCTTCCGGGACGGCGCAGGACGAGTTCGGTGCCGTCCGCGCGGAGCAGCGTGAACAGCAGGTTCTGCGCGCCGCCGCGCAGCCGTTCCGCCTGCTCGACGGGCCCGGATCCCGGGAGGCCTTTCAACCCCTCCCACGCGTTCAGCCTCTCCAGGTCGAGACCTGCCCCTTCTCTGCCGCTCATCGCGACGCCTCCCTCTGCCGCTCCGTGTCCTTCGGCTCCGCCGTGTCCGTCTTCGCCTCTGTGTCCGTCTTCGCCGCCGTGTCCGTCTTCGCCGCGCGGGCCGCGAGCTTCGCCCGCGCCGCCTCGACCCTCGTCGGCAGGTGCTCGGACCCGAACAGCCGGTCCTCGGCCGGGACCGCGTCGCGCAGCAGGAGCTTGGCCACGACGTCCTTGTGCACCTCGGTGGGCCCGTCGGCGATGCCGAGCGTCGGGCCCGCCTGCCACATGCGCATGAGCGGCAGTTCGTTGGAGACGCCCAGAGCGCCGTGCAGGTGGATCACCTTGTAGACGACGTCTACGAGCGTCCCGGGCGTCGCCGCCTTGACCGCCGAGATGTGCAGGCGGGCCGCGCGCGCGTCGGCGGGGTCGCGCGTCTCCCGCGAGCGGTCGACCTGCCATGCGGCGTGCAGCACCTGGAGGCGGAACTGCTCGACCGCGATCCACACCTCGGCGAGCGACTGCCGGACGGACTGCTGGTCGGCGAGCGGCCCGCCGCGGGTCGTCCGGCCGGCGATCCGCTCGGTCATCATCTCCATGGCGCGCTTGAGCACGCCGACCGTGCGCATGGCGTGGTGCAGCCGCCCGCCGCCGAGCCGGGTCTGCGCGATGGCGAACGCCCCGCCGGGCTCGCCGAGGAGGTTCTCCGCGGGCACCCGGCAGCCGGTGAACCGCAGGTACCCGTGGACGCCTTCGCCGAGCGGCTCGCCGAACAGGCCGGTCCCGCGGACCATCTCCATGCCGGGCGTGCCGCGCGGGATGATGAACATCGAGGTGCCCTTGTGCACCGCGACGTCCGGGTCCGTGATGACCATGGCGATGACGAACGCGGCGTGCGGGTAGTTCGAGGCGAACCACTTCTCGCCGTCGATGACCCATCCGTCGTCGTCGCGGACGGCCCGGCAGGTGAAGCCGCCGGGGTCGGCTCCCCCGGTCGGTTCGGTCATCGCGTAGGTGGAGACGATCGTTCCGTCGAGCAGAGGCTCCAGATAGAGGCGGCGCTGCTCGTCGTTGCCGTAGTGCGCGAGGATCTCGGCGTTGCCGGAGTCGGGCGCCTGGGTGCCGAACACCATCGGCGCCCACTGCGACCTGCCCAGGATCTCGTTCAGCAGGGCCAGCCTGAGCTGCCCCATGCCCATCCCGCCCAGCGCCGGCGGCAGGTGCGCAGCCCACAGGCCCCGCTCCTTCACGCGCTGCTGGAGCGGCCGGACGATCTCCTTGAACACCTCGCTCTCCCGGTCGTAGGGCTCGTGGTTGCCCGGGTGGAGCAGGTCGAGTGGTTCGACCTCCTCCCGGACGAACTCCGCGACCCAGTCCAACTCCGCCTGGAACTCCGGATCTGTACTGAAGTCCCACATCCGGCACCACCTCCTCAACGATACAAGAACGCTCTTCGTACGCTAGCAGAATCTCATTCTCCCCGACAGGAACGATAATTCGCATGTTTCGGAAGTCGCGCGATCGTCCTGGTGGCGCCGCACGGGCTCGGGCGATACTGGCCCTCCTGACTTGGACGGGGGTGCCTCGTGGGCGAGCGGATCGCGGTCGTGACGGGCGGCGGAACCGGGATCGGCAGGGCCGTCGCGGCGCGGCTCGCGCGGGACGGATGCCGCGTGGCCGTCATCGGGCGGCGGGCCGAGGTGCTCCGGCAGGCGGCCGACGAGATCGGCGACGCGGTCGTGCCCGTGGCCGCCGACCTCACCAGGCCCGAGGACGCCGCCCGCGCCGCCGCCGAGGTCGGGGCCCTCGGCCCGGTCGACGTCCTGGTGAACAACGCCGGGGCGATCGCCCGTGCGGTCGTGCCGGGCGACCTCACGGCGCTCGCGGACGCCTGGCGGCGCGACCTCGACGCGAACCTGATGACCGCCGTGCTGCTCACCAGCGCCGTCCTGCCGCTGCTGGCCCGCCCCGGCGGCCGGATCGTGTTCCTCAGCTCCGCCGCCGCGCAGCGCGGCGGCTCCGGCGGCCACTCCGGCGGCCCGTACGCGGCGGCGAAGGCCGCGCTGCACGGGTGGGCGCTCGGGCTCGCGCGCGAACTCGGCCCGGACGGCGTCACCGTCAACGTCCTGGCCCCCGGCTACGTCGAGGACACCGAGATCTTCGGGGAGCGCTGGTCGCCGGAGTTCCATGCGGCGAAGGTCGCCGACACGCTCGTCGGGCGGGCGGGCACCCCGCAGGACGTCGCCGCGGCGGTCTCCTACCTGGCCTCGCCCGACGCGGGCTACCTGACCGGCCAGATCATCGGCCTCAACGGCGGCGCCGTACTCGGCCGGTAGGGGTCCGAGGCCAAGGAACTCGACCCAAAGCGAAGGCCCGAGCGGCGGTCCTCACTCGGCCGGTCGTCAGGGTGCCGCAGCCGTCCCGGCGAGGAGGAAGGCGACGAGCGCGTCGGTTTCGCCGGGGGTGGGGGCTTCGGCCTTGAAGAGGTGGTAGTGGAGGGTGCCCACTACGGCGGAGGCTATGGCGCGCGCGGCGGACTCGGGAGCGGGCGCGCCGAGGGCCGCGGCGGGGGGCGCGAAGACCGCGGTGAGGTCCTCGACGAGGCGGACCGACACGTGGGTGCCGCCCGGCGAGAAGGTGAGGGAGTTGCCGAGGACGGCACGGGTCTGCCGGGCGATCTCGGCGTCGGCGACCTGCTTGAGGACCGCCGCCACGCCCGCGCGCAGCGCCTCGGCCGGGCCGTCGGCGGCGGCCACGCGGCGGGCCACGTACGCGGTCAGGCTGCGGGCCCCTCGGTCGACGATCGCCTCGACGAGGGCGTCCTTGCCGGAGAAGTACCGGTAGAAGGCGTCGTTCGAGAGCCCCGCGGCGGCGACGATGTCCGCGACGCGCGGGCCCCTGCCGTCGCGGCGCTCCAGCATGAGGGCGAGGCCCGCGTCCATCAGCGCGCGCACGTCGGCCTCGGCGGCCTCCTCCAAGGCCGCGAGACGGCGGCGGACGGCGCGTTCGGCGGGGCTGAGGCGCTCGTCGGCGTGGGGGGAGGCCATGGCCGCATCCTAATCCGCCCGGAGCCCTGCGCCCGGGGGCGATCGGGGATCTTCGGCCCACCGGGTGACCTAGGCTTGGGTGATGACGAACGGATCGGCCTGCACGCGCTCGCCCCGCCCCGACGCGGGGATGCGCTGACATGGCCAATCTGCGTGCCGCCCAGAAGGAGATGACGCGCCGCCGCCTCCTCGCCAAGGCCCTGGAACTCTTCGACGACAAGGGCTACGCCGCCACCACCGTCGAGGACATCGCGAGCGCCGCCGGCACCACCAAGGTCACCTTCTACGCGCATTTCGCCTCCCGCAGCGACCTGATGCGCGCCCTGATCGGCAGGCTCAACGAGATCCTGCGGCGCGCCGGGTCGACCGACGGCCACGCCTCCCGCTCGGCGGAACTCGTCACCGCGGTCCGGGAGGGGTCTAGCGACGGCCTGGCGAACTGGCTGCTCGACTCCGCGACCCGCTGGCCGGAGATCAGACCGTACATCACCTCGGCCCTCGACGCCGCGGTGATCGACCCGGATCTGCGCGGTCTCGTCGACGAGTGGTTCGAAGAGGTCATCGAGGACATCACCAGCGGCCTGGACCAGGCCGGGCGGTTCGACCCCGAGACCCGTCGCGTCCGGGCCGTGCTGGCTTTCAACCAGCTCGACGCGCTGGCCCGCCGCTGGATGCGCCGCGGCTGGGACGCCGACGGCGACCGCGCCCTGGACGTCCTCATCTCCGCGTGGGCCCATCTGCTCGCCGAGGGCGCCGAGGCACCCGCCCGTACCCGCCGCCGGCGCGCCGACGCGGGCCTGCCACGCCTGGAGCCGACGGGCTACCGAGCCGACTTCTGACGCGGCGCGCCTCTTTCGGGCCGGCGGCCCCGCGCCGGTTCCGGCCGGTGCCCCGCGACGGCCGGAACCATCCGGGCAGCGCCCACCCCCGCCCTTCCTCGGCCTGCGCCGGAGCTACGGAACGAACCGGCCATTTCAGGAGCATTACGCGATCAGTCGATCACATCGAGTGACATTACCCTTGCCATGCTGGGCATATACCGGCTTATCCCTCATGTCGGAAACTTCCTTCAGGTCACTCTTCGTGACTCGACCCATCCACTCCGGATCGAGGGAGAACCCCCATGCGCACCACGATGAGGCGCCTGGCGATCGGCGCCGCCACCGGCGCCCTGGCCACCGCCGGGCTGCTCGGCCTGTCCGGTTCGCCCGCCGCGGCGACCTCGCAGGACTGCACGACCTACCTGTCCTCGCAGAACGCCACCAACACCGTGCGGTCGCTCGTCTGCACCACCACCGCCGTCCTGGCCGGCACCGCCGGGTCCGAGTACGCCCAGACCCTCTGCGAGGGCCTGATGACGGCCACGGGCCTGTCCGCCACGACCGGCTCCGAGGCCTGCGCCCGCGCCGTCCAGGCCTGACCCCGGCACGGGAACGGCCGCGCCGTCCGCTCCCATCCCGACCGCCGTGCCCCGACCCCACCGGGGCACGGCCTCCACAGAACCACGTCCGCATCCGGGTGCCCCGGGGCGGCCCCAAAAGACCAGGCCCTGCCCTGGCCGGCCAGGGCGGGGCCCACAGAACGCGTTCCCACACCCGAACGCCGCGCCAAGGCCCCGAAGGAGCGCGGCCCGACGAGACCGCGCCCCGGGCCCCGCCCCGCCGGGGCATGGCCCGCAAGACCTGGTTCCGATCCCGAGAATCGTGCCCCAGCACCGCCTGGGCAAGAGCCCGTGGGACCCGCTCCGCCCCACGGGATTCGGCGTTCGTCGGGCACAGTTCGGAGACGGCCCGGGTTCGGGGCCTTCTCGGGGCCGGGGTGCGATCGGGCTTCGGGGGCTCAGGCGGGATTGTCGGGGAGTTCGGCCAGGCCGTGGTGGAGGGAGTCGGAGAGGAGGGTGAGGGCGTCGAGGACTCGGGGGCGGTCGGAGCCCAGGGCGCGCAGGAGGACGGTCTCGATGGCCAGTTGGGAGGGAAAGAAGGAGTCGATGGCGGAGGCGCCTTCGGGGGTGATGGTGACGAGGGCGGCGCGGCGGTCGGCGGGGTTCGGGGTGCGGGCGATGTAGCCGCGTTTCTCCAGTTTGGCGAGGGTCTTGCTGATGCCCGCGCGGGAGAGGCCGTGGTGTTCGGCGAGGCGGCGGGCGATGACGGGGCGCTCGGCGTACCGGAGGGTGATCAGGATGTCGACCTCGCCGGGGGTGACCGGAGCCGTCTCATAGAGGGGTTCGAAGGCCTGGGCGAGGAGCGCGCTGATCTGCTTCAGCCGGCCAGATCCTCATCGGGCCGATCAGCGACGGCATCGGCCGTCGCCGCCTGCTCATCGGCGGCACCGCCGGGTTCCTGGTCATGTCCGTGCTGTGCGCGCTCGCCCCGAACGTCGAACTCCTGACGGCGGCGCGGTTCCTGCACGGCGCGTCCGGAGCCGTCGGCATGGTCCTGGCCCGCGCGGTCCTCACCGACCTGTTCCGCGGCCCCAACCTGCCCCGGTACTTCGCCCTGCTGGCGCAGATCACCGGCGTCGCCCCGATCGCGGCACCGGTGATCGGTGGCGCGATCCTGTCGGTCGCGACCTGGCGCGCGGTCTTCGCGGCTCTGGCCGTCGTCGGCGCGGTCATGCTGGTCTCGGTGCTGGCGAAGGTCCCCGAGTCGCTGCCGCCGGAGCGCAGGCAGTCCGGCGGCCTCGCGGGCGCCTTCCGGGCGAGGGGACGGCTCGCGGCCGACCGCTCCTTCTTCGGCTACGTGCTCGTGCTCGCGTTCGCGTTCGCGTCGGCTGCGATGTTCACCTGCATCGCCGGATCGAGCTTCGTCTTCGAGAACATCCACGGCGTCTCGTCGACGGCCCGGCATGATCTTCCCTGCCACGATGACGCTCGGCCAGACCATCGGCCGCGCCAACCCGGGAGCCGCCTCGGCGCTGCTCGGCGGATTCCAGTTCCTCGCGGGCGCCCTGGTCTCCCCCGTCGTCGGCCTCTTCGGCGAGTCCAGCTCGCTGCCCATGGCCGTGATCATGCTGGTCTCCGCGCTCCTGACGGCCGGAGCCCTCCTGCTCATGGCCCGCCCCCGCCTGGGCCTCGGCGAGCCCGTCACCGCCCCCGCCCACTGACCTCCGACGGCGTCAGGCGGCGCGCCCCGAAGGCCGCGCCGGCGAGCAGGGCCAGGCCGAGCGCGCCCATCCCTCCCGCGACGGGCAGGCGCAGGCCGGTGTCCAGGTAGGTCGCGAGGAACCAGGTCTGCCGCTCGATCCCCCGCACCGCGAAGATCCCCGCGACGATCCCCTGCGGGAACAGGGCGATCATCCCGAGTCCGAAGCCCGACCAGACCAGCGCCCGGCGCGGGGCGGGCAGCGTGGCGAGCGCCCGGACCCGCTCGGGCTTCGGACGGCGGCCGGTCCGCATCGCGTGGAGCAGTTCGGGCCCCTGCGCGGCGAGCCTCCGGGCGGCGAGGACGCCGAGGACGACGGCGCACAGGACTCCGGTCGCAACTCCTACCGGTACCCCGGCCCATCCGTACGACAGCGCCACGAGCCCCGCAGGCAGGCCGGTCAGGGCGACCAGCGCGAGCATGAGGTAAGCCAGCCCGGTGAGGCCGCCGTTGTCCTCGCCGAGCCGCAGCGGGTTCCCTCCTCGCTTGTGGGGGTCGGTCCCTGGAACGAGGCCGTATACCGAGAGCAGAGGCACCAGCCCCGTGGCGCCTCCGACGAGGGCGGGCAGCACGGCGAGCGCCAAGGGCCACGGGCCGTCCGCGATCCACACGCTGACGCCTGTGACCAACGCCGCCACCGGTCCCACGACGGCCAGCCAAGCCATCTGACGCCCTCGGACGTCTCCACTTCCGGGCGTCATGACCGTCAGCCACAACGCGGTCCCGTCCGTCCCGTACAGGTTGGACGTAAGGGAGGCCGCCATGACGACGAACAGCGGGCCCGCGTAGGGCAGCATCCCGTCCCAGCCGATGAGCAGCGGGCAGGCGCCGAAGCAGACGCCGAAGGACAGGGCGAACACCAGGTGGTAGGTGCGGGCCAGGTCCCGGGTCCAGGTGCGCAGCTCCTTGGCGATGACGGCCCCCGTGGGCGTCGTCGCCTTAAGGGGCCGCCTTGGCCGTCCCATCTTGCGCGGCCTTCCTGTACCGACGGAGAGCAGGCCCGCCCAGGCCGTCAGCAGAAGGACGTCGAGGAGCGCGAGGCCGAGGAGAGGAAGCACCTCGCCTCGCACGGCCCGCAGCCCCCATCCCGACGGGAGCCGCCAGACGATGCCAGGGATACCGCGTTCGCCGAAGTAGGCGAGGAACACCCAGATCTGGCTGAGCCCGGCGAGCAGCGCGCCGTTGGCCAGCCCCGCGACGAGCGCGCCCGAGCGGGTGCGCAGTGCGAGCCCGAGGAGGCCCGTCGCGACCTTCGACAGCAGGAGGAACGACGCGAGTTGGAGCAGGAGCGCGGGGACCGCGACGAGCACCCCGAGCGGCCCGTCCGCGGCGACCGCCAGGCCGAGGAGGGCCACGAGGCCGATCAGCGGCGCGAAACCGGTGAACGCGGCGGCCAGCAGGCCCGCCGCCAGGGCCCTGCGGCGCAGGCCGAGCAGTGCGAAGTGCTCGGGCCGCAGCGTCTCGTCGCCGCCGCCCATCGCCATCGGGCCGAGCATCCAACCGGCCGCCCACAGCGCGTACGCGCCGGCGAGGGCCTCCGGTTCCCCGGTCGCGGCGAGGTAGAGCGTGCCCGCCGCGCAGAGCGCGCCGAGCGACACGCCCGTGGTCGTGAGCGAGCCCTGCCCGCCCTCGGCGGCATGCCGCAGGACGGCGAGCCGCATCCGGGCCATGGTCAGCGCGACAGCCACGAAAGCTCCTTCGTGTCCTTGGCCTCTCCTGCGACGAGCCGGACGAACCGGTCCTCCAGGCTCAGCCCTCCGCGGACCTCCTCAAGTGTCCCGGAGGCGATGATCCGGCCCTGGTCCAGCACCGCGGCGTGGTCGCACAACTGCTCCACCAGCGCCATCACGTGGCTGGAAAGCACGACCGTGCCGCCGCCCGCGACGAAGCCGCGCAGGATCGTCTTGATCGTCGCCGCCGACACCGGGTCGACCGCCTCGAACGGCTCGTCCAGCACGAGGAGGCGCGGCGCGTGCAGCAGCGCCGTCGCCAGTCCGATCTTCTTGCGCATCCCGGTCGAGTACTCCAGGACGAGGGTGCGGTCGGCGCCGTCCAGGTCGAGGACGTGCAGCAGTTCGGCCGCGCGCTCCTCGACGGTCGCCCGGTCCAGGCCGCGCAGCAGCCCCAGGTAGGTGAGGACCTCGCGGCCGGTCAACCGTTCGGGCAGAGCGAGGCCGTCGGGCAGTACCCCGACGAGGGCCTTCGCGGCTGCCGGGTCCGCCCAGACGTCCGCGCCGAGGATCCGCGACGTGCCGGAATCGGGCCGCAGGAGACCGACGGCCATCGCCAGGGTCGTGGTCTTACCCGCGCCGTTCTGGCCCACCAGGCCGAGGAAGGCGCCGCGCGGGACGGCGAGGTACAGATCATCGACCGCCGTCCTGCCGCCGAACCGCTTGGCGAGGCCGGTGAGCCGGAGTGCGGCTTCTGCCGAGTGCAAGGATCGCTCCCTCGTCGTCTGAGTGGTCTCCTTCGAGCCTCGCGGACGGCCTTTCGCTCCATCAACGACGAAAACGACAAGCATCGATAAGCTTCACTTATGGATCAGAGGATCGAGCTGCGCGACATCGAGGTCTTCCTCGTGCTCGCCGAGGAGCTGCACTTCGGCAGAACCGCCGAGCGGCTGCACCTCAGCCAGGCCCGGGTCAGCCAGTCGATCGCCAAGCAGGAGCGCGGGGTCGGCGCGCCGCTGTTCGAGCGGACCAGCCGCTGCGTCCGCCTCACCGAGATCGGCGCCCGCCTGCGCGACGACCTGCGCCAGGGCCACGACCTCATCCGCGCCGCCCTGGCCCGTGCCGAGAGCACCGCGCGCGGCGTCGTCGGCGTACTCAGGCTCGGCGTGATGGGTGCGCTCGGGCACGAGCTCGCGCCCGTCGTCTCGGCCTTCCGCGACAAACATCCCGACTGCGACGTGCGGATCGTCGAATTCCACTTCAGCGCCCCGTTCGCGGGCCTGCGCGCCGGGGAGACCGACGTGCAGCTCATGTGGCTGCCGGTGCGCGAGCCCGATCTGTCGGTCGGACGGCCGCTGTTCACCGAGGGCCGGGTCCTCGCCGTGGCCGAGGACTCCCCCCTCGCCGAGCGCGGCTCGGCCTCCCTGGAGGACCTGGCCGACCACCCGCTCCTCGACCTCGGCCCGGACGTCCCCGCCTCCTGGGCCGAGGCCATGATCCCCGCGGTGACACCCGCGGGCCGGCCGATCCCGCGCGGTCCGCGGGCCGCGACGTTCCACGAGGTCCTCGCCCTCGTCGCCGAGGGCCGGATCGTCAGCCCCCTCAACGCCCATGTCGTGCGGTACTACTCGCCCCCGGGCATCGCCTTCGTCCCGATCCACGACGCCCCGGTCAACGAGTGGTCCCTGGTCTGGCCCGCTTCCCGGCAGACCCCGCCCGTCCGTGCCTTCGCCGAGACGGCCGGGGCGCTCTTCCCGCACCCCGTGGCCCTCTCGGCCGACGGCGTCAGGTGATGGGCTCCAGGCGGATGACGACGTCCTTGGAGGTGGGGGTGTTGCTGTCTTCGGCGACGCTGTCGAGGGGGACGAGGATGTTCGTTTCCGGGTAGTAGGCGGCGGCGGAGCCCGGGGTGGTGGGGTAGGAGACGACGGTGAAGGCGGGGGCGCGGCGCTCCACGCCGTCGGTCCAGACGCCCACGAGGTCGACGAGGGAGCCGTCGGCGATGCCGAAGGACGTGAGGTCCTCGGGGCTCACCAGGACGACGCGGCGGCTGCCCTTGATGCCGCGGTACCGGTCGTTCGCGGTGTAGGGGATGGTGTTCCACTGGTCGTGGGACCGGAGCGTCTGGAGGATCAGGTGGCCCTCCGGGGCGCGCAGGTCCACGAAGGCGTTCCGGGTGAAGAGGGCCTTGCCGGTGCTCGTGCGGTACTCGCGGGAGTTGACGGGGTTCGGCAGCACGAATCCGCCCGGGACGGCGACGCGGGCGTTGAAGTCGGCGAAGCCGGGCACGACGCGGGAGATCCGGTCGCGGATGAGCGAGTAGTCGGCTTCGAAGTCCGCCCACGGGATGCCGAGCGCGTCGTCCAAGGTGAGCCGGGCAAGGCGGCCGATGATGGCGACCTCGCTGAGCAGGTGCGGGGAGGCGGGCGCGAGGCGGCCCCGGGAGGCGTGCACCTCGCTCATCGAGTCCTCCACGGTGAAGAACTGGACGCCGCTCGCCTGCACGTCGCGGTCGCTGCGGCCGAGGGTCGGCAGGATCAGCGCGGTGTCGCCGCAGACGGTGTGCGAGCGGTTGAGCTTGGTGGAGATCTGCACGGTCAGCCGGCAGGAGCGCAGCGCGGCCTCGGTGACGTCGCTGTCGGGGGTGGCGCGGACGAAGTTGCCGCCCACGCCGAGGAAGACCTTGGCCTTCCCGTCGCGCATCGCGCGGATAGCCTCGACGGTGTCGTACCCGTGCTCGGACGGCGGTGTGAAGCCGAACTCCTTGCCGAGCGCGTCGAGGAACCCCCGTGGGGGCTTCTCGTTGATGCCCATCGTCCGGTCGCCCTGGACGTTGCTGTGCCCGCGCACCGGGCAGACGCCCGCGCCGGGACGCCCCAAATTGCCGCGCAGCAGCAGGAAGTTGACCATCTCGCGGATGGTCGGGACGCCGTGCCGGTGCTGGGTGATCCCCATCGCCCAGCACACGATGACGCTTTTCGACTCCAGCACCATCGCGTGGACGCGCTCGATCTGCTCCCGGGTGAGCCCGGTGGCCGAAAGGACGTCATCCCAGGAGACCTTCCGGATGCCTTCGGCGAACTCAGCGAAGCCGGAGGTCTGCTCGGCGATGAAGGCGGCGTCGAGGACGGTGCCGGGGGCGGCGTCCTCGGCTTCGAGGAGCAGCAGGTTGAGCGCCTGGAAGAGGGCGAGGTCGCCGCCGGCCCGGATCTGCACGAACTCGTCGGCGATGGCGGTGCCCCTGCCGAGGACGCCGCGCGGCTTCTGCGGGTGCTTGAACCGCATCAGCCCGGCCTCCGGCAGCGGGTTGACCGCGACGACCCTGCCGCCGTTGCGCTTGGTGTTCTCCAGCGCCGACAGCATCCGGGGGTGGTTCGTGCCGGGGTTCTGGCCGACGACGAACACGAGGTCGGCGCCATGGATGTCGTCCAGGCTGACGCTGCCCTTGCCGATGCCGAGCGTCTGGTTGAGTGCCGTGCCGGACGACTCGTGGCACATGTTGGAGCAGTCCGGCAGGTTGTTGGTGCCGAAGGCGCGCGCGAAGAGCTGGAGGAGGAACGCCGCCTCGTTGTTGAGCCGCCCGGACGTGTAGAACAGCGCCTCGTCCGGGGAGGCGAGGCCGCGCAGTTCGGCCGCCACGAGTCCGAGGGCCTCGTCCCAGGAGACCGGCGCGTAGTGGGTGTCGCCCGGCCGCTTGATCATCGGCTCGGTGAGCCTGCCCTGCTGGTTGAGCCACTGGTCGCTCCGGCCGTCGAGGTCGGCGATCGTGTGCTCGCGGAAGAACTCCGACGTCACCCGGCGCCTGGTCGCCTCGTCGGCGATGTGCTTGGCGCCGTTCTCGCAGTACTCGTTGGCGTGCCGCTTGTCCGGGGAGCCTTCGGGCCAGGCGCAGCCGGGGCAGTCGAGCCCGTCGGCCTGGTTGAGCGACAGCAGCGTGCGGGCCGTGGTGGCGGGCGACATCTGGCCGAGCGCGTACTCCAGCGCGTGCGCCACCCCGGGCACGCCCGCGGCCCACTCCTTGGGCGGCTTTACCGACAGCCGCTCCCCGCCCTCGTCCTTACCCGCGCCCATGCCGTCCCAGCCTCTCTGCCCTGTCTACCAGTCACTTTGTCCGCTCGGAGGCGGCCCGTCAAAGAGCCGCCCGCGATGGGCTGATAGGCGGCGCCTATCAGAAGCGGCGCGGCGCGGCTCGACGGGGGCGGTCCGGGCCGGTAGACCGTGGGGGTGCTGCTCCGCCAACTCGAATACCTCGTCGCGCTCGCCCGGGAACGCCACTTCGCCCGCGCCGCCGAGGTATGCCGCGTCTCCCAGCCCGCCCTCTCGGAGGGGCTGCGCCGGCTGGAGGAGGAGCTGGGCGTCCCGCTCGTGCGCCGGGGCCGCCGGTTCGAAGGCCTGACGCCCGAGGGCGAACGGGTCCTGCTGCGCGCCCAGCGCCTCCTGGCCGACCGCGACGCGCTGCGCGACGAGGCCCACGCGCTCCGGCACGGGCTCACCGGCGCCGTCCGCGTCGGCACGGTGCCGACGGCGGCCACGGCGGTCGCACCGCTCACCGGGGCGCTGTGCGCCGCCCATCCGGGCGCGACGGTGCGGATCGAGGGCGACCTGCGGGCCGAGGACATCGCCGACCGCCTGCGCGACTTCGACCTCGACGCCGGGATCACCTACCTCGACGCCGGGACCGTCCGCCGGTTCCGGACCGTGCCGCTGTACCGGGAGCGGTACGTGTTCCTGGCCGCCGCCTCCCCGGACGCCCCGGCGGCGACGACGTGGCGGGAGGCCGCGCTGTCCCCGCTGTGCCTGCTGGAGCCCGGGATGCAGGGCCGCCGGGTCCTCGACGCGGTCTTCGCCGAGACCGGGACCCGCGTCGCCCCGCGCGTCGAGACCGACTCCATCGCGACGCTCTTCGCCCACGTCCGCACCGGCGACTGGACGAGCATCGTGCCGGTGCCGTGGCTCCATGTCTTCGGCGTCCCCGAGGGCCTGCGCGCCCTGCCCCTCACCGAGCCCGTCCACACCGAGCCGATCGGGCTCGTCCTGCCGTCCGCCGAGCCGCCCTCGGCCGTCGCGCGCGCCCTCATCGACGTCGCCGCCCACGCGGACCTGACCGTCCTGGAGACGCCCCCGGCCTGAGGAACGGCTCTCACGAATTTCGCAAGGGCCCACCTCCCGCCGCTGTCTTAAATTCCTCTTAAATCGGGGACGGCGGGCACCGGATAATCTTGTGTCCGCACCCGGACGGGCAAGCTGAGAACTGAATTCGACTTCACTCTTTACTCGATGTCGGCCGCGACCTGCGCGAATTCCCGGACTCCGTCGCGCCTCCCGCCGAGGCGCAAGCAGAGCCCCCGGACAACGCCTTGCACGAGGACCGATCCCTCTTTACTCTTCTCGACACCGGCCCCCACCCAGGTACCGACGGCCACGGGAAATGATCTCACCGCGCACAGGGACGCGGCGCATCAGATGAATGGCGTGCTCTTCGCATCATGGATCACCCCGCCGAGAATGCGCGAAGCGCGCCCGCATCATCCCGGGCATTCCTCCCTGCCACCACGGGCATTCCCCCCTGCCCTCCCACCCGATTTTCCGAGAAATCGAGGAGAAGACCATGCGCAAGAGTTCCGCGGCGGGCCTGGCCGCGGTCGCGGCGGCCTCCGTCGTCTGCACCGCGTCCCCCGCGTTCGCCGCCACCTGGACCGTCTCCCCCGGCGGCGCCGTCACCGGGACCGCCGGCACCACGACCCTGAAGGACACCACGTCCGGGGCGACCCTCACCTGCAGCTCGTCCACCACGAACGCGACGGTCCAGGGCGGCACGGGCCTGTCCGGCACCGGCATCGCCACCGTCACCAACGTCGGCTTCGGCAACTGCAAGGGCCCGCTCGGCATCAGCTTCAACGTCACCAACAACGGCGTTTCCTACCAGCTCAACGCCGCCTCGTACGCGGGCGGCGTCACCACCGGGACGCTCGACAACGTCTCGGCCACCATGAGCGGGCTGCTCTGCTCGGCGACGGTCTCCGGCACCAGCGCCTCCACGCCGGGCAGCGTCACCGGCACCTACACCAACAGCACCGCCAAGCTCGCCGTCAGCGGCGGCAACCTGCACCTGTGGAACGTGTCGGGCTGCTTCGGCCTCCTCCACAACGGCGACGCCGTCTCCTACACCGCCACCTACACGATCAGCCCGGCCCTCACCATCACCAGCCCCTGACCCCTCCCCGGCGACCGGCTGCACCCCGCCGGCGTCACCACCGCGCCCTGCGACGATGCGCGCGGCCACGTTCCGGTCGTTCACCCTCCCGTGTTTGGGATGTCCGAAGATGGCCATAGTTCCTGATAAGACCAAGATCAGGAGCGGACATGAACTATGGCCTGAACACGGGGGACTCGGCCTGGGTCCTGGTGAGCTTCGCGATGGTACTGCTCATGACGCCGGGACTCGCCCTGTTCTACGGCGGGATGGTCCGCTCGAAGAACCTCATCAGCGTCCTGTACATGAGCTTCGTGTCGATCGCCGTGGTGACCGTCGTCTGGTTCCTGTACGGGTACGGGCTGGCGTTCGGCAAGGACATCGGCGGCCTCGGCCTCATCGGCTGGGGGGACTGGCAGTTCTTCCGGACGACGCCCTCGGTGCTGCAGGGCGCGATTCCGCTGTACGTGTACTCGCTCTTCCAGCTCGTCTTCGCGATCATCACGCTGGCGCTGGTCAGCGGCTCGGTCGCCAACCGGGTGCGGCTCGGCCCCTGGATGGTCTTCGGCGTCGTCTGGGTGACGCTGGTCTACCTGCCGATCGCGCACTGGGTGTTCTCCAAGGGCGGCTGGATCAACAAGTGGGGCGTTCTGGACTTCGCGGGCGGCCTCGTGGTCGAGCTGAACTCCGGGATCGCCGGCCTGGCGCTCGCGCTGGTCCTCGGCCCGAGCCTGCGCTTCCGCCGGGAGGGCCCGCCGGAGCCGAAGAACATCCCGCTGGTCATGACCGGCATGGGGCTGCTGTGGTTCGGCTGGTTCGGCTTCAACGGCGGCTCCGCGCTGACGGACGGCGCTCTGGCCGCGAACGCGGTCGTCAACACGATGATGTGCGGCTGCGTCGCGATGCTGGTGTGGATGGGGCTGGAGCGCGTCCGCTTCGGGCGGTTCTCCCGGCTCGGCGGCACCACCGGAGCGCTGGCCGGCCTGGTGGCGATCACCCCGGCCTGCGGCTACGTCAACCTCTTCGGCGCCACGGTGATCGGCATCGTCGTCGCCGTCGTCTGCACCTACGCGGTGGAGGTCAAGACCTCCGTCGGCTACGACGACACCCTCGACGTCGTGGGCATCCACGGGGCCGGGGGCATCGTCGGCGTCGCGCTGCTCGGCCTCTTCGCCACCGGCAAGTACGGCAGCCCCACCGAGGGACTCTTCTACGGCGGCTCGATCGCCCTGCTGGGCAAGCAGATCGTCGCGATCATCGCGGTCGGCTGCTACACGTTCTTCCTCACCTACCTCATCGGCCTGGCCGTGGACCGGCTGCTCAAGCTGCGGCCGAGCCGGCGCGAGGAGGCCGAGGGCCTCGACACCGAGTTGCGCATCGGCTGACGGTGGACGGCGCCTCCAGGGACGACGGCCCGCTCCCTCTCCTGCTCGTCGTGCCGGCCTTCACCACCGGAATGATCGACGCGACGAGCTTCCTCGACCTCGGCGGGGTCTTCGTCGCGGCGATGACCGGCAACGTGATCATCCTGGGCCTCGGCCTCGCCGGGCACGGCGCCCCCCTGCCCGCCGCGCTCTCGCTGCTGTCCTTCGCGGGCGGGGCGACGGGCGCGGGCGCCGCGGCCCGCTCCCGGCTGCGGCCGGGCCACCGGGGCCGTGCGCTGGCGGCCGGGGCGGGCGTCCAGGCGGCTCTGGCGTGTGCCGCCGCCACGCTCGCGACGTGGGCCGGGACCACCACGGCAGGGCCGCGGCGGCTCGTCATCATGACGCTCGCCTTCTCGCTGGGCTGGAGCTACGCGATCGTGCGATCCCTCGCGGTGCGCGATGTGAACACGACGGTCGTCACGACCACGCTCACCTCGCTGCTGTCGGAGTCCGTGGCGCCCGCACGGCAGGGCCGCCGCTTCGTGTCCATCTGCTCGCTGCTGACCGGAGCCGTGGCCGCCGGCCTGCTGCGCCGCGCGGGCGGCCCGCAGGTCCCCCTGTGGGTCGCGGCGCTCCTCCTCGCGGGATGCGCCCTCGCGGCCTTCGTCGCGTCGGGTCGGCCCGGCGCCCGGAACTGGGGCTGATCCTCACCACGGGATGAGACCGCGCAACCTGACGATCTCGCCCGCGACGTCGGCCAGAGCGGGGTCCATCACCGGGCTCAGCACCGGTTCAGGCTCCCTCCGCTCCCGGACCGCGGCCGTCAGCGCACGGATCTCGGCCGTCAGGGCTGCGACGTCGGCGGGGGGCGGCGGTCCGGCCCGTCCGGCCTCGACGGCCGCAGCGGTGACCGCGTCCACGAGGGCGGCGAGGGCCTGCACCGAAGGCCACCACGCCGCCCCCTCGCGGCTGGCGGGACGCATCACCGCGAGCACCATCCCGGCGGCCATCAGCAGCCCTGCCGCGGGATCCCCGGCGATCCGGGAAGCCGCGATCACGAGGGCGAACCCGGTGGCCGCGGTCGCGGCCTCGGACCACTGCAGCGGCACGTCGGACCAGGAGAGCGCCCGGGTCAGCCAGCCCCTCGTGTCGCGGCGTACGCCGCCCGTCGACATCCCCTCTGCCCTCCTCGCGGGCGTCGCGGACCGCTCATGCGCCCCCCAGCAGCGCTTGCAGCGCGGCGAAGACGATGATGCCGAGCGCGAGCGAGGCCACGACGTTCACCGCGGCCCTCGTGTACTTCCCGTCCTTGAAGAGGTGCACGGTGTCCAGTTCGAAGGTGCTGAACGTCGTGAGCGCACCGCAGAAGCCGGTGCCGAGCAGAGCCTCCGCGCCCGTCCCACTCCCGCGCCGTGCAGCCCGCCCAGGATCGCGGCGCCGAGGAGGTTGACCGTCAGCGTCCCCCAAGGGAACGCCTTGCCCATCCGCGCCTTCACCGCCGTGTCGAGCAGGTAGCGGAGCACGGCGCCGACCGCGCCGCCGACCGCGACGTCGAAGCCCTCAAGGCCCAGGGCCACCCTGCCGCGCCAGGAGACGCCCAGCAGGTGCGCCGTGAGCGTCGCGACGACCGTGCAGGCCGAAGACGCCGAACTGCCATCCACCGACGAACAGCGCGACGAGGAACACCAACCCGGTCCACGGATTGGCCTGGAAGTCGACCTGCGCGATTCCCCTAAGAAATCGTGAGCAGGTAGTCCAGCGGCTCCCGGCGCCGCGGGTCAGGCCCCGTCGTCGCGGAGGCGTCCGCCGACGGGCAGGCGTCACCGGTCGTCCCCTTTCGTTGGTCGGCACCACCTCACTGCGGCGGCCATGGCGACTGATTTCCGGGAAGCCAGAAAAGGAGAACCAAAACACGTCAATGCATGACCGCTGAGGGTTCCCGCCACGGCGTTCCCGAGGCGGCCGAGCGCTGCGTTCACGCGGTCCTTCCCGCGGGCATGTCGATTCCGGGCGGCCCGCTTCGACCTTGGGGTGACAGCCTGAATGAGGAGTGGACATGCGCAAGATCGTTTACCTGGTGAACAGCTCGATCGACGGATTCGTCGACGCCGCCGACGGCGTGTTCGACTGGGCCGAGGTCGGTGAGGAGTACTCGGCCTACAGCACCGCCCTGACCGAACGCTGCGGCACCCTGCTGTACGGGCGCAAGGTGTGGGACATGATGTCGGGCTTCTGGCCGCGCGCCGAATCGCTGAGCGACCACCCGCACGACCTTCGGTACGCGCCGATCTGGCGCGCGACGCCCAAGATCGTCTTCTCTCGGACGCTCCGGCACGCCGACTGGAACACCACGGTCATCGGCGGCGACCTCGCGCGGGAGGTCGCCGCGCTCAAGGACCGGCCGGGCGAGGACCTCCTGCTCATGGGCGGCGGCGAACTCGCCTCCGCCCTCACCGAGCACCGCCTCATCGACGAGTACCACATCGCCGTCCACCGCATCGCCCTGGGCGCGGGCAAGAAACTCCTCCCCCACCACCGCGTCGAACTCGACCTGGTCGCCTCGCGGGTCCTCGACGGCCGAATCCTCCTCGGCCGCTACACCCTGCGCCCGCCGGCCTGACGACCGGCCCCGTCACGGAACCGGTAGCCGCAGACGATCACGGTGTGCGGTGCGCCGCCCCGGGAGACCGGGCGACGCGGAAGCCCACGTCGTCGATGCGGAAGGTGGGGTGGCTGCGGCGGCGGACGGAGGCGCGGCAGCTCCAGTGCTCGTCGGCCCAGCCGCCGCCTCGCAGGACGCGGTAGGCGCCGTACACCTCGGCGTCGTACACGTCCCAGCACCAGTCCCAGGTGTTGCCGAGCATGTCGTGCAGGCCCCAGGGGTTCGGCCGCCTGCCGCCGACGGGGCGGATCCGGCCTTCGGAGTTGCCCTGGTGCCAGGCGATCTCGTCGAGCGCGCCGTACCGGGGGCCGGTGGTGCCCGCGCGGCAGGCGTGCTCCCACTCCGCTTCGGTCGGCAGGCGGTAGCCGTCCGCGGAGGCGTCCCAAGCGACCTCGTCCCCTCCCCGGAGACGGTACGCGG
The DNA here is from genome assembly GCF_054783995.1 of Actinocorallia aurea. Lineage (NCBI taxonomy): Bacteria > Bacillati > Actinomycetota > Actinomycetes > Streptosporangiales > Thermomonosporaceae > Actinocorallia > Actinocorallia aurea. The sequence continues at coordinate 185,947 of NZ_BAAGPQ010000011.1, forward strand.
GGGTCAGGCCCTCGCTCCGGGACAGCGCGTTGCAGAACGCGACGGCGTCCCACCACGAGACGTTCTCGACGGGCAGGCGACCGCCTCGCGCGATGCTCGGCCGCCGACCGGTCACCCGCTCGTACGCGGCCTGCGTCACCGGGAAGGCCCCCATCCGGAAGGGCGCGACCTCGACCGACCACGCGCGTTCCGTCCGCCGGTCCGACAGCGTCACCCGCCCCGCGGGGACGGCGACCATTCCGGGCTCCAGGTCCGCGTCCATAAGGGATCACTGTAAGGTTCGCGCGGCATCGAGATCATGGGAACCGGACACATTCGGACGTTTCCGGCCGAGACGGGTGTGGCCGGGGCGCCGCCTCCGGGAGAGAGGGGACGGCGCGCCCGGCCGCCGGGTCGGGACCACCCCAGCCGGTGGGCCCGCCCGTGTCTTCAGCCGCCTGGTTCGCGTTCCGCGCGACCGGCCCGGACCGGACTCAGCCCGCGACGGGACCCGGAACCTTCACGCCCAGCTTCTCGGCGGCGACCTCCAGTTCCTTCCAGATCTTCGGGCCGACCGGGATGCCGGTCGCGCCGCGCCGAGCGGCGACGGCGGTGCTGCGCTCGCCCGGGTAGAAGATCTCGGTGGCCTCGTCGGCGCGGGGCAGGCCCTTGAGGACGTCGAGGGTCTCCGCGACGGCGCCGGGGTAGGCGGCGCCGTCGCCGAACGCGGCGGGGTCGAGGGCGAGGATGAGCGCGTTCTGCCGGTGCTTGCGGTCGCCACCGTGGAACTTCGCGACGATCGGCGCGCCGACGAGCACGCTGGTGATCAGCTCGAAGGCCAGGGACATGCCCGCGCCCTTCGCGCCGGACATCGGCAGCGGGATCTTGGCCAGTGCCGGGTCCGTGGTGGGGATGCCGTCGGCCGTGGCGGCGGCGCCCTCGGGCAGCGGGGTGCCGCTGCCCCGGTACTGCGCGATCTTCCCGAGCGCGATCGTGGCGGTCGCCATGTCGAGCAGGACGGGCGGCCTGCCGGTCGCGGGGATCGCGATCGACAGCGGGCTCGTCGCGACGGCCGCGCCCTTCGCCCCGGTGTAGGCCATGTTCGGCATGCCCGCGACGAACGCGATGCCCGTCAGTCCCGCCTCGGCGATCCGCGTCGTGTAGTAGCCGATCGCGCCGGTGTGCACGGTCTGCCGGACGCCTACGGCGCCGATGCCGTTCGCCTTCGCCCGCGCGATCGCCTCGTCGGCGGCGGCGGTGAGCGCGATGGGGCCGGGCGCTCGGTCGGCGTCGAGGACGGCGACGCCCGGAACCGTCGAGACGAGCTCCATCTTCGGGTCGCGGTTGGCCTCGCCGGACTCCAGCAGCTCCAGGTAGCGGGGCACGCGGGAGACGCCGTGGGAGTCCACGCCGCGCAGGCCCGCCCAGATCAGCACTGCGGCGATGGTCTCCGCGTGCTCGGGACTGCTGCCCGCCCGGGTGAACAGCTCGGTGGTGAAGCCGGTGAGGTCATCGGCGGCGACCACGACTTTCGCTGGTGACATTTCTGGATGCTCCGGATCTAGCGGACGATCTAGCGGGAAGTGGAGATGTTGACGACCGCGGTGGTGCCCTCGCGGACCGCCTTGAGGGCGCGGTCGAGCGCCGGGGCCAGGTCGGCGGGGCGGTCGACGCTCTCGCCGTGGAACCCGAAGGGTTCGGCGAACTTCGCGAGCTCGGGCTGCCCGGCGAGGTCGACGCCCAGGAACTCGCCGGTCTGCACGGCGGCCCCTTCGGGGTAGAACCGCAGGTGGTTCATCTTCATGGACAGGTATTTGCGGTTGTTGAAGATGACGATCAGCAGCGGGATGCCGTACCGCTTGGCCGCGTCCAGCGATGGGATGACCGGGTTGTAGAGGAACGCCCCGTCCCCGACGGTGAAGACGACGGGCCGCTCGGGCGCGGCGAGCTTCACGCCCAGCGCGACCCCGATGCCCTGGCCGAGTCCGCCCTGCACGTAGAAGTACGAGTCCGGGGTGGACCGCTTCAGGTGCCGGGACACGACGCGGCTGTGCGTGATCGTCTCGTCCACGATGATCGGGTCGTCCTGGGCGAGCAGCTCGCGCAGCGCGACCGCGACCGCCACCGGGTCGATCGCCTCCGCGGAGGCGGCGCGGCTCTCGGCTGCCTCGATCGCCCTGACCTCGGCGGCCCGGAGCTCCGCGGCGGCCTGCCCTCGCGCGTCCAGGACCGCGGCGGGCACCGGCGCGGTCCGGGCCGTGAGCCGGGTCAGCTCGCGCAGCGTCGCCGCGACGCCGCCTTCGAGGTACCGGTCGGCGTAGAGCACCTGGTAGGCCACGTGCGGCCGCTGCGGCACCTCGTCGATGACGACGATCCGCGCCTTCGACGGCCGGCGGCTCGGCGGGTAGAACGGCGCCCGGCAGTTCACCAGGATCATCAGGTCCGCGGTGTCCATCCACGGCTCGATGTCCGGTCCGACGTGCAGGCCGTGCGTCCTCGGGAAGTTCGCGCACACCGCCGACGGCGGCTCCACGACGGGGATGCGCAGCGCCTCGGCGAACGCGGTGAGCGCCTCCATGCCGCCCGCCTCACGCCCGGCCGTCTCGGTGACGATGACGGGGTTCGCGGCGGCCGCGATGAGGTCGAGGACCTCCTGGATCTCGTCCGGGGCGCTGACCGTGGAGCCCTTGGGCGCGACCTTCTTCAGGTCGCGCTCCTCCCACGGCTCCAGCAGCACTTCGAGCGGGATGTTGAGGTAGGCGGGCCCGGCCGGGGCCCGTTCGGCGAGCTCCGCCGAACGGGTGACCATGCCGGGGAGCGTGTGCACGCTCGCCGCCTCGTTGGCCCACTTGACGAAGGGCCTGGCCATGCCGTGCGGCCCACCGACGACGGAGAGGTTGCGGTACCACTGCCCGCCCGGGTCGGGGCCGGGCCCGTCGCCGTAGGTGGAGGACTCCGAGGAGGCCACCACCATGGGCACGCCCGCCAGGAGCGCGCCGTGCACGGCCATCGAGCCCTGGAGCAGGCCCGGACCGGCGTGCAGGAGCACGCCCTGGGCGCGGCGCTTGACGAGCCCGTAGCCGGTGGCCATGCCGACGGCGACGGTCTCGTGCGTCAGGTCCAGGTACTTCGGGCAGGGCAGGCCGTCGCGGTGCCTCCGGGCCAGCGACTCCCAGACCGGGGCCCACTCCGATCCCGGGGAGGAGAAGACGTAGTCGGACCCGATCGCGTTGAAGGCCGCGATGACGGCGTCGCCGCCATCGGTCGTCTTGTCGGTGGGATGCGTCATGTCGGGATCAGCCCTCGATCGGCCAGTCGAGGACGTCGCAGATGCCCTTGCCCATGATGTGCTCCAGCTCTTCGGCGGTGAAGTCGAAGTGCTTGGTGAACTGCTCGATCGTGTCGGTGTAGGTGAGTCCGTGGCCGAGCAGCCGGGTGATGTCGGTGCCCCAGAAGCAGCGCTCCGGACCCATCTTGTCGACCATGTTGCGGACGTACTTCTCGATGTTCAGGTTGGGGAAGGGCGCGGTGGAGTAGCCGGGGAGCGCGGAGACCTTCACGTAGATGTTGGGGTGCACGTGCAGGTCCGCGGTCTCGGCGGCCCAGTAGCCGATGGCGTCGTCGACGCAGCGGGCCATGATGCCCATGTGGTCGATGATGATCTTCAGTCCCGGGTGGTCGCCCGCGATGGTGCCGAGTTCGGCCTTCCACACCGGGGCGTGCACCATCGTCGGGATGTTCAGCTCCTCGGCGATCGGCCAGTACCAGTCGTTGGTGCCGTCGATCATCCAGTTGCGGTCCTGCGGCCGGTGGAACGTCAGCCGGGTGCCCTTGACGTACGGGTTCTGGGCGAAGTCCTTCAGCATGGCCTTGCCCTCTTCGGGCTTGTTCTGCGGGATGCGGGCCATGATCCCGAAGCGGTCCGGGTGGGCCTCGCAGGCCTCCAGGGCGTAGTCGATCCGGTCGCCCTCCCACGACGGGGGCAGGATGAGGGCTCGGTTGACGCCGGCCTCGTCCATCAGCTCAAGGCACTCCTCGTAGCTGAAGGGGTCCTCGCGGTGGCCGTTGAGGCGGATACGCTCCCGTGCGCCGGGGACCCACGGGCGGTCCGGGGTCTCTTCCTTCCAGATGTGGACCTGGGAGTCGACAACGAACATGATCTGTTTCCTATCGTCGGGTGACGCGGGGGCTGCCGAGGACCGGGGAAATCGGGTCTTCGAGTGGTGCGGATAAAACGCTAGAGGGGGGAGCGCGTTTTGCGGAGTCCGCGCCGCGCAAACGGTTGTTGCACGAATCGCGATGCTCCCCCGTCAGTCGGCCGACTTTCCGTCGAGCACGTCGAGGACGTACTCGGCGATGGCCATGGAGGACGTCGCCGCAGGCGAGGGGGCATTGCGGACCGCGGTGACGTTCCCCAACCGGTGAATGCGGAAATCGTCGACAAGGGCGCCGTCGCGGTCCAGGGCCTGGGCGCGGACGCCCGATCCGGCGCGCACGACGTCGGCCGCGCCGATTTCCGGCACATACCGCTTGGCGTCTTTCATGTAGGCGCGCTTGGAGAATGATCCGTACATCTCCTTGACGCCGGTGCGCCAATGCCGCAGCGCCATCCGCCACATGCCGGGCCAGGACGCGATCGCGGCCAGGTCGCGCGCGGACACGTCCGACAGCCGGTAGCCCTCCTTGGCGAAGGCCAGCACGGCGTTGGGGCCCACCTCGACCTCGCCGGAGACCCTTCGGGTGAAGTGGACGCCGAGGAACGGGTAGCGCGGGTCGGGGACGGGATAGATGAGGCCGCGGATCATGTCGCGCTTCTCCGGACGGATCACCATGTACTCCCCGCGGAAGGGGATGATGCGGGGCTCCGCGGTGTCTCCGGCCATCCTGCCGACGGCGTCGGACTGGATGCCCGCGCACAGGATCACCCGGTCGACCTTGACGCGCTCCTCGCCGGAGGACAGCTCCATGCCGCCGGGCGCCTCGCGGACGCCGTCCACGGGGAAGCCGAACCTGATCTCGCCGCCCGCCTCGGTGATCTCCGCGGCGAACGACTCGGCGATCCTCACGTAGTCGGTGATCGCGGTGACGGGCGAGTACAGCGCGGCGAGGCCCGTCGCGTGCGGCTCGATCTCCCTGATCTCCTCCGGGCCGACCCTGCGCAGGCCGGGCACCGCGTTGGTGTCCGCGCGCCTGTGGAGGTCGTCCATGCGGGCGACCTCCTCGGCGGAGACCGCCACGACGAGCTTGCCGCACTCGTCGTAAGGCAGGCCGCGCTCTTGGCAGTACTCGCGCAGCAGGAGCCTTCCGCGGGTGCACAGCTCGGCCTTGAGGCTGCCGGGCTTGTAGTAGATGCCCGCGTGCACCACGCCGGAGTTGTGGCCGGTCTGGTGGACCGCGACACGGTCCTCCTTCTCCAGGACGACGACCCTCGTTCCGGGCCTGCGCCGGGTGATCTCACGTGCTATCGCCAGTCCGACGATGCCCGCGCCGACGATTCCGATGCTTTCTTCGGCCATGTTCCACTTATCCGTTCATCTCTGCTGTCGCGTCCGGGCGCGCGCCCGTCACCCTCCATAGTGGATCGCGACCGTCTTCACCCGGGTGTAGAAGCGCAGCGCCTCGCTCCCCTGCTCCTTGAAGGCCGAGCCCGAGTCGCGGAACCCGCCGAACGGGTGGTGCACGTCCCAGCCGGACGTCGTCGTGTTGACCGCGACCTGGCCGCAGTCGACCGCCTCGATGAAGCGGTGGGCCGCGCCGAGGTCGCGGGTGAAGATCGCGGCGGCGAGGCCGAAATCGGAGTCGTTGACGGCCTCGACCGCCTCGTCCAGCGTGTCGAAGGCGCGCAGGACGACGACGGGCCCGAACACCTCGTGCCGCCACACGTCCATCTCGGGGGTGACCCCTGCGAGGACCGTCGGGGCCACGTAGCAGCCGTGGGCGTACTCCTCCCCTTCCGGGGCGCCGCCTCCGACGTCCACCTTGGCGCCCTGCTCGACCGCGCGGTCGATGTCGGCGAGGACCCCGTCGCGGTGGCCGGCGCTGACGAGGGGGCCGACGTTCACGCCGTCCTCCCGGCCGTTGCCGAGGCGCAGGGCGGCCACCTTGGCGCGCAGGGCCTCGGCGAAGGCGTCCTGGACCTCGCGCTGGACGAGGACGCGGCTCGTCGCGGTGCAGCGCTGGCCCGCCTGGCCGAACGAGGCGGCGACGACGGCGGTCGCGGCGGCCTCCAGATCGGCGTCGGCGAGGACCACCGAGGCGTTCTTGCCGCCCAACTCCCCCTGGAACCTGATGTTCCGGGACGCGAGGCGGACGCGGAGCGTCTCACCGACCTGGTTGCTTCCGGTGAACGTCACGGCGGCGATGCGCGGGTCGTCGAGGAGGGCGTCGGAGATGAGGCCGGTCCGGCCCGTCACCACGTTCAGGACGCCCGCGGGAAGGCCCGCGTCGTGCAGGGCGCGCGCCAGGTGCAGGCCGGACATCGGGGTCTCGGTCGCCGGCTTCAGGATCGCGGTGTTGCCCGCGGCGAGCGCCGGGGCGAGCTTGCGGGCGGGCGTGAGCAGCGGATCGTTCCAAGGCGTGATCGCCAGGACGACGCCGATCGGCTCGCTCTGGAAACTCGTCCGGGTGCCGGGCCGCACGTCGTGGATCAGGGTGCCGTAGCCCTCGCGGGCGACCGCCGCGTAGTACTCGAAGAAGTCCGCGGCCTTCTCCGTCTCGCCGCGCGCCTCCGCCCGGGTCTTGCCGTTCTCGGTGCCGACGGCCTCCGCGATCTCCGCGGCCCGCTCCCGCAGCAGCGCCGCCGCCTTGGTGAAGACCTTGGCCCGCTCGAACGGCGACGTCCGCTTCCAGCCCGCGAAGGCCGCCTCGGCCGCGTCGTAGGCCGCGGTGACGGCTTCGGGGCCGAGCGCGGGGACCGCCGCGACGGGCTCCCTGAGATCGGTCGGGTCGTACACCTCGACCCAGGAGTCGGCGCCCACCCAGCGTCCTCCGGAAAGGGTCTCCATCGACTGCAAGGCCATCAAGCGCTCCTCGGGGCTGTCTCGACAAGGGGGTCCGGACTTCTTCACCGGGCTTCTCCGCCGGGCCCACGATAGAAATTCCGGGAGTCCGGAACCATCCGTCCGAGGGCATCCATTGCTTGCACACCGTGTCGGCCGCCCGCGATCACCGGCATGGTGGAATCGACGGGAAGACCAGCCCTGACCTGCCCCGAGGAGAAGACCGTGCCCTACGCCGTCATCGCCCACTACCGCTGCGCCGAGGCCGACGCCCCCGTCGTGCGCGCCCATCTCGCCGAGATGGCCGCCCGCACTCCCGACGAACCCGGCAACCTCGCCTACGTCGTCCACACCGACGCCGAGTCACCCGCCGGCGAGACCGCCTTCACCATCTACGAGCAGTACGTGGACGCCGCGGCCTTCGACGCCCACGCCGCCACCCCCCACTTCCAGGAGCACATCATCGAGACCGTGCGCCCCCTTCTCACCTCCCGCACCGTCTGGTTCGGCGAGACCTTCTGACCCGCGCCGACCCGCCGCGCCCGAACGCGTCGCCCCGCCTACGCGCCGGTGTCCCGCCTGGTCCGGCCGTAGCGGGCGAGGGCGTGGAAGGCCTGTTTGGGGGTCCAGGAGGGCGGGGTGGTGGGGGCGACGAGGGCGAAGCTCGCGGCGTCGTAGTCGCGGGCGGGGTCGGGGGAGGCGGGGAGGTCGTGGCGGACGAAGGTGTTGACGAAGGCGGTGTCGACGCCGTCCTCGGCGAAGTCGGTGAGGACCTCGATGATGCGGGCGGCCTGCTCGTCCTCGTCGCGGGTGATCGGCTCGCGCAGGGCGACGGGGCGGGCTGCGGCGTTCCAGACGAGGACGTCGTCGGCTCGGCCGCCTCGGGCGGCGGCGCCCCGGTAGGCGGCGCAGCCGCATTCGGTGACGGCGTAGGGCTTCGGGCCCGCGGTGAGAGCGCGCAGGCGCTCGCGGTGGTCGGGCGGGGTGTGGGCGTCGCGGTAGGCGGCGTCGGTGGCGATGATGTCGAAGAGGGTCCAGTCGACGGCCTCCATGGGCAGTGACGCGTAGGTGACGCGGCCGGCGAACCTGGCGCGGACGAGCGGGATCGCCTCGGCGAAGAAGTCCCGGACCGCCGTCTGGAGAGCGGGGACCAACGCGCGGGCGCGGGCCGGGTCGGTGAGCGCCGCGACCCGCTCCCCCATCGACGACCCCGGCAGGAATCCCTCGGTCATCAGGGAGATCTCCGAGCCCGCCACGAACACCACCTCGGCCCCCTCCCGGCGCAGGCGCTCGGCGCGCTCCGCCCCGTCGAGGAGGAAGTCCAGGAGTTCGGCGCGGGTCAGGTCGTTGGTGAACGGGCAGTACCAGACCTCCAACCCGGCGGACGCCGCGTGCCGGGCGGCGGTCTCCAGCCTGTCCTGGATCCCGCCGGTCACCCGGACCGCGTCGCAGTGCAGTTCCTCCCGGATGACCCGCAGGTCGCGGGCGACGGCCGCGGAGTCGAACGGCTCGTGGGTGGTGGTTCCGCCGGAGCGGAAACCCGTGTCGTAGGTGACGCCGTAGGCGCGCATCGCCGGCCTCCTGCTGAAAGGTTTTTAGGGTACGAACCGTACCCTAAGTGCCTCGGCCGCGGCACCCCGCGGAGCGGTACGATCGGCACGAGTCGACCAGGAGAGGGCCATGAGCGCGAGCACGCGGCGGCGCGGCGCCGCCCTGGAGGAGGCGATCCTGGACGCCGCCGTCGCCGAGCTCACCGAATCCGGCTACGCGGGCATGACCATGGACCGGGTCGCCGCCCGGGCCGGCACCAACAAGAACGCCCTCTACCGCCGCTGGCCGAACCGCCTCGCCCTCGGCGCCGCCGCCTACCGGAGGCTCACCAAGGCCGTCCCGCCCCCCGACACCGGCGAGCTGCGCGCCGACGTCCTGGAGCAGCTCCGCCGCGCCAACCGCTACTGGAGCTCCCCGCTCGGCGCGATCCTGCGCGACCTCATGGCCGCCGCGGGCGGCGCCGCCGAACTGCTCACCCAGCTCCAGGACCGGTCCGACGACGCCGCCGTGGCCCCCTGGCTGACCATCCTCGGCCGCGCCGTGGCCCGCGGCGAGGCGCCCCCCGAAGCCCTCCACCCCCGCGTGGCCACCGTCGCCATGGTCCTGCTCCGCAACGAGTTCGTGGTCCGCGGCGTCCCCACCGCCCCGGACCACGTCCTCACCGAGATCGTCGACGAGGTCTACCTCCCCCTCGTCCGCGCCCGCCGGCAGGACCCGGCGTAGCGGAGCGGCGGCGACGTCGACCGGGCCGGGGACTTCACCCGCCCCCGCCGGGCCGCCTCGCCGCGCCCGCCCAGGACCCGCGCGCGGTGCGGCGCCCACCCGGCAGCCGCGCGCGGGGCGGCGGCCACCCGGGAGGCGTCAGGGCTCGGCGACTCGGTGCGTGGGCTCGGGGGCCTCGCCGGTCGGAGGCGGCTGGTCGGCGTCGGTGAGGGCGGTCTGCAGTTCGGTGCGGCTCCTGATGCCGAGCTTCGTGAAGACCTTTCTCAGGTGGTACTCGGCGGTGCGCTCGCTGACGAACAGGCGCGCTCCGATGTCGCGGTTGGTGAGCCCTTCCCTGGCGAGGCGCGCCACATTGAGCTCCTGGGCGGTGAGGCGCGCCGTCGCGCCGCGCACGGGCACGCGCGGGGCCCCGCCGCTCGCGGCGAGCCCCCGTGCCGCGCGCTGGGCGAATCCGTGCAGGCCGATGTCCGACAGCACCCCGTGGGCGATCCGGAGCTGCTCGCGTGCGGCCGCGGGCCTACCCGCTCTGATCAGTTCCTCCCCGTACAGCAGCCGGCACCGCCCCACCATGATCCGGATCCGCTCTTCTTCGAAGCGCGCGATCGCGTCCTGGAACAGGGCTTCGGCCTCGTCGCCCGCGCGCAGCTGCGCCTCGGCCATCGTCAGCACGGCCTGCGCCCAGGTCGTGCCCACCGGCCGCGTGACGTCCGCGAGCTGCGCGAAGGCCTGCTCGGCGAGCTCGCGCTCACCGGTGCGGGTGGCCGCCTCGATGAGTTCCAGCAGCGCGCGCATCGCGTGGCTCAGCTCATGGGTGTAGGGCAGTTCCCGGCGGGCGGCGGCGACCGCCTCGGCGAAACGGCCCAGCCCGTTGTAGAGGATGGCCTCGCCGAAGTTGACCGCGCTCAGCCCGTAGCCCTCGCCGCGCGCCTCGGCGTCGGCCCGGATCTCCGCTGCCAGGGGTTCGGCCTCGTCGGCCTGGCCCCGGTAGGCGGCGAGGAAGAGCCGCCCGTACTGCGGCAGAGGATGCCCGGTGACCTCCTTGATGGCGTCGATCTCGTCGCAGGACGCCTCGGCGGCGTCGAGTTCACCATCGACGGTCTGCGCCACCATCAGCAGGCTCAGCGCGATCGGCAGGACCGTCACGACGCCGGCGGCGCGGGCCAGGTCGACCTGGCGGTCGGCGAGGGCCCGGAGTCCGCGGGCGTCCCAGAGGTCCTGCGCCGCGCGGGAGGCGAACCACATCCAGTGCAGTTCGAGCGAGTCCGGGGCCTGGTCGAGGAACGCGCGCTGAGCCTGGCGCAGCGTGTCGATCGCGGCCTCCTGCCCGCGCGCGGCGAGCAGCGCCTGACCCCGCAGGATCAGGTCCCGAGCGCGGCCGGACTCCTCGCCGTCGGTCGCGTCCAGGATCGCGTGCGCGACCGCGGCCACCTGCTCGGCGTCCCCGAGCCTTCCACCGTAGAGCGCGGCGGACAGCGCCTCGATGTAGGTGTCGCGGGCCAGGACCGGATCGAGCCCTTCGAGTCCCTGCGCCGCGGCCAGCAGGAGCCGAGCCCCGGTGCGGTCGCGGCGCATCGCGTATCCCGCGCGGGCGCGCAGCCGGGCGACGAGCGCCTCCTGAAGCGGGGTGAGGGAGTGGCCGCGGATGCTGTCGAGCAGGCTGAGGGCCGCCGCGGGCGCACCCGCGTCGTGCTTGGCCTCGGCCGCCGCGATCAGCCGCTCCGCACGGCGGTCCGGCGAGGGCGTCAGCGCGGCCGCCCGCTCCAGGAACGCGGCGGCGGCGGCCGCGCCGCCCCGCATGCGCGCTCGCGCCGCGGAACGTTCGAGATCGGCGGCCACGTCCTCGTCCGGACGCAGCGTCGCACTCGCCTGATGCCAGGCCCGGCGGTCGGGGTCGTGCTCGGGGCTCGTGGCGTCGGCCAGCGCGGCGTGCACGCGCCGCCGCTCGCTGCGCGACGCCGCCCGGTAGACCGCCGACCGTACGAGCGGATGGCGGAAGCCGACGTGCGTGCCGACGTGGAGGGCGTCGGCCTGTTCTGCGGCGTCGACGTCCTCCCGGCCTAGCCCCAGGGCCGTGCTCGCCCGCAGCAGCAGGTCGGGATCCCCGGTCGGATCCGCGGCGGCCAGCAGCAGCAAGAGGCGCGCCGACTCCGGCAGGGGCTGGAGCTGCGCGATCAGGCTCCGCTCGATCCGGCTCTCCAGCGGCATGGCGCCGGTGAGCGCGAACCCGCCAGCGATCTCGGCGGGGCTCAGCGCCCGCGGCAGCTCGCGCAGCGCGAGAGGATTGCCGCGCGCCTCGGCGATCAGCTGGTCGCGCACCCGCCGGTCGAGGCCGCCGGGGACGGCGAGGCGCAGAAGCGCGAGCGCGTCGGTCTGCGCCACCCCTTCGACGGCCATCTGCCGGAGCCCCGCGAACACCGAGTCGACCTTGCGCATGGCGAGGACGAGGACGATCCCCTCCGCGTCGAGACGCCGCGCGGCGAAGGCGAGCGCATCCGCCGACGCCACGTCGAGCCACTGCGCGTCGTCGACGACGCAGAGCAGCGGCCGGGCATCGGCGGCCGCCGTCAGCAGCCCGAGGACCGCGAGTCCGACGAGGAAAGGGCTGGGCGCGGCGGAGCGGCGCAGACCGAAAGCCGCCTCGATCGCCTCGCGCTGCGGACCGGGCAGGCGGTCGGCGGCGCCCATCAGCGGCGCGCACAGCTGTTGGAGGCCGGCGTACGCCAACTCCATCTCCGCCTCGGAGGCGGAGATGCGCTCGACCCTGGCGCCGACCGCGGCGCGCGCCGCCATGTGGTCCAAGAGGGCGGTCTTGCCGACACCCGCCTCACCGGACACGACGAGCGCGCAACTCCGCCCCGCGCCCGCCTTGTCCACCAGCGCGTCCAGCTCCGCCAGCTCGCGTCGGCGGCCCCGCAAGAGCACGGTCTTTGCCACGGCGTCACCACCACTGGGATTTCGGGCACTTCAGTGCCGTTTGATGACTGAAATCCTATAATGCGGTCATCTGATGCAAGAACGCCCCACGCAGAGAACACGCTCCCGCCGCCACGGGTCACTCTCCGCGACCAGACTTTTCCGTGTGAGCGGAAATGCGGAAAGGCCCCGAACCGAAGTTCGGGGCCTTTCCCAAGTGTATTGCGGCGGTGTCCTACTCTC